>NZ_CP180555.1:647296-970944 GCF_047778115.1 Neptuniibacter sp. QD48_55 | reverse complement strand
ATGGCGACTTTGATCTCCTACTCGCACACATCAAAAAACGTTATGGCGTCACTACCGAGGTTTATGGTGTAGAAGCACTTACCGCTAAATCCTTGATCAATTCAGCGGATCAATATCACTCGATCCTGCCGAATCTATTGGTCTGCTAGAATCCATTCAAGCAAGCCCTCTTGACCACAACCTAAAGTGGCTGACATACTCAGCCACTATGAAAACCACACCTAACACACAGACTCTTACGACAACTACGTTGCGACGCCGCGTATCGATTGCCTGTGCCTCTTTGGGTGTTGGATCTCGACGACGCAAATAACTCTTAAGCGTTCCAAATTCCCGAAAAGCCGCAGGTAACCCCTGCGGCTTTTTTTTGCTCTAAATTCTCTCAAGGATATAAAAATGACCTATTTCACTGGAGTAGCTCCCTCACAATTAAGCGATCAAGACACGCCCGTTAACAACCCGCTGACCGATAAAGACTTTGTAATGCCGATCGCGCCAAGGCCAGAACTCTGCTTTACCCAAGGTAAAGGACACTACCTGTTTGATCAGAACGGCAAACAATATCTGGATATGGTGCAAGGCTGGGCGGTGAATACCCTCGGGCACAGCCCAGATCTAATCCAGCAAGCACTAATAGAACAATCACAACAACTGATTAATCCCGGCCCTGGGTTCTACAATCAACCAATGATCGAGCTGGCTAAGACCCTGTGTAAAAACTCAGATTTTGATCAGGTATTCTTCGCCAATAGCGGCGCTGAAGCCAATGAAGGCGCTATTAAGCTGGCAAGAAAATGGGGGCAGATTCACAAACAAGGTGCTTTTAAAATCATCACCTTTGAACAGAGCTTTCATGGCAGAACCCTAGCGACCATGTCCGCCACCGGTAAAGCGACCTTTGCGCCACTATTCGAGCCGAAAGTGAGCGGTTTTACCAAAGCCCCTTATAACGATTTAGCCGCAACCGAAACTGTAATCGATCAACATACAGTCGCACTCATGCTTGAGCTAGTCCAAGGCGAAGCAGGCGTCATCCCAGCTGATAGCGAATTTGTTAGAGGCTTAGAAGCCCTGTGTAAAAAGTACAACCTGCTGCTGATCATCGATGAAGTACAAACCGGCATCGGTAGAACCGGTAACCTCTTCGCTTATCAAGGTTTAGATATCCAACCGGACATTATGACCTTAGGTAAAGGCTTAGGCGGTGGCGTACCGATTTCAGCGCTGCTCACCAAAGCCGAGCACAGCTGTTTTGTATACGGCGATCAGGGCGGTACTTATAACGGCAACCCGTTAATGTGCTCCGTCTCGCAAGCGGTTGTGAATAAAGTACTGGAACAAGGCTTTCTCGCTAATGTTGAACAGATGGGTCAGCTACTCAGCCAAAAACTCGCTGAGCTTTCTCAGCAATACTCACTAGGTTCTGTTAGAGGTAAAGGCCTTCTGATCGCCTTAGACACAGGCAAGCTATCGGCACCCGAGCTTGTGGATAAGGCTAGAGAGCATGGCCTACTGCTGAACGCCCCGAATGAACGCACCCTGAGGTTTATGCCCGCGCTGAATCTATCTGAAAATGAGATTAATGAGTGCTGCGCTATTTTGGCTAACGCAATAGAATCTCTCTAGATGCTTATGTTGCAGGGCAAGATGTGAATAACGCTTGCCTTGTATATAATCCCTGCACTTTCAAATTGGATTCCTGTAAGGACAACGGATGTTACTCAAACGCTTAGAAGGCGGCGAACTACGTTTTGGCGAAGGCCGTATCAGTGGCTATATCGCCGTAACGCTTGCCCTACTCTCACTACTCGGCGTCTGCGCCTTTCACTTCCCTGAGTATCTTACAACGCCTGAGCTGCGCGCCGCTTATGACGTAAATGTTCTGCGCACAGTGATGTTTGTATCGCTGATTATCTCGGGTAGCTTGGGACTACTTAACTTTGTGCGAAATACCAATAAACGCGCAGGGCTTCTGGCTTGGGTCTTAATTGTGATTGCGATCGCGCTGGGCGGTCATCGAGTAGAAGTGGGAGAGATCCCAACCGATACACCTTACATAGGTTTGGACTGGTTTATTCTCGATCTACTCGGCTCCACCCTGGTCTTTATCTTTATCGAGAAGATCATCCCCCATCGTAAACAAGCGATTCTGCGTCCAGAATGGCAAACCGATCTACACCACTTTTTTGTAAACCACCTAATCGTCGGCTTTGTGTTACTGGTCGCGAATCAGTTTGTATCGGGTGCATTTGGTTGGGCAGTAGAGCGCGGATCACAAGAACTGATTCAAGGTATTAACTGGTATGTGCAACTGTTCTTAGTGTTGCTAGTCGCTGATCTGGTTCAATACGCTCTACATCGTGTATACCACGAAGTGCCTTTCTTCTGGCGCTTCCATGCAATCCATCACAGCGCCAAAACCATGGATTGGTTAGCAGGCTCGCGCCAACATATAGGTGAACTGATTGCGACCCGCTGCTTTGTGTTAGCACCGATCTTTGTGCTGGGTTTTGATAAAAGCGTATTGGATGCCTACATCATTATTGTTGGCTTCCAAGCGGTACTAAATCACACCAATGCCCAAATCAACTTTGGCTGGCTGAAGTACATTATCGTGACGCCACAGTTCCACCACTGGCACCACTCATCGGATAAAGCGGCGATTGATCGAAACTACGCAGCGCATTTTGCTTTTATCGATTATCTCTTTGGGACTGCTGTAAAAGGCCAAAAAGAGTGGCCGCAGGATTACGGAGTGGTTGGCGACTATGTGCCTGAAGGCTGGTTAAAACAGCAGGTTTTCCCGCTTAGCTCTAAAAAATAGTCTAGTAAGAAATGATAGCTATTTTGCAGCTACAGATCAGATCTGTAGCTGCACATTCTCTTCGATTCTAAGCCGCACTTACCGCGTTCTGATCAGCAATTCTGCTAAAGGCGATTAGCGCTGCTTGCAGTGCTGCTGCAGATGTATCTTCCTTAGTTGCGACACCTTGCGCACTGACACCGTTCACTGTCATAGCAATTGCTGCTTGCGCTTGCGCTGCTGTGCCGGTCGCGATGGCATGTTCATCAAACTGAGTGATCTCGATGGAGCAAGCATACTGTTTCTCAAGCGCATCACTTAGCGCTTCTAGAGCTCCGGTACCTTGGCCATTAAATACAGTGTTACCAACGCTAAATTTAGCTTCAACTTGTTGGTTGTCAGTGTGCAGATCGTAACGATCAAGCTGCCATTGCTCTGGTACGGCAACAAAGTGCTGTTGATAAAGTTGGTGAATCACTTCAGGAGAGATCTCAATACCCTTTTGCTCAGCAGCAGACTGAACCACTTTACTTAGCGGGATATGCATCCATTTTGGTAGCTGGATACCGTAATCGCGCTCCAATACCAAGGCTACACCGCCCTTACCGCTTTGGCTGTTGATACGCACAACCGCTTCATATTCACGGTTAATATCACGTGGATCGATCGGCAAGTAAGCCACATCCCAATGTAGTTGGTTGTGCTCTTGGTGATAGTTAACCGATTTACGAATTGCATCCTGATGACTACCTGAGAAGGCTGTATACACCAACTCACCTGCCCAAGGGTGACGGGCAGAGACAGGCAATTCGTTACAGTACTCAACTACCTCGATAATCTCTTTGATATCCGAGAAATCCAATTCTGGATCAACACCCTGTGAGTAAAGGTTCATACCCATAGTGATGATATCCATATTACCGGTACGCTCACCGTTACCCATCAAGGTACCTTCAACACGATCGGCCCCCGCCATAACACCCAACTCTGCTGCCGCAACACCGCAACCACGGTCGTTATGGGTATGTAAGCTGATACGTACTTGATCTCGCTGTTTTAGGTGACGGCAGAAATACTCAACCTGATCGGCAAAAACATTGGGTGTGGACATCTCAACCGTCGCCGGTAGATTGATCACAACCGCCTGCCCTGTTTCTGGTTTCCACTCAGCGATGACGGCATCACAAACTTCAACCGCGTAATCCATCTCTGTACCGGTAAAACTTTCTGGTGAGTACTGGAACTCCCACTCGGTCGCAGGGTATTTAGCCGCATAATCACGCACCCACTGCGCACCTTGTACCGCAATGCCTTTGATCTCGTCTTTGCTCATGTTGAACACTTGCTGGCGCTGCACAACCGAAGTGGAGTTATACACATGAACATTAGCGCGACGCACACCTTCAAGGGACTCAAAGGTACGCTCAATCAAACCTTCACGCGCTTGAGTTAGCACCTGAATGGTTACATCTTCTGGGATTCGGTTTTCTTCAATTAGCTTACGTACAAAATCAAAGTCAGGCTGAGATGCTGATGGAAAGCCGACTTCAATCTCTTTAAACCCCATTTTTACCAACAAGGTAAACATGCGGGTTTTCTGCTCTACATTCATTGGATTGATCAGCGCTTGGTTACCATCGCGTAGATCTACGCTACACCAATCCGGTGCTTTATTGATCTCTTGATCTGGCCAGGTGCGATCGGTCAAACGGACAGTTTCAAAACGACGATATTTACGATGATCAAACATAGTGCGAATCCATTATTTTTATTCGAGCAGAAAGCCTAAACGGCAAAACCCGCTGTCAGGCGCCTTTGGGGAAGCAATGACAGCGGGAAGTTTTTCAGTAGACACTTGTGGTATCAGTTTTTGAGTTAAAGATTCGATAAACCCTCGTAGGCTGGCAGCGCTCACTCATGATGATTACCCCCTCACATACTGATTGATATGTGATTTGTTACCCCTCAACCGATGAAGAGAAGTTTATAGAGGTACATGCGCAATTACCGATCTAAAAACAACTTTATTTCGCCAATTGCGCAACAAAAAAAAAGAAAATAAACTTAATAGACACATTTTATTGCGCACAAACAAAAAACCATGAAATCTACTGTCAATTTAGACCGCTTCGACTTAAAAATATTGCGAGAATTACAGGAAAACGGCGACCTTTCTAATCAGGAGCTAGCCGAGCGCGTTGGCCTTACCGCCGCCCCTTGCTCTCGCCGGGTAAAACAGCTGGAAGAATCCGGCGTTATTCGTGATCGTGTGGTCCGTCTAAATGAACGCGCAATCGATCTAAACCTTATCGCCATCCTGCATATCAGCATGGACAAACATATCCCCGAACGGTTTGAAGAGTTTGAACGCACTATTCAATCCCTACCGGAAGTAATGGAGTGCTACCTGATCACCGGCCATGACGCTGACTACCAGTTAAAAGTGGCTGTGGCAGATATGGACTGTTACCACGATATATTGCTCGGCAAGATCACGCGGATTAAAGGCGTAACGGGGGTTAAGTCGGCGTTTATTATGCGTAAGGTTGTGGATAGTACGGCGATGCCTTTAGGGTATGTTGGGGGATAGGACGGCTTCGCCGACCTCAAGTGGCTAGTGGCTAGAAAGTCGGGGGGAATAGCGGAGCGTATTAGACAAATCTAGAACCTTCGCGGTGCAATACGCTTCGCTATTGCACCCTACAGATCTTTCACTCAGCAGTGGTCAAGAAAACTGACCACCACTTTGTAGTCATCCCTGTATCTTTCTTCTGCCAAATTCGGTGGTAGCTCCTAACTATGCCGCCGTTGTTTCTTTCTCTGGCTGTTTACTCTGCTCTAATTTCCGCAGGTAGATCTCAGCTGGGATAAAGGCGAATGGGATGACCGATGCTAGCATCAGGCCTAGCTGTTGTTTTGAAGTCCAACTTTCTTTGTGAGAAATGTTCAGCACCTGAATCACGTAGATCATAAATAGAATGCCGTGGGTCATACCGAGTGTGGATACATAATCTCGGCTGATAAACCCAAGTGTAACGCTTAAGATGGCGATGTAAGAGAGGCCTTCAAGAAGGCTGACGATGCGAAGTAATTTGATCATTTTATAAGCTCAAAAATTGGTAAAAATTCTTCAAAGGAAAACGCTTCTAGAGGAATTCTATCGACGGCAGGCTTGGGTGATTCTTTCTGCTGGTACTCGAAGCTGTTCAATCAGATAAACCTTAAACGGCTCTTCGTAAGGCTGTTTCTCAACCGCTTTTTGCATACAAAGAATCCACGCTTCACTCTCCTCTGGGCCAATAGGGAAATGGCTGTGGGCATGGGGAATACGAATAGAGCCGTAATTTTCAGAAAAGAGCTTAGGGCCACCTAACCAACCAGATAGGAAGTAGGCTAATTTTTTGCGCGATTCGGAAAGATCGTCTGGGTGCATTTTACGGATGGTCTGCGCCTCTGGCAGCTCATCCATAAACTGATAAAAGTCATCGACCAACTGCGTTAGGCCAGCTATCTCACCTGCCATTTTGTAGGAGTTGTCGTTTACACCGTATTCACAGCTGGGAGTATTCATCAGTAATCACTCGGGCTCTTGTCTATAATTGTGCTATCTCAAATTGCGCAATATTTTAGCAACTTATCCGGTCCAAAACCTGTCGGTTATTTTGGAGAGTTAGTAACAAATCTCGATGTATTCCCCTTTTATTTAAAGGGTTACTAAATTTGAATGCAATTTATCAAAGAGACAGATGTAACGCTCTAATACCTTAAGGTTCAAACCTTCATCAATAGAGCTCCCTCCCTGTCTATGCTACCTTGCTCGGTCTACTAGCCTGTAGTTGTTGTTTTACCGAGAAAATGTATCTGTGAATTCAATCCAACACTGATAAATGCGAGATTTAAATGCCCTATGTAAATGTTCAAGTCACCAAAGGTGTCACTCGAGAGCAAAAAGCAGAAATTGTTAAAGACATTACCGGCTCCCTACAAAGAGTACTCGGAAAAAAACCTGAACATACCCATATTGTGATACAGGAAATTGAAGAAGAGGATTGGGGGTTTGCCGGTATGCTTACAGATGAATGGAAAAAGAGCCAATCATAATTGCTCATATATCATTCGGATTAACACCGCCCTACTACAGGCTTTCTGGGCGGATCAGGAGCTCATTACTTTATCAAATCTCAAACACCCTAAATAAAAAAGGTAAGCCCCACTTTAAATCTGATCTCTGCACAGTATTTAAAGTAGGACTTACCAAGCTCGCTGGAAGAAGTCTGTTCTGCCGTTTTAACCGGTTTCTTTTAAAGAGTTCTCTTTCATCGCATCAACGGTAAAGGCCATACCTGTGCCTAAGCCAACATCTGCACGTAACCCTAGTCTTGCTGAAGCGCGGCCTGGATCGCCTAATGAAGTTGCGATATCACCGGTTCTGGCAGGTTTATGTTCTATGTTCACCTCTACTCCAGCTACCATCGATAAGGTTCGTGCTAGCTGCAAAATTGAGGTGGATTGTCCGGTGCAGACATTAAACACTGATGCTTCACCTTTGGTATTTTCCATGGCAGCAATCAGGTGTTTGACCACGTCGGCTACGTAGATAAAGTCGCGGGTTTGTTTACCATCACCAAAGATCGTAATGGGAAGGTTGTTAAGAATACGATCTATAAAGATGGAAATGACCCCAGAATAAGGTGAAGAGGGATTTTGACGGGGACCGTACACATTGAAAAAACGCATCCCCACAGTGGATACCTTATGGTTTAGCCAAGCAACTCGGGCATGGTGTTCACTGCCTAGCTTGTCAGCGCCGTAAGCACTGATAGGCCGAGGAGCTGATGTTTCATCTAAAGGAATAGTAGCGTTGTCACCATAAATAGCGGCTGATGATGCGTAAACCACAGGGATTGCGTCTTTGCTGCCGCTATGTCGTGCTGCTTCGAAAACATTCACACTACCCTGCTGATTAACCTTATGCGTGCCCACCCAGTCAGAATTGGATTGCTCTACCGATGCTATTGCCGCTAAATGAAAGCAGCCATCCATCTCTGACATCGCACCTTTAACAATGGCTAGGTCGGCTACATCACCCAATACAAGCTCTACCTGATCGGGTAAATAGTCCACTGCACCTGTTGATAAGTTATCCAATACTCTGACTTGATGACCTTGTGCTAGTAAGGCATCTACCAAATGTGAACCAATAAACCCACAGCCTCCAGTGACCAGATATTTCATAGTATTTCTCCTTACTATTGAAACCAATTTGCTTGATGTATTGGTTACAGCAAGAAGCCAGCCAAAATATTTATCCTTAAATTTCAATAAGTTAAAAAACAACCAAAAAACACAGCCTCATTTTGTTTCTCAAAATGCGAAACATTTCTGCAAATTGCGTTAATTAACCTGATTTTAAGCTCCCCCTTACCCACTCAGATTGGCTCAATGAGCTAACCAGCTGTTTTTACTAGAGAAGCTTTTGAATGGCCTAGGCCTTGCTGATATCTGGATGAACAATCTCAGCGATATAGGAGGAAGGGATTATGTCTATTCATGACTGGCTTATTTATCAACTGGTTGATAGTCGCCATCAAGGCGGGATCGAGAGCCATATTCTTAACCTCACTCGCTGGTTAAACCAAAACGGTTACCGTAGCGAAGTTATCTTTATGCGAGATTTTGGCGCGCACCCTCTAAAAGATAAGTTAACTGAAGAGGGGCTCCCTTACAGATGTTTAAGTAGCTACCAAGAGCTGTATAAGCTACTCACACACTCCCCCAGTATTTTGAACACCCATGGTTATAAAGCTGGGATTATTGGACGAATCATCGGAAAGCTAACCTCTACACCGGTGATCTCCACTTTTCATTCTGGGGACCTGGGTAAAGGTAAATTAAGGTTTTATAGCTGGTTAGACTACAGCACATCTATCTTAGCTGACCGCGTGCTTAGCGTGAGTGATGAAATCTCTTCTCGATTGCCTATCACATCGCAACAGATCGCTAACTTTGTAGCCCCCGCCAAACTGCAAACAGAACGCGGTAAGGCTGTCGCTTTTGTCGGCCGACTCTCCGGCGAAAAAGGGCCCGAAGCTTTTGCTCGAATTACAGAAAAATTACCTAAGGAACTCCCCTGCCATGTCTATGGCGATGGTCCACTCAGAGCTGATTTAGAACGCGAGTACCCCCACCTCAACTTCTTAGGTCAGGTCGAGATGGATCAACATTGGAATGATATAGGTCTGCTTTGTATTTCGAGCAAAAGCGAGGGCCTGCCTCTAGTAGCGCTCGAGGCAATGAGCCGAGGTATCCCAGTAGCTAGTTATCGATTAGGTGCGATTCCTGATCTGATCGAAGATCATAAATCCGGTTGGTTAGTGCAGGCAGGTGATGAAAACGCGCTCGGTAAAGTGATTGCAAACTGGTGGACCCAATCGGGTACAGAGAAAGCCGCCATGTCGATCGCAGCTCACCACAGAATCTGTAAGTACTACAGCGATAGCACTGTTATCCCTTCAATTTTAGAGATCTACGCACAAGCTGCACACCACAAAGGCTTCTTAAACCTTAAGTTCGACAGGAGGTCATTATGAGAAGTTTAGCTAGCAAAGCGTCAGCTGAAACACTGTTCTTCCCATTAATAACTTACTTAGCGGTGCTGAATGCACTGCTACCAGAAGTGATTCGAACGCTATTAAGTGAGCCGTTCAATGCTGCAGTATTTAATGGCTTAGGACATAGTTTTGTTGTTTGGGTTGTACTTTTTATCAGTTTAAGACTGACCTTAGAGGTACGTTTTAACAAGGTAAAAACGACGCCCATTTATATCTATGCGGGCATTCTTTTATGCGGATTACTATTGATTCCTAACGCCCTATTAAGTTGGCTGGTCGCCGCTACATCTGCATGGTTATGGTTACGCCACCCATTGCAGGAGAAACACAGAATTGCAGCCACGATCCTGTTTGCAATGGCAATTAGGGAGCCTTGCTGCCAGCTCAGTCTGACCTTATTTGCTAACCAAATCCTAACCTTCGATGCCTGGTTTAGCAGTCTGTTCTTACCCCTATTTCAGATTGAAGCTGCGGTTGCAGGAAATACGATCGTGCAAGCCAACGGCTTTAGCTTACTTGTCCTTACAGGTTGTTCAGCATTTACCAATATGTCTCTGGCGTTGCTGCTGTGGTTGACCCTGAGTTTATTAAAACATGGCGAACTTGAGCGAAGAGATATTAAACACGCCGTTATTTTAGCTCTAGTAGTGCTCACCATTAACGGGCTTCGTCTATCCGCCATGACGATCGATCACGACTGGTACAGTTTTTTACATGATGGATTTGGCGCTACCGCCATCGAATTATTTACCTTTATCGTCACATTAATCTGCGTTCGTAGGAGAGATAACTATGAAAATGGCCATTCTACTTCCACTGGTTCTAATTTTATCCACCAGCTTGTCACTCGGTTTAAAAACATTAAAAACCATTAATATCGGTACTCAGGAAGAACAAGCCGGAGCTGTTTCGCTAGATATTCCCTCGCTTCGATACTTGGGCACGATCGAAGCTGCAAACCAAGGCCCCTATAAAGTCAGCGGTTTTCAGGATCAACAATGTGAAGGTTCAATTGCTCTGCTTCCTCTGTTTAGGAATGCCGAAGGTAGCCATATTCTGAAACGCCTGATTAAGGCAGAAGATAATCGTTTTGGCGTTATTTTCCGAGGAAAGATCTACCCTGAATTCCCACAACTGGATTACACCATCGACCGCATAAGAACTGGCGTCTCCACGTTTATTTATTCCACCGAATCTACAGCGACTGCCCAACCTGCGGTTTTGGCTTTTATCGAAATTGGTGGTTGTCAGATTGCAGAAAAGGTAGCACGCATCAATGTTTAGTGCCGCTTTCATAATGCGAAAATTTATCAATTTGAGAGTCATTTAAAAAATGATCAACGACACAAAAACTTTCAAAACACGCAAATTCAATAAGTTACAAATTCAAAGCATATGGAACAACTCTTGCTGCAATTTAATTAGCTCTATCAGTAATACCTTTAATGCATGCAGGTATGGGAGGAGATATGAAACATCAAATACGAAGTATGGTGTTCACAGGAGTGATGATTTCTATCGCGCAGAATGCCCTGGCCGCTGAGGATGAAACAGATTCCTTAGTAAACATACAACTTGAAGAAGGACTGTTAACTGAAGTTCAAACTGCACTGCCTGAGAGTACAGTTGCTAATCAGGAATTTTTGGATACATCCTATGACCCTAATTTAACTCTACAAGAAGATGCGCATATCTCTATAACCTTTCTAGATGAAGGAGCTGGATATCGAAATTCTCTAGGTTATTTTACCTTCACCGATGATGCGTTTGATGGCTTAACCTTTGGAGACATCGATTTGGATGGCTCTGGTCATATCGGTATATCTGAATTACAAAATCTATCCGGTATAGAAACAGGAATGATCTTTAACAATGTTTCAGAACAAGGAGGGGGAGGTAGTTTACTTTCAGGTGATACTGTCACACTTGGAGGTGCAGAAATCACTAATATCGATGGTACAAATTTTAACATGGAAGGGGGCACTGTCTTTGAAGCAGGTACTAATGTCGGTTTCTTCCTCCTTCAAAACGCCTGGGATGGCAGCCAAGTAAAAGGCTGGGACTATACCAGCTCTGATCCTTTAGCCATGTTCACTATCGATTTCTTAAACCCTGAGAATGACAGCTTTGCAACTATCGATAATGCAGATGAATATTCTCGCCATGTTGCCATGATGAGCAGTCTATCTGCTGAAGATGATCTCATTTTAGGCTTTGAGGATCTTGTAAGGCCTTATGGCGACAATGACTTTAATGATGCCGTTTTCAGTATCAGAACAGACCCAGTAACCGCTTTGTATGCAGACGTTCCGACAACTGAAACCGTTATCAGTATGCAGGCGGCACCTGCACCTTCACTGGGCAGTGGTAGTGCGGGTTTATTAACGGCTCTACTCTGTTTTTTCACACTTAGACGTAAACCATTTAAATCAGCATAAGCTGAATACCTTAAAACTACCGAATACGGCCTACGGGCCGTTTTCGCATTTTGCGAATCAAAATTGAAATCCTCTCCTTTTTAAACCGATCAACTGTTCCACAAAAAACCAAATAGCTGCTAACCAGCTGAATTTAAATACTTTCTCAAATATGGCCTGTAATTCGCTCCATTATTGAGTATCTGAATGAAAGGAGGCTTACCATGTTAAAACGTATAGCTAATTTACCCATCGCAGTTCAGCACAGTCTGATCTACGCTTCAGCCATTGCCCTCTCTAAAGGGTTGGCTTTGATCATGGTGCCAGTCTCTACTCATTTTTTAACTCCTGAAGATTATGGTCGCCTCGATGTTCTGCAAACCTTGGCTGACCTACTAAGTATTGTGATCGGTATGGGACTAGCTGAAACCTTATTCAGGTTTGCGGGCAGTGCCGACAATGAAATCGAAAAACGTAAAGCCAGTGCCAATATTTTTGGTATGGCGATCTGCCTTGGCGGGTTAGCGCTCATTTTAGGGCAGCTATTTGCTGGCCCTATCAGTCGCTTGCTTCCAGGGGATATTGCCGAACTGGATACGCGCCTCATTCTCGCCAGCTTATCCATGGTTGGTACCATTTTAATACCCCTCGCATGGCTGCGTATGTCAGGTATGGCTTGGTCTTACCTAATAGGAACGGCGGGGCGTGTGGCATTACAGGTAGCGATTGCTGTACCGCTACTGTTTATGGGTTTCGGTGTGACAGGGGTGCTTTGCGCAACGTTAGCCTCTGCCATTTTGCTCTGTAGCTGGCTGATCCGGAAACAATTGAAAGATACGGGAATTAGCTTTGAGTTTTCACGCTTTAAAACCTATTCCATTTACGGTGGGCCACTGATCTTCGTAGGTATATCTGGCTTTGTTTTAGGTAGCTTTGACCGTTGGATTTTAGCCGATGCTGTAGGTACAGCCGAAATGGCACAATATGCCCTTGCGGCTAAATTCGGCCTGATTACTGCAGTATTGATTCAACCATTTGATCTATGGTGGCATGCCCGTCGTTTTAGTTGCCTTAAAGAAACCGACGGCAAAATCAGATGTGCCAAAATCGGAAGTTTAGGCGTAATGATCGCCATTATTGCCGCACTGTTTATCGCTGCTGCAGGACCTACTATGGTCCGACTCTTAACCCCTTCAAGCTATCACGACTCAATCGTTTTTATCCCTTGGCTTGCCGCCTTAGCTGCTGTGCATAACATGACATCAACACTCGCCTTTGGCGCGATGAGCGAAAACACCACTGTTCGCCCAGCGATGATTGATGGTGCTGCAGCTTTTATCGCACTTGTCGCCTATTTAACCTTGATTCCAATTTTCCATGCTTGGGGTGCTATTGCAGCCACTTGTCTGGCCTTAAGTAGTCGCTTAATCGCAACCTATTATGTAAGCCAGCGGTCATTACAGCTGCCATACCAATTGCGCCGCCTGTTATTCACAGGAACTGTAGGAGTACTTTGTATAAGCCTGATTTCATCTGCACCATTAAGCTGGTCAGTGTTACTGCAAAACTGCGCCATCATTTTTGGCTTTATCGCTACAGCTACTGTAGTGGGGCTGATTCCTATCCCGAAAAAAGTTCTGAGTATGACGACTCAACTACTAGATAGGTCATAGCGATGAATCTTCGAGTAGAGGGCAATGGCTCACAAATTTTAGTAGCACTCACCTGCATAGGTTTGCTGACTGCGGCTTGGTATCTCGTACCTCATCCTGCAGTCAGTGCCATTGCTCTACTACCACTGATGGTCTTGATTGGTTTACGCCTGCCCTTCTTGCTTTGCTTAGCTTTTATCGCTTTCTCTTTCTTTCGATTGCACGAAGTCTTTCCTCAGCTCTATCCACTGAAAATTCCACAACTACTCGCCATCGCAACACTGGGTTCTCTTTCAATTAACCTCATTACAAAACGCATTCAAGTTTTCTGGTGCCGAGAGCAATCTCTATTTATGTGTTTTTTCTGCTTGGTCGTCATCGGTGCCGTGTTAGCAACCAACAGAGATGCCGCACTTACTTCACTAAACGGAACCTATGTAAAAATTGCACTCATGCTGATAGCGATTAGTTGGCTACTACGACAGGAAGCTCAGTTTAAAGTTCTGATCCTCAGCATGATGTTGTGCGGCATCGCAGTAGGCGTGATGGCGCTTTATAACAAGCAGATGGGACTGGAGCTTGTTGAAGGAACACGTGTCACAATAGGCCGTAGCATCGGCTCTATGCTAGGTGACCCGAATGACCTATCCCTGGTACTTTTATTTCCAGCTAGTTTTGCTTTAGCCTGCTTTATGACTCCAGGCTTTGGAAAAGCGATTAAACTGCTGAGCTTGTGTGCTTTTCTTACGGTATTTTGCGCCATTATCGCCACTCAAAGCCGCGGCGGTATGCTAGGCATTTGTGCCGTCGGTGCTGTATTTGCTTGGTATAGAGTCAAAAATAAAATGCTGCTGATTGGTGCTGGTATTTGTGCACTGAGTATTTTATTTGTAATTGCGGGGGTGAGTGATCGTGCTTCAGGTGGTGCCCACGAAGAAGGTATTGATGAATCAGCCATGGGTAGAATCTATGCTTGGCAGGCAGCAATGGGCATGGCAATTCACCACCCAATTACCGGTGTCGGCCTAAATAATTTTATATCTAACTACTTCGAATACAGCCCCCATTGGGATGGAAAAAACCATGCAGTTCACAGCACCTGGTTTGGCGTCATGGCCGAGACCGGAATACTCGGCTTTATCCTATTTATCGCGATTATTAGCAGTATTGCCAAAATAAGCCTGACAACCGTTCAGCATTTCCGCCCAAAACCTAACCAACCATACTCCCCTGTTCTTTATGCCTGTGCCCAGTCGGTGCAGGCAGGACTGGCCGGGTTTTGTATTTCTGGCACCTTCCTCACTATGGGTTTTACTTGGCCTATCTACATTCTTTTGTCTGTCGCCATCGCCCTTTCTCAATATCAAAAACGTCAATTAACAAAATGATTCGCATTTTGCGAAAAACAGATTCAAAGCTTTACCGCATAACACATAACCATTTGATTTAAATGCATTTAACAAATGGCACAAGTCCTGCAAAACCTAGATATGACTTTTAAATCTGCAGGAGATTAGGCATGTGTGGAATAGTAGGCTCGATTAATCATAACGACATTGTCCCTGAGCTATTACAAGGATTAAGTAACATCGAATATCGCGGATATGATTCTGCAGGTATATCAATACTTGCACCTAATGGCATCACTACCGTCAAACGAGAAGGGAAACTACAGCAACTCAAAAACCAACTTGATCAGATGCATCTCTCTAGTTGTGCAGGGATTGGCCACACTCGATGGGCCACTCATGGCAAACCCAATGAGTTAAATGCACACCCCCATTCCAACAGTGACGTTGCGGTGGTTCATAATGGCATAATTGAAAATTACATCGACTTAAAACAATGGCTGCAAAGTGAAGGGTTCGTCTTTCAAAGCCAAACTGATACTGAAGTTATTCCCCATCTAATCAGCCTGTTTTTACAGCAAGGGTATGAACCTGAAAAAGCGCTTAATCGTGCGCTCTCTCACCTTCAAGGCGCTTTCGCATTAGGTGTACTTTTTAAAGAAGATGAGCAACATGTTTATGCTGCGCGCCGGGGTAGCCCTCTGGTCTTAGGTAAAAGTGAGCAAGGTATGAGTTTAGGCTCAGACTCTATGGCACTCAGTGGTTCGCCTACTCATATTCTGTATTTGGAAGAAGGAGATCAAGCTTGTTTGGACCGTGAAGGGTTCAGTCTAGTTGACTCATCAGGCCGTGTTATTAAACGAGAAATGCAGTTATTCGAAGCAGAAGACCACTCTCAAGATAAGCAAAACTATCGCCATTACATGCATAAAGAGATCCACCAGCAAGCAGATAGTGTACGCAATACGTTCTATCACACTCAGAGAGTACTCCCCGAAGCCCAGATAGATTTTAACCAAGTCGATAGACTCAATGTCATTGCATGCGGCACTTCCTTTTATGCAGCAATGGTCACTAAATACTGGTTTGAAAAGATTGCTAAATTGCCAGTTGATGTCGAAGTCGCATCTGAGTTTCGCTATCGCTCTCCTCTGTTGAGCAAACAAGGTATCTCTCTATTTATCTCTCAATCTGGCGAAACGGCAGATACTTTGGCAGCACTGCGTTATGCCAAGAAACAAGGTCAAAAAACTATAAGTATTGTCAATGTTGCAGAAAGCACTATCGCTCGAGAGACTGACTTCAGTATACAAACTCAAGCTGGGCCTGAAGTAGGCGTTGCATCAACTAAAGCATTTACTGCCCAGTTAACGGTGTTAGCTACCTTAGCCGTCCGCGCTGCTTTTTGCCGAAAAGAGATTGATCTGAATGAAGCCTCAAAATTAAGCCTCGAGCTTTCCACTATGCCCTCACAGGTTGAGCTGGTTTTACAACAAGAATCCTTGTTCGAGTCTATCGGTGCATCGATGCAAGATTGTCAGGATGCCTACTTTATCGGACGCGGCTCTAACTTCCCTATCGCTTTAGAAGGCGCGCTTAAACTAAAAGAGATCAGTTACATACACGCTGAAGGTTTTAGTGCAGGCGAGTTAAAACACGGTCCTATCGCCCTGATTGAAGAAGGTACACCAGTATTTGTCATCGCACCTAATGACGATCTGCTGGATAAAACCAGAGCCAATATGGAAGAGGTTATGAGCCGTGGCGGACGCTGCATATTCTTGGGTGATTCCGAAAGTATCCGTTCTCTTCGAGATCTAGAAGTTGAATCAGTAACACTGCCTAATGCTAACTCAATTGTAACCCCCATTCTGTTCACTATCGCGTTACAACTCATCGCTTATCACGCTGCGTTGGCGAAAGGTACCGACGTAGATCAACCTCGTAACTTAGCTAAATCGGTGACAGTAGAATGAACAAACTACAAGGGCTTAAACAGTGGGTTAAAACAGGTAATCATCCACTGGCCCGTACTTTAAAAGCCTGTCATTACACCTTGCACAATTTCGAAATCCCGGCGGTAAATCTAGTGTTTAAACCGATTCGTATGGGGCACACATTATGTACTGGGTTTATCAGTGGGCTTGCACGGGTCTTTTATTGGACACCAATGTTTAAGACCCGCTTAAGCCAAGCTGGTCGCCAATTGTATCTCTACGGTGGCATGCCGCTTGTCCAAGGTAGCCTTAATATAAGCATGGGTGATCGCTGTCGTATCTCCGGCCAGACCACTTTCTCCGGCCGTTGGAGTGGAAAAGAAACACCACAATTAATTATCGGCAACAACGTGGGTATCGCATGGCAAACCACCATCGCTGTCGGTACCAAAGTTGTTCTGGAAGATAACGTCCGTATTGCAGGCCGAGGCTTTCTAGCGGGCTACCCTGGTCATCCTGTGGATCCAGAAGCTCGTGCCAAAGGGCTACCGGATACGGAAGATCAAATTGGTGACATCATCCTTCGTAAAAATGTTTGGCTCGGTTCTGGAGTCACTGTAATGAAAGGGGTCACGATTGGTGAAGGTACTATCGTCGCTGCTGGAAGTGTGGTGATTCAAGACTTACCACCTTTTGTGATTGCAGCCGGCGTACCAGCAAAAGTGATCAAACCGCTATCTCAACCTAAACCATGCAAAGTGGCGTAAAGGAGAGATCACATGAATATCGATCTATTAGTTTTTGGTGAGGACTGGGGTGGACACCCCAGTAGCACCCAGCATTTGATGAAGCACCTTTTAGCCGATAATGAAGTGCTATGGGTAAACTCCTTAGGCTTAAGAAGGCCTAGGCTGAATCTGCGTGATATGAGCCGCATCTGGAATAAGCTCAAGGCTTTACTGCAGGCTCCTAAGCCTAAGTTATCTGGCGCACACCCCAGCTTGGTAAATCCTATGGCATTACCGTTTCCGGGTAGTTCTCTTGCGAGAACAGTGAATAAAGAGTTACTCACCAACAAACTTCGCCCTTATCTGAAGGATCAAAGCGAAGCTCCAATTTTGTGGACTTCACTCCCCTCAGCAGTAGATGTTGTAGGCAAAATGGGCGAACGCGCGGCCATCTATTATTGTGGTGATGACTTTTCTGCCTTAGATGGTGTGGACCATGCACCAGTCGCCAAAATGGAACAGGAGTTAGTTGAAAAATGTCAGCTAATTATTGCCGCAAGCCCTAAGCTGGCCGAGAAGTTCCCAGCAGGAAAAACTTTGGTATTACCCCATGGGGTCGATTGCGAGATGTTCGGCCAACCCGCAGAACGTGCATCCGACCTTCCTGATGGTCCTGTCGCTGGATTTTACGGTGCGCTAGCAGGCTGGTTTGACCAAGAGCTTTACATTGAAGTCGCTAAGCGCCTACCCCACTGGACCTTCGTGTTGATCGGCCCAGCACACACCGATATCAGTGTACTGTTAAAACAGCCCAATATTGTTTGGTTAGGCCCTAAACCTCATCATGAGCTGCCTCACTATAGTCAGCATTGGGATGTTGGTTTGCTGCCCTTCCTTCGTAATGAACAAATCGAAGCCTGCAATCCGCTGAAATTACGAGAATATCTTGCAGCAGGCTCTCCAGTGGTAAGTACTGATTTCCCTGCGCTAGACGGTTATCGAGATCTAGTAAAAGTAAGCAATGCGGCAGATGGTTTTGCTGCGGCTATCGAAGAGATAGGTAACACCGAAAAGCACAGAGAACTGATGAAAGAGATCCGCCGCAATCGTGTAAACCGCGAAAGCTGGACTCAACGTGCTGAGGACTTAAAAGAGATTCTTAATGCTCTTTAATAAAGCACCATTATTCAGGGGAATAGATCATCGCATCTAATTCCCCTGAAAAAGAGAATCGTCAGATTAGACGATTCTAAGAATCTCCCAATATTGTGAACCGGAGACAATATAAGGCTCTAGTTCCTTACTCCACGTCTTGTGAGCTTCTATATCCCCTAATTTTTGCCAAGACTCATCGAGTTCGGTTAATCCCGAGATCACCACTTCAGAAATTACAACAGACTCTTTGGCACCTACAGACCCTGTGACAATTCTTACTTTGTCAGAGGTCCATCCTATTTGACTGCCAATCTCTTCAAACCACCGAGACAATGAATCAATCACTGTTTGTTTGTGTCCAAACCGCGCATCTATATGCCATCTTGCAAGCATCATACTCCTTCCCTCCTTTAGAAAAGGCTCCATAGAACGGCGAGTTAAATTTTTTTGATATTTAACTATCCGACGGACGATCAACAAACCTTCCTAATACACACAAACAATAGTGCCTGATAGGATTTTCAGCGAGAAAGGGACAGCAATCTCTTCGGAATTATTTTCATAGTGAGAAGCGACCCATAGGCAGTGGCCATTTTGAAGTTCAACTTTAATAACTGAAGGAATTTGCCAGTAAAAAATAACGCTTATGTTAATGGCATAAGCTATGTTTAACGGGACAATCTAACGTTGGCTTTTATAACCATTACAGCCCTATAACCTGCCCTGCCGAGACAATTTTATGAATTCGATCCCTTCCTCAGTCGTCATCAGCGGTTTCGGTCTTTGGACCCCTGAATACAGTATCAGCAACGAAGAATTAGTAGAGGCCTATAACCAATACGCCGATAACTATAACCAGCAAAATGCCGAAGAGATCGCTGCTGGTAAGTACGAAGCTAAGCCTTTATCTAATGCCGAATTTATCGAAAAGGCGTCAGGTATTAAAAGCAGATTTGTCTACCGCAAAGAAGGCGCCCTTGATCCAGAAAGAATGCGCCCTTACATTGAGCCACGGGATAATGATCAGCTTTCCCATCAAGCAGAAATGGCGGTAGCAGCCGCGAAAAAAGCACTCGCAAAAGCGAATAAAAACGCGGCTGATATTGATGCTGTGATTGTTGCTTGCTCCTATACCGAAAGAGCTTACCCAGCTATTTCGATCGAGGTTCAGCAAGCATTGGGGATCCAGGGCTTTGCCTTTGATATGTTGGTTGCATGCTCTTCTGCCACATTTGCCTTGCAACGAGGCTATGAGATGTTAACCGCTGGGACTGCAAAAGCTGTTTTGATCATCAATCCAGAATTAACATCACCCCAGAATAACTGGCGTGATAGAGACAGCCATTTCATTTTTGGTGATATCTCTGTCGCTACCGTAATGGAGAATGCCGATAGCTGCACTTCAGAAGAAAGTTACGATGTACTAAGTACCAAATCCGTGACGCTTTTCTCCAACAATATTCGCTCTAATTTTGGTTACCTTGCCTACACCAATGATAGTGATCCCTTCGGGCAGGATAAGTTCTTCATTCAACATGGAAGAAAGGTGTTTAAAGAGGTCTGTCCTATGGCCGTAGAACACCTCTCGACCCAGCTCGCGTCTTTGGGGATTGAAAACCAGCAAGTCACCCGCTGGTGGCTTCATCAGGCCAATATCAATATGAATCAACTGATCGGTAAAAAACTATTAGGGCGAGAAGCATCGCAAGAGGAAGCGCCTATCATCTTAGATCAATATGCCAATACAGCCTCTGCCGGCTCACTTATCGCATTCAACCTATACCAATCCGACCTAAAGAAAGGTGATTTAGGCGTTATCTGTTCCTTTGGCGCAGGCTATTCCATCGGTAGCTTAGTGATTAGAAAGCGCTAATTTCGCAAAAGATACCGCCTCTGAAAGATCTCTCAAGCTTATTCTCATTTTGAGAATCAGCTTGAGAAAAACCTCAAAAAGCCTAGTTCACCCCGTCTAAATCGCCCTCTCCACAAACAACGAAATCCTAGTATTCATGGAGCTTTCAGATCATTTTATTTAGGTTGGCCTGAAAGCTGCAATTTCTTGAGCAATAACAAAATTTTGCTCAGGAGATAGACCATGCGCTCTAAGTTCATTGCAACCACCCTGTTTACTTGCAGCCTTTTTTCACTAACAGGATGTACTGCAGCACTAAAAACCATGGATATAGGTTTTTTAGGCTCCGATGACGCACCTGTAGCAGAAGAAAGCATCAGCGTAGATCAACTTCTCTCCCGTGCCCGCGGCGAGAAAGGTTACGTAGATAACCACGTCCCTCGTGAACTTGTTTTGCACTTCGCAGATGACACTGTGGCATTAGATGAGAATCAAAAAGATAACCTCAACGAATATGCCAATGCTCAGCCTTCCAAGCTCAGTATCGAATGCTCACCGAGTGAAAGTTCGGATCGGTTTGTAGCGGTCGGTGTAGGTATCAACCGTTGTAACACTGTGAGTAACTTCCTGGAAAAGCGCGCCAAGAAAACCGATATGCGCTTATCCCCTTCATTAGCGCCAAATCAGGTGCTGATCAAAAAAGCCGACAACCTAACGGTAGCTAACCATGATTCGTAGCGCATTAGTCAAAAACATCGCGTCTATTCTGTGGGCGGGATGGAGGCGTCGCTATTTAATCGCGCTGCCTATTTTGCTTATGCCATTTATTGGTTTGGCGATCGGTATTCTGTCGCCTAAAAAATATGAAACAACCACCACCATCTTGTTTCAAGAAGCATCTGAACATAACCCATTTCTAGAGGATCTATCGATCGCGACGAACCTTCGCCATCGAATGGAAGCGCTTAACGCTCTTCTACATAGCCGCCATATTCTTGCAGGCGTCGCTTGGCAACGAGAGATGATTACCGAAGAGATGGATGAGAAAGAGAAAGCCTACATCATCGGTCAGCTATCTAAATCGCTTAGCGCAAAATTGGTTGGCGACAACCTGATTAAGATCTCCTACAAAGCCGAAGACAAAACACATATGAAAGAGACGTTGTCTGTTGTCAGTATGCGTTTTGTCGAGCGCGTGCTTGCTCCGCAGCGTTCATCAATCGTTCAATCAGAAACTTTCCTAGCAAAAGAATTAGAGACCCGAAAAGCCGATCTGCAAACAGCAGAAAAAGCCTTAGCCGAATATAAAAATGAGTTCGCAAGCGAGCTACCCGCACTGCATGGTGCTAATGTGGCGCGCTTATCCAATCTAAAAGCCTATATAGCTGAACGCCGCATCGAGCTTGAAGGCGCTAAAGCAGCTCAAGCAAGCCTAGCGTTGCGCCTATCACAAACGAACCCAGTGGTCGGCAAGATAGAGGAAGCCATCATCAACGTGATGGCCGAGTTAACACAACTTCGTGCGCGGTACACCGACGAACATAGCCAAGTGCAGCATGTGCTTGCGCAGTTACAGTCTTTAGAAAGAGAACGCAGTCGCATTTTGGAGAGCATGAAAGCTCTCAACCAAGGCGACCTCAATAAAGTAAAACTTGAACGCCTTTGGGCGATCGCCACTACCGCAACGACCAATGAATCAGAACAAGGTGGCAACCAACACCCACTGCTTATTTCCCAGTTAGAGCGCCTACAGCAAGCCGACGACCATATTGAACGTTTAAGCAAAGAGGTCAGTTCCTTAACTGCAGAGATTGAAAACCTACAAAACCGCGTGAATGGCTACGGCCAGCACGAGCGTCGTTTAAAAGAACTGGAGCGCGACATTCAGGTCCGCCAAAAAATCTATGAAGACTTAGCCGAACGTCATGAGATGGCCAGAGTCACTCGATCACTTGGTAAGAATGAAGAGAGTGAACGCGTAAAACTGATCGATCCACCTTTTGAACCTTTGGCACCTATCAACCTTCCCCTTATCGCCTTTGTTATTGCCGGCGTTGTTGCGGGCATCGGACTTGGTTTTGGGCTCGCTGTAATCGCAGAAGTCCTCGATACCACCGTTCGCCGTAAAGACACCTTAACAGAGATGTTAAATGTCCCTGTGCTCGTTCGAATTCCGCCGCTTGAGAAAGATTTAAACGATATAGCATTGCAGGAGAGTACATCGTGAATACAGTAATCGTACAAATCGTACAACATCTCCGCCCTGGCGGAATCGAGACCATGGCTTTAGACCTGTTAAACCAACTGAGCAATAAAGCCGATGTCTATATTTTTAGCTTAGAAGGCAGTTATGAAGAAGCGGTAAAAGAGTGGCCAAGACTGGAACAATACCGATCTCAACTGCAGTTTTTCCACAAAAAAGAGGGCATTAGTCCACGCTTATTTTTGCGTTTAAAAAGCGCATTAAAAGAGATCAACGCTACCGCTATTCATACTCACCATATCGGTCCTCTGCTTTACGGTGGCATAGCGGCCAAATTATTAAAACTACCTCATGTTCATACAGAACATGATGCATGGCACCTCAATGCATCTGCAAATAAACGTTTGCAAAACCATCTGATCCACTTTCTAAAATTTACGCTAGTTGCAGATTGCGAAGCAGTCGCTAATGAACTGTTACACCACTTCCCAAATAGCCGCCCTGATATTATTCAAAATGGCGTCGATACCACACATTTCTGCCCACCAACACCCATTGAAAAGTTAAAAAGCCGTAAGCGCTTAAACCTCCCGATACAAGGAACTTTGCTAGGTTGCGCCGCAAGATTAGAAGCCGTAAAAGGTCATGAGTTATTGCTCAAATCCTTAAGCAACACCCATGCTAATTTATCCTTGGTCTTAGCTGGCGATGGTTCTCTGCTCAATCACCTAAAAACTGTTGCCTATGATCTGGGCATCAATGATCGTGTGTTTTTTCTAGGACACTTAGATGACACCCTTCCCTTCTACCACGCGATCGATATTTTCTGCCTTTCATCGCTTAACGAAGGTTTACCCCTTTCCCCATTGGAAGCTCAGGCATGTGGTGTCCCTGTCATTGTGACCGATGTTGGAGGCTGTAAAACCATTGTTTGCCCAGACTCTGGAGATCTGATTCCTCCTGGCAGCCGTGTCGCACTTCAGCATGCCATTTTACGTCAGTATCTGATGCCTAAACGTCACAGCCCACGAGAGTTCGTGTTGAAAAAAGGCAACCTACATAAAACCGCTGACGCTTACTTCCAGCTACTGTCACAACCAAAGGAGGCTTAAAATGATTATCTTCTTATTGAGCCTATTTGCGATAAGTTGGGTCTTAATTATCTATCACCATATTGCTTATCCTCTGATCATGAATCAGCTGAATAAGAGAGCTTCTTCGTCACAAGAAAAGGATATAGCTGATCCAAATTGCAGAAGCCTTTGCATATTTGTACCGGCCTATAACGAAGCTGATTTCATTGCGGATAAGCTCAGAAACATCGCCAGTTTGGATTACCCTAGCGACAAATTGCAGGTCATTATCGCCTGTGATGGCTGCAAGGATAGAACAGCAGACATCGCTCGCGAGGCTCTAGAAGCCCCTGAGTTGGCTCACTTAAATGTCAATATCCTGAACTTCCGTAAAAACCACGGAAAAGTAGCACTGATCAACCAGATCATCCCGAATATTAATGCTGACATCGTGGCGTTAAGTGATGCTTCGGCGTTGATCTCATTTGATGCGTTAAAGCTGGTTAATCGCCACTTCGATGATTCTAAAACGGGCTTTGTTGCAGCTACCTACAAACTCTTATCTCCCGGTAGTGAGGGTGAAAAGCAGTACTGGAACTATCAAACTAAGCTCAAACAAGGTGAAGCGAGTATTGGAAGCGCGATTGGCGTACATGGCGCTCTGTATTTTATACGCCAAGACCTATTTACTCCGCTACAGGCCGATACGATCAATGATGATTTTATTCTGCCTATGCAGATCATCGAGCAGGGTTATGAGGGTAAATATGACTGTGACTTAATTGGTCTGGAATTAGAAGCATCCTCCCTCGATATGGATCATAAACGTCGCATCCGTATCGCCGCAGGCAACCTACAGCAAGTTCTTAGATTGAGTAAGTTACTTTCACCAAGCTTCGGCGGCACAGCCTTCAGTTTCTTTTCCGGAAAAGTGCTAAGAGGCCTGATGCCGCTGATCTTGCTCGCTCAGTTTGTACTCTGTGGTTTGCTAGCGCTCTATCTAGATGCTTTTGCCATTTTCACTGTGCTACAACTGCTAGGCATTGCGCTGGCACGCCTATCCACACTGATTCCGGAAAACAAAACTCCAACTCACATCTTATATAAACCTTTCAAACTCGGATTTTATGTCATTAACGGTTACTACAACGGCCTTACTGGATGTCTGCGCTACTTAGCAGGTTTAGAAAAGGGCCATTGGAAATCAGTTAGAAATTAATGTCGTTTAAGGAGAGATCATCATGAACAGTTATATTCCAACACCTGTGATTTTTGCCAAGCGTTTAATGGATATATTAGTTGCGACAACCGGACTGATTATTTGTCTACTTCTCTACCCTTTTATCGCTCTGGCAACCTATATAAGCTCACCAGGGCCGATCTTGTTCAAACAGCTCCGTATTGGTCATGCTAACGGCGAAAAAACAGAACTCTTCTGGATGTATAAGTTCCGCACTATGCGTTTAGATGCAGAAGCCGTTTCCGGCGCAACCTGGGCAACAGAAGATGACCCTAGAGTGACAACAGTCGGCCGCTTCCTTCGCAAGACTCGACTAGATGAACTACCGCAGTTTTTTAATGTTCTTAAAGGCGATATGTCACTGATTGGACCACGTCCAGAGCGCCCAGGCTTTTATCAAAAACTGGAACACGCAATTCCATTTTTTGCTGAACGTACATGGGGCATTAAACCGGGAATTACAGGCCTCGCTCAAGTTAACCAAGGTTACGACCGCAACATCGATGATGTGCGCTCTAAGGTTGCCTTCGATCATGCATATGCTCTCAGCCTTGGAAGCTTAGTAGGCTGGCTCCGTTCGGATTTCGGCATCATGTTTAAAACCCTAATTGTGATGGTGTGCGGACGAGGGCAGTAACGATGAAAAAGGGTCGTAGCTCAGAGCGAGTCTAAATAGATAGCTCTGAGCTCATCCAAGCCCAACAATACAGCACTCAAAATACGTTTTACAATTTGATTCGCAAAATGAGAATAGCGAACTTCATTCTCATTTCACACGAACCATAAATTCATTAAATCCTTACAAATCAAAATGTTATCTCTATGGCATAGGGATTGCTCCTTCTTAGTCATAACCGACATAAGGAGAATCGTTATGCCAACTTTAGAAACCGTACAAAATGAACTACATCTTGAGATTGAAGGATCATTAGATGCTCTTGCCGTAGAGATTCTTCGACCAAAATTCGATGAATTAATTCAGGATCAATCTGACGTAGTCCTTAACTTAGGAAAAATCGAATTTATCGATTCTTCCGGTATTGGCGCCATCGTCTTCCTCTTCAAACGCTTACGCTCCAAAGAACGCAAGCTTAGCCTTTGCGGTGTACATGGTCAGCCTTTAGAGCTGCTTAAGCACCTTCGTATTGATCAATCGATCACTGTTCAGGACTGAGGCCAGAACAATGAAATTGATCTCACTATTACTGTTACACACAACGCTAATAACCTCTTCTGGCTGCTTCTACTTAGTACCTGAAGGCGAAGGCGGAGTGGCAGAACGTTTCCCGATTAAAAGTGAAGTTCCCACTCTGCAATCAAGGCTGAAAAAGTGCGAAGCGGTCATTAGTGAACACAATTTAGATGGCAAACAAGACCAATATCCAGCGATCTATCAAGAGATTCAGTTGCTGGTCACCCGTAGCAGAAGGCTGTATGAGGCAAACTACCTTATGCAAGCTCAGCTACCTTTAGAGCAAGCAGAAAAGTTACTGCATATATTAGAGAACGGAGCTGCTTCCTTAAGAGTGAAAAGCCATTGCAACCAACAGCTAACTCAGGAGGCATGCATATGATCCCTCTAATCAGAACACTCATCTTATTTGTACTTTTCAGTGGCAACCTATGGGCTGAAACACTGCGCCCAGGTGACATGATTCAGATAAAGCTGCCCGGGGAAAGCGCATTTGAACAAAGCTTTCAGTTGGACCAACAGGGACAGATCGTTTTGCCTGAGATTGGTGCGATCAACCTCGAAGGCCGCAACTTAAGCGAAGCCAAAGCCCTGCTTAAAAACCGCCTTGGTAGCGTTTATAAGGATCTGTCAAAATTTGATATTTCCTTACAAGAACGCCGCCTTTCAGTCACTGTATTAGGCTATGTAAAAACGCCAGGTGCGGTAGATCTTCCTATAAATTCCAACGTCCAAATGGCGATTAACAAAGCCGGTGGTCTGGCTCAAGGTGCACAATTAAACAAGTTGCAGATCCGTAGAAAAAACAAACTGATCGAATTTGATTACAAACGCTATTTGGACAGTGGTGATCCTAGCTCCCTACCCGATCTAAATCCGATGGATGTAATCTTTGTACCTGCTTCGCCGCTAATTGGTAATGTCCAAGTCGATTTCGATGCCCGCACACTGACTGCATCTGGTGATGCCGGTAAAAACGGTGAATCTGTAAAAGTATTTGGTGAGGTTCATCGCCCTGGCACCTTTGCCTATAAAGAAAAAGCATCAGTAATGGACCTAATCATGCGAGCAGGTGGTGTAACACGTTATGCCGGTATCGAGCAGATCCGCGTTATCCATAACGGTCAGCCTTTCCCATTCAACATGCGTGAATATCTAGATACGGGTAACCCTGCCCTTATGCCTGAAATTCATCAGGGTGATGTGATCTTTATCCCTCAAGCAACCGAGCAAGTTCAGAGTGGATCTCGTACTGTTTATGTCATGGGTGAAGTATTCAAACCCGGTGCTATGGAGATGGGTGAAGAAAGTGGTTTCTACGATCTATTAGCGACTGCAGGTGGTCCAACGCGTTTTGCTGAAACCCGTCAGATTCGCATTATCCGTGCCGATGGCCAAGTCGTTCCTTTTGACTTACAAGGCTATGTCGATGGTCAACGTCGCGGTAGTTTGCCTGAAATTCTTCCGGGCGATGCAATCCTCGTCCCTGAAAAAACAGATATGAATGAGAAAAGCTGGTTAAAAGTTCACCCTAATCGTGCGGTTAAAATTATCGGTGCGGTAAGAAGACCAGGCCGTTACGAATGGGCGTCTGAGATGACCATGATGGATCTGATTGCCCATGCCGGTGGCCCAATTGCCAGCGCTGACACTGCTCACCTGCAGATTCTGCAGAACCGAGGTAACGGCGTCACTGAGTCTGTTAGTTTTGACCTAAAACACTTCCTAGATAAAGGTGGTGATATTCGCCAGATCCCACGCATTCGCGCCGGGGATACCGTGGTGATCCCAGAACTACCTAAAGACCCAAATGACAACCGTTCACAGTGGGTAAGACAATCTAGCGACCGTTCTATTTATATCTTTGGTGAAGTGGGTGCGCCGGGCCGTTACGCCTTTAACAACGAACTAAACTTCCTTGATATTTTGTCCGCAGCGCAAGGCCCTACAGGGTTGGCGGATCTATCTAGCGTACGTATCACTCATCGCAAACAGGGTAAAACGGAAGTTAGCCATCTGAATCTTCACAACTATTTTCAAACAGGTGATGAAACTCTTTTGCCTACAGTGAAAAACGAAGATGTGATCTTTATCCCGAAACGTGACCGTGCTTGGTTGGAAAAGCCAAAAGAAACTGTAGTTCGTGTACTAGGTGCGGTTGCGCGTCCAGGTCGCTATAGCTTTGATGACAACATGACTGTCTTGGATCTGTTAGCCGAAGCCGGCGGCCCACTAAACAGCGCTTTGCAAGATCGCATTATGGTGATTAACCGTATTGATGGCGAAGCTCACTCCCGTCTATTCGACCTTGTCGATTTTGCAAAAACCGGTGATTACCGCGATCTACCGGTGATTCGCTCCGGAGACACCCTGTATGTACCGGGTAAAGAGCAAAGTACCTGGTATCGATTTGTCAGCACCCTACAGGAATCTGTAACTGTTATATCTTTTGCCACGCTGGTTGGTCTGTAAAGGAGAACAACAATGTTAGCTTTGCATAGACATAGCGCAATCGAAACCGTTTACGCACGCGTACTGCGTCATAACCTACAGCAATTTACCATCTGTAGTACCCAATCTGACGCAGGCAACACCTCACTGGCCTTAGCTGTAGCGACGCGAGCAGCTAAGGCAGGTAAAAGGGTTTTGTTGATAGAACTAAATACCGGTAAACCCCAGTTAGCCAACTGGTTATCACTCAACAATAATGAGTGGCTACCTTTAACTGGCCACTGGGAACACGCGGCACAAGAAACCGAAGTACCGGGCTTGATGGTTTTAAATTGCCCAGTGCAGTCGAGTCACTGTGTAGAGTTTAGGGATCTAGAAACCCTCAAGCTGTTTTTTAACAGCTGCCTAAATCTGTTTGATATGGTGATTTGTGACTGTGCACCCGTGTTAACCGAAAAATCACAGCTACAACACGATAACCATCTACCTGTAGATATCATCTGCTCGGCCAGCAAGGCTACATTACTGAACATTGTCACTGGACGAACGACTGAATCTCAAGTGGATGAAGCAAGGGAAACGCTGAAAAATAGCGGAGCCATTCTGGCTGGTATCATCATGAATGATCGCTTCGCGCCCTCGCTGCAGCAGGAATTAATCCGAGAAACCTATCGCTTCGAAAAAAGACTACCGAAACTGATGCAGTACCTACGCAAACGTTTTAGCCAGATGACCTTATTAAATCAGGAGCTCTAACTTTCTGTCCGCTCCAACAAGATCAGTGTAAGATCATCATCAGGAGCAGACAGGTTCAAACGCGCTTGCAACAGATGATCAGCCGCTGCCGCTAAAGGTAGATGACGGCTCCGTTCAATAGCTGCTTTGAGCTCTTTTGGCATCTCGACCGCCGCGTCGTTAAAACCATCTGAATAAAGCAAAATCCTACCGTTTATATCTAGAGAAAAGCACGCTTGTTGATAGCCCTCAATCCCCATACCAAGCATTGGCGACTTAGCCTCAATATCTTTAATCTCGGTATCACTAAACAGGATAGGACTCGGATGGCCAGCATTGATGATGGCTACATCCCCATCTGGAGATAAAGTCATTGCTGCAATGGTCGCTAAGGTTTTCTTGAGTACTGGGTCTTCATCAAAGCCAAGGGCTAACTGATTAAACAACGCGGGTAACTCTATACCCAGCGAAGAGTAAGCAGAGCAAAGCCCTCTTAAATAGCCAGCAAGGGCATAAGAAAATCCTTTGGCAGACAAACCATGCCCCATCAGATCGGCAAATAGAAACAGAGATCGATCCTTTTGTGGATAAAACTGAACTAAATCCCCGCCTCCCGCTTCTGGATTGACGGTTCTGAGCTCTATCTCATAGCCTGGGATCTGCTTGGGAAGGCTAGGCCGTAACCCTAGGGTTACTTTCTGATCCACTTCTTGATGTATCTGCGCACTCAGATGCTCGCGCCTGCAGACGACCCGTTGAATCGTACTCAGCAGCTGTTCCCTGCTAACAGGCTTGGAAAGCAAATCATCAATTGGACGTCTTAGGGCTTTGTTGAGCAGCTCAGGTTCTATACAACCGGTCACATAAATAAACGCAGTATCGGCGACATCAGGGATATGGGAGATCTTATCGAATAGAGCTGGGCCGTCTGCTTGTGGCATGTGGATATCACACACCACCAAATCCGGCTTATATTTGAGAACAGATTGAAACGCCTCTGCTACTGATGCTGCGCTCAGCACTTTATATTGCGGTAGTAAATATTGCTCAATGACTAAGCGATAGGCTGGATCATCATCCACGACTAGAACGGTGAGAGCTGATTTAGCCTGAGGCTTTGCCTGCCTTAATACCATGACATTACAAGCATCATCTCGATAACAAGCTGGGACATAGTGCATATCATCAAAATAATGGGCTAACAGCTTTAATCCCATTCCGCTTTCGGCAGCAGTTAAGTCCTCGGGATCGTCCAACCTCTGACTAAACTGACTAAAGCTCGGACCGTTATCACGAAGTTCTAGCCAGTAATCAAATTGATCTCGACTCAAAGTCAGAGCAACCTCAGTTGGCTTCGGATCAGGGTAGCGCGATAGATTAACGATTAATTCTGCGGTCGCTAACAGGAATGCATCTTTGTTTTTGCATTCAAATTGTTCCAATAGGATAGCGACCTCTTCTCGCACCCTACGCGCTTCTTCCAACTGAGGTTTTAAATGCCATTCGCCTAATAATTCTGTCATTTCCCTGCCCAAACCGATATCGGATAAAATTCAATCACTTGGTGCTTGTAACAGCCTACCCTGTAGCATAGGCTAAGGGTAGGTTTTTGGTTGGAGAGGATTTCCTATGCCCGTACCTGAAGTTAATCGTATTCTGCTTGTTGAAGATGATGTTTCCATGGCGGCGGTTTACCGTAGCTACCTCACCGGTTTGCCGTACCAGATTCACCATGAAGAAACAGGCCAGGGAGCCTTAGCAGCTTTACAGAAAGAGAGCTTCGACGGCATTCTCCTCGATCTCAGTTTACCCGATATGAACGGGATAGAGATTCTCGAGAAAGTAAATCAAGAAGAGATAGCCACTGAGGTGATTGTCACTACGGGCGATTGCTCGATGAACACCGCTATTGAGGCGATGAGACTTGGTGCCCGCGATTATCTGGTGAAACCTTTCAGCAAAGACCGCTTAGTCACCACACTCAACAACACCTTCGAAAGCCAAAAACTCAAACGTATTGTCGAAACTTATCGAGAAGAGATCGATCGTCACAACTTCTGTGGCTTTATTGGTTCTTCTCTATCGATGCAGCGGGTTTATCAAGTCATCGATAGTGCGGCAAGCTCGAAAGCCACCATATTTATCACTGGTGAAAGCGGGACCGGCAAGGAAGTCTGCGCTGAAGCGATCCATCAACGAAGTGAACGCCAAAAATCACCTTTTATCGCATTAAACTGCGGCGCTATTCCAAAAGATCTAATCGAGAGCGAGATTTTCGGTCATAAAAAAGGCACCTTTACCGGTGCTGTTAGTGATCGAGACGGTGCCGCCAGTGCCGCAAACGGCGGTACTCTGTTCCTTGACGAAATCTGTGAGATGGAACTCGCTCTACAATCAAAACTCTTACGTTTTTTACAGACCGGCACCCTGCAAAAAGTCGGTAGTGATAAAACCGAAAAGGTCGATGTACGAATTGTCTGCGCGAGTAACAAAGACCCTCTTGCTGAGGTTCAAGCAGGTAATTTCCGTGAAGATTTGTATTATCGATTGCATGTTCTTCCGATTCATCTGCCACCGCTACGAGAGCGAGAGAATGATGTTATCGAAATAGCACAGAGCTTCCTAACTCAGTACGCCGAAGAGGAAGGCAAAGGCTTTAAGCGCTTTGAACCTGAAACCGAGCTTATTTTAAGCAACTACGATTGGCCGGGTAATGTTCGTCAGTTACAAAACGTTGTCCGAAATATCGTGGTACTACACAATGGTGATGAAGTCACACAAGCTATGTTACCTGCTCCTTTGGATAGTTGTATCAAGCCGGTGCAATCAGCGGCAGTACATAGTTTGGCTACTGCGGCACCAGAACCGATGGCGACTGCACCCGCATTTGCGCCTTCAGATATATCAAGCCCAGTTCAAGATCAGCTTTCAGAGCTTATCAGGCCGATGGCAGATATAGAACGAGAAGCGATTGAACGAGCAATTGATCTGTGTGGGGGTAATATTCCAACGGCAGCACACTATCTAAAAATCAGTGCTGCTACCATCTATCGGAAACGGAATAGTTGGAAAGAAAACGCTTAAGCTTTTCTTTCCAACATAAACTGATCTAAACAATCTAAGCTTTGCTGGGCGAGCACCAGAAAATCTAACAATGATGCTCTTACGCACCCACCCTCTCGGCAAACCTTCTCAAGACTTCTGGCTTTCTTAGATAGGGTCATCAAGCCATACAAAGCGGAACTACTGCCAATGGTATGGAGGTTACGTTCGAGAACCGCATCATCAATATCTGGGTTAGAAAGCTCCTCTAACCTTTTATCAACATCCTCTTTAAAGACATTGACCAACTGGGGCAGAACTTCTTCTGATGTATCACGTGCTAACTGATTGACATAGTCAGGTTCTAGAAGCTCTGTGCCATCATCCGCAACAACGGATCCGATACTCTCTTTACTTGAATCAACCTTGTAAGTCGCTAATAAAGGGGAAATGACCTGAACCAGCACTTTTTTATCTAACGGCTTTTCCAGATAACCCGACATGTCATATCGATTTATCTTTTCTCTATCTTCAGGCATAACGTACGCAGTAAAAGCAATGATCGGGGTACAGTCCCAATCGTCTCGCAAGCGAAGTCGTTCAGTTGTCTCATAGCCATCCATATCAGGCATGGATATATCCATTAAGATCAGTTGGAAGCGCCCTGGCTGGTAGGCTGCAATAGCTTCAGCACCGCTGGCTACACAAACAGTTTTAAGCCCTAGGGCCACCAGCATATGCTCAACCACAATTCGATTAGTCGCACTGTCATCGACTACTAAAACAGTGGCATTAAATCTGACATCACCTGTGACTACTGCGCTATTAGCTGGAGCTACTGATTCAACAACGGCTAAAGAGAACCCAAATGTACTACCTTTACTCGGTACACTGCTAAATTGCAGTTCGCCACCCAACAAACTCACCAATTTTTGGCTAATAGAAAGGCCTAAACCTGTACCCTCGTAGGTACGATTTTGCGTATTACTGATGGTGGTGAATTCAGAAAAAATCTGCCCTTGTTCATCCCAAGGGATACCTATACCAGTATCGGCTACTTTAAAGTCCAAACGGAGGTCAGATTGTAAATCTACTTGGAGACTGACCTCACCATAGTCTGTGAATTTGATCGCGTTGCTGAGCAGATTTAGCAGTATCTGGCGTAATCGTTGTTCGTCTATTTCAATCCAATCAGGTACCGACGGATCGATCTGAAAATCGAGCGCAATAGATTTTTCTTCCACCCGCGGCATAAGTAACTGCTCGAGCTGACTGAGCAGCAAACGTAGGTTACATGGCGCTGGAATGATCTCTAATTTATCGGCTTCGATCTTCGAGAAATCGAGAATATCAGAGATGATCGTGAGTAAGCCCTGCCCCGACGCTAAAGCACTTTCGACAAACTTAGCTTGGGATGGATCGAGTTGCGTATCTTGTAACAGTTGCAATAAACCCAGCACGCCATTTAAGGGAGTACGAATCTCATGACTCATCATTGCTAAGAAACGACCTCTGGCACTGTTCGCTAGATTGGCTTCTGCGACAGCTTGCTCAAGGGAAAACTGGGTTTGTTTAAGCTCACTTATATTAAGGTGAGAAACGATGATTGCGCCGTTATCAGCCTGAGTTTCATGGATCTCAATCCATACATTTGGCACAAGCTCATATTGTTCAACGATGGGGAGTGACGCGTGCAGCGCTAGTTGTTGTTCTATCCAGGGTTCAGGGTTGCCTTGCGCTTCGCAAAATAACCCCTTTTCTACACAGCTGCGAAAAAATGACTCGTAGGTGATATTTCCCGAAAGGTCGACACCATATTTACTGTATAAGTCTTTAAATTGGCGATTAAACCTAAGTAATTTATCCCCAGACCCAAACAGCGCAAAACCATCTTGGGCCATCTCTAAAGCACCGATAAGCAGTTCGTTCTCACTCTCGGCACTGACTCGGCGACTAATATCTCTGATCATCCCTAGAAACTTGGACTGACCTTCGATATTAATCTCAGAGACACTTAATTCAATTGGAAAAACTTCGCCGTTTTTACGCAGGCCAACCAAACGCCTCTGATTGCCAACCACCTCTTTTAAACCCACACCTTTGTATTGAGCAAGGTAGTGATCATGCTGACTTCGATAGGGCTCGGGCATTAACAGGGAAACATTTTGTCCGATTAAATCCGTTTTAGAATAACCAAAAATTTTTTCAATAGAGGTATTAGCCGAAACGATCTTGCCTTTTTCATCAATAGTAACAATACCGTCGATCACAGTATCCAAGATGACTTGCAATTGGGTAGCTGAAGCTTGCGGGGATAGATCAGTTGAGGGGGGCGCTATTTGCTTAGACTGAGGCGTAATTCCCGCTTCCGTCTCAACCTGCGATAGGGAAGATTGTATATGCTCTATGAGTTCCTGATTGCTCCACGGCTTTGCTAAGAACTTATGCACTACACCGCTATGAACTGCCTGCAGAACCGTATCAAAATCAGCATTGCCACTCAGAATAATACGCTTAGTTTCAGGCCACTTTGCTTCGATTTTGGTTAATAGCTCGGTCCCTGATAGGCTCGGCATCCGGAAATCTGACAAGATAATTTCTGCATGATTATTTCCCAGCCAATCTAATGCTTCCTGCCCTGAAGAAGCCGTCGCTGCAGAGATTCTAGCCTGTCTCATTAGCCGTTTTAGTGCAGCTAAAATATGGGGTTCATCATCAACCAGTAGTACCTGAACATCCATGCAGCGCCCTCTACCAAGCTATTACTTTTGAGAAACGTACACTTCTAAAGTTTCTTCTAGGTTAAATTCCATTTCTCGAATACGCTCAATAGAGACATCATCCAAAACCTGCCCTGCACTGAGTAGTAAAATTCCCTCGCGACTGATTAGATCACGACTTAGTTTCATACCTTTGCGGACCTGATCACTAAGGACCTTTTTATCATTAAGAACATCACCCGTTTTAGACAACCCTTCAACAACCTCAGCCAAGATGTTTACCACTTGTTGGTTATAACGTTCCGGAGCCGTAGATTGCATGTAAGTAATAGCTTCAGTAGTGCTGTATTGGCGCTCATCATACAAACCGGTAATCATCTCTACGTAATCATTCACAATGCAAAGCACTTGCGCCCGAATAGAGATTTGATCGCCACATAGGCCTTTAGGAAATCCACTACAGTCCAAATATTCTTTGTGTTGCAGAATAATCTGTCCGGCAGGATATAACGGTTTGACTAATAGTAATGCGGCTTGGGCTAACAGGGGGTGTTGCTGAAAGGTGCGTTGTTGCTCAGTATTCATTGCTAGATAGGGATTTTTAATTAAGTCATCAGAGAAACTCAGTTTACCTATCTGCCGCAGCTGCCAAGCATAATAAAGTTGCTTTAACTCTTGCCCTTCTATGCCTGTTTTACTTGCAACAGCAACAAGCAACTGGTTCAGTTTACTGTTTTCTTTTGTAGCCTTTATCCCCAAACGGCGCGCAATTTGGGTGGAGAACATGCGAACGACTGAGCGATAACTCTCTTTAATACGGTCATTCGCCATTTTAAGTTGGCGAGTACGCTCTTGAACCTTTTGGTCCAAGGAGCGATTGAGGGCTTCTAGCTCTTCATTCTTCTCTTTGGTTTCCTGTTGTAGTCTTTCATTTTCCTGCTGCAGACCTGCAAGCTGAAAACCTTTTTCAACCATCTTTAAGACATCACTGTCTTCCCATGGTTTTAGTAAAAAGCGGCTGACTTTACCGCGGTTAATGGCATCGATAGCCGCTTGCGCCTCGGCATAACCAGAAATAACTATTCGTTCTACATCAGGGAATTCTTGCGCAGCTTTCTCAAGAAACTCTTCTCCGCCCATTTCTGGCATACGCATATCACTAACCAAAATATCGACGGAATTTTCTCTCAGTATATCTAGTGCTTCCACAGGAGATACCGTTGTCAGCACTTTACATCTTAGCGGCCGTAACAAGCGTTTAAGCGAATTAAGAACAGCCTGCTCATCATCGACTAGTAGTATCGTGTTATCCGGATAGCTCATTGCTTTTTTTACTCCTGTACTAGGTCGTGTGATTCAGACTTCTTCAGTAAAGAAGGATCCTTGGTTAAGATCGGTAATGACAGGGTAAAACAGGCCCCTTTACCCTCTTCACTGTCCACCAAAATATCACCTTTATGCTCCTCGACAATAATGCCATAGGAGATAGATAAGCCCAGACCTGTGCCTTCACCCACTTTTTTGGTGGTGTAGAAAGGATCAAACAGTTTATCCAACTGATCCTTTGTAATCCCCTGGCCTGAGTCTTTAATCCTGATTTCTATCCGATCTTCATTAATTGTAGAGCTTACAAAAATCGAACCCTTATCGGTAATAGCTTGCCCAGCATTCACCAGTAAATTTAAAAGTACTTGGTTAATTTTACCGGGTAAACAATAAGTTAACGGAATTTCCGCCAAATCAGTGGATACTTCACAGTGGTACTTCAATTGATTGCTCACAACCTTCAGGGTTGCTTCAATACAGTCATTCAGATTACAAAGTTCATACTTTTCAATCTGATCGACATGAGAAAACGCCTTTAAACCCTGAACTATATCTTTGACCCGAGACGAACCTTCTTTGGTATCTTTGAGCAGCTCATCTAGATCTTCATTCATAAATTCAAAATCAAGCTCTTCCTGCAACTCTTTAAGTTGAGCAATAAGACTATCGCGCTTTTCACCCTCGGGGGTCTCTATGATCTCTTGATGTGCAGCGAGTAATTGACGATAGTTATTTACGTAGAGCTCTAAAGTGCCAATATTACTAATAACAAACCCCATGGGGTTGTTTATCTCGTGAGCAACGCCTGCCGCCAGCACGCCAATAGAGGCCATTTTCTCTGACTGTAGCAATTTAGCTTGCGCTTCTTTTATCTCTTTATTGGCCTGTTCCAACTGTTCGTTCTTAGCCACTAACTCCTTAGTACGCGCCTTAACCCTTTCCTCAAGGGAGCGATTGAGTTCTGTCAGTTGTACTTCAAACTCATCTCTACGTGCACTCGCTTCATGCAGATTACTTGCCATCGCATTAAAAGCGAGTGCTACATCCGCAACTTCATCACGCCCCTTAACAGGCACCTTAACTTCGAAATCACCAACCGATATAACCTCAGCAGCTTGTGTCAGCACCTTGAGTTGGCGAGTCAGATAGGTACCCAATATCAGAGAAAACAGAGCCACCAGCCCCATCTCTATCGCCGCAATCAATGCGCTTCGCTGCTCAGCCTCTTCGATGGTTTTATTTAGGCTGTTGATATCTAAGCCTAACTCTACTCGACCGTAAACTTGCCCCCCTTCTGAGATTTCTGCGTAGGTATCAAAAATACCGTCCTCAACGGTCGAAACGGATTGATCTGCGTAAAAGGGTTTCGACAACACATCCGCGCTGCCCTTTTCGGCAAACACTATGTTTTCCGGCCCAAGTACGCGAGCGTAAACTAGGTCTGGATTGACCATTACTTCAGAGACGAAGGCTTCCAAAGAAGCCAAGTCGTAACTGAGAACCGCATCTTTAGACGTAGTCGCAAACAAAGTCGCGGTTGTTTGAGCACGCTTAGTTAAACCTTCATAGTTAGTGGTTCGAAGGTAATCTAAGGTCATGCTAATTAACAGCAGCAGCAATAAGGCTTCAATCGTGGCGATACCTAGTATCGTTTTAAGTCGAAGAGACACTACTGACCCCAGCCGTTACTGCAATAGATGTTCGAGCAACTTAATATCCAAGTCTCTTACATCATCCCAGTCATCATTGGCAGCAACTTCCATCCCTTTGAAATTGATGGATTTTAATAGTGCCTTGCCTGCAGGGTCATCATTCATGCTTAAAAAGGCTTGCTGTATGTTCTGCATTTTTTCAGCATCAACCCGAGGATGAACCGCTATGGCATGAGGGGTGTAACCTGGCGTTGTCCAAAGAACACGTAGATTTTCTTTTACTTTAGGGTCGGTATTGTTGAAAGTTCTCATGACCCCGCCACCTGCTGGAAATAAACCCCGTGATACCGTGAGGTATACAGAATCATGCGAGGAAACATATTTAGGCTCGAAGTTAATGCCATCCTTATTCATCTTTGCACGTGGCAGTACGCTGGCTGCGAATGCAGCTGGAGAAGGGAAAGAGAGCACGCTGGAATCAAGTTCTGACAAGCTCTGGATAGGACTATCTTTTTGTACGACAACAATCCCTTTAATACGTTTATCTTTCTGTTTTAGGATCGCTTGATAACCAGGCTTCTGACTAAACACCGTATAGTGATAGGGATTCATATAAGCGATATCGTACTCACCTGCCAGCACCCTCTTTTCAAAGGTAGGAATATCTTGAGCAGTAGCGAACATAATTTTCACACCTGACTTTTCGCTTAGGTAAGCACTAATCGGCGTCCATAATTTCGCTAACTTCTTAGCTGATTGTTGCGGCACAATCCCTAAAGTTAATGTTTCAGCAAAAGATTTAACCGGCATAAAAGCGATCAAACTCGCCAATACCAACGAATGTAACGTTTTCATTAAGTGCTCTCCTTAACAATAATTTCCGCACAATCCAGAATCTCTTCTGAAATTTCATCCAAAGATAAATTTCCAGCTGCCATCTGCTTTGCAACAAACAGTTGGCAGGTTAGTTTCGATAAAGGCTCCTGATTCAATGGGCAAGACTGATATAAAACTGCATTTACTACGTCAGGTGAAAACCCCCATAGTTTCAGTAAATAAGCACCGATTGCATCTATTTCAGATAGATCGTCCATCTCAACTAATGACCCAATGCCATGAAAAAGGCCTGCCAGATAAATCTGATCTCCAGATTTATCAAGATTTATATTTGAGTGCATCTCTTCCAGTAAAGTCACTACTTTCTGAGCTTGGCCCGCATCAAATTGATTAGGTGCTTGTAGAGTGATACCGAAAAAAAGAACCAAATTTTCAACAAGCCCAACACCCAGACGCATAATTGCTTGATGTACACTATCCGTCTTCGATTGAAAGCCGAAGAAACTAGAATTAGCCACTTGAATAACTTTGGCTGAGATCGCCAGATCGCCTTCAATGATTAACGACAACTGGCTAATTTCAGGTTCATCTGCTTTGACTAAATACTCTTTAAGTCTGCTATAAACTAACGGTAAAGCAGGTAGATGCTGTAATGACCCTATCAACTTACGCTTCAGATCAGAAATAGGGATTTGTTTTAGCGCCTTAGCCCTTTCAAGCACTTCAACCAGCTCTTGTGCTTCAAAAGGTTTAGGTAAAAGTAGGTGAGCAACATCAGCAGAAGCCAACACAGTGTTATCACTGGTATCACCGCTGATTAAAATACGCATCGCCTCAGGTACACTCTCCTTGACTGCCCTTAGCAATTGCTCTCCGTCCATTTCCGGCATGCGTTTATCACTAACAACGATAGAAGGCCTTTGATCTTTGATGACCTGAAGTGCTTGCAGAGGAGATGATTCGAAGACAAAGTTCCATTCTCTGTCATACTCCCTTAAGCTTCGCCTAAACGCCCGTAGGGTGCTCACCTCATCATCAATAAATACAACGCTTCCCTGTTTCATAATCAGATTGCTCTAGAGGTTTCAGTTAGCTTTTCTTGCGAGTTTTCCATTAACTGTTCAATCTGTTTAAGCAGATCAGAATTAGCATAAGGCTTCGATAGGCAACTATCAGCACCCAGTTTTACCGCTCTTTCTAACGCAGCATCAGAAGCACCAGAGATTACTAATATACGTGTAGATATTAGATTATCTGCATGTCTAACGTAACTGATAACATCCTCACCATTCAACCCTGGCATATTAAGATCTAGTGTCATAACCGCAGGCTTTAACTGCGTGAGCAACAAACCTGCTTCAAAGCCATTCACTGCTATTTTGGTCTCGTATCCGGCTCCTCTTAACACTCGTTGTATCGCTCTTGCAGCAGCGGGTTCATCGTCAACGATTAAAATTAAATTCTCGCCTGGGCTGAACAACTCTTCGGGTAAGGGAATATCATGAGCTTTGAGGAAATTTATTAAATTCTCTTCCGATACTCGGTTATTCCCGCGACCAGGCAGCTTAAATCCTTTTAATTCACCTTTTTCTATCCAACGGATAACCGTACGCAAACTTACACCGCAAATTTGTGCGACATCTCCCGATGTATAAGTTTTCATAATCCGCCTGCCCTAAATACTGATCTACTAATTTAAAGTAGTCACGAATTTCCAATTTGTCACAAAAGTCATATAAAAAACTGAGTCATGAATACAAAATCAGTCTGTTACCTCATGAACAAGAGGACATTTATGCCAGCAGCCATAAAATAGTCTATATTGAAGATCACAACTTAAATCGACGGAATGAAGGTAGCGCGCATGAAAGGAGTTATTTTCAATATTCTAGAAGAGATGGTACTAGACCAATGCGGCCTAGAACGATGGAATGCCATTTTAGATAAGCTGTCACTCGATGGGGTTTATACAGCAGGTCAAACCTACCCGGATGATGAGCTCTTTGCATTAGTTACTGAAATTTCAGAACAAACAGGTATAGAAGCAGGTACATTAGTCGGCGCATTTGGCGAGTTTCTATTTGATAACTTAGCCCGGAGATATCCTGTTTTTCTTGAGAAACAACCTGATCTTTGTAGCTTCCTTGAAAGCGTGGATGGTGTCATACATTTAGAAGTTAAAAAGTTATTTGATAACCCAGCCTTACCTCGGTTTGAATACGAAAAGTTAGAAAATGGATCACTGCTGATGCGTTACACCTCACCCAGAAAGCTATGCATTCTAGCTGAGGGGCTAATTAGAGGTGCTGCAAAGAAATACCAGACGCCCATATCGATTACTCACGATATTTGCTGTCATAAAGGCGATCCCCATTGCGACATTATCGTTGAGTTTCACACATGACCAATGCGCCTAATCCCTATAAACAAGCATATGAGCGCGAGCGCAAAGCACGGCTTGAAGCTGAGCACCTTTTAGAAGAAAAATCGCGAGAGCTCTATCAAAAAAATCAGCATCTCGAGCAAAGTTACGAACAGCTTAAAAAACAACAAGCCTTGATGCTGCAAAACGAGAAGTTAGCGACATTAGGTACGCTATCGGCTGGCGTTGCACACGAAATCAATAACCCCGTCGCCTTCATTAAAAGCAATGTCGAATCACTGAAGCAGTATTTTGACGCCTATAACCTGCTCTTCACTGAAATAAAGCAATTACTGCCGAAACTTCCCACAGATCAGAGAGAATATTTGGAGCAGCAACTAATTGATCAAGATATCGATTTTATCTCCGAAGATATCCCTCAATTAATGGAAGATACTCAAGAAGGTTTGCAACGCGTTAAAGATATCGTTCAAAACTTGCGCAGTTTTTCTAGGACCCAAGCAGGTGATCACGGCAGCTACGATCTGTTAGAAGGTATTAACAGCACATTAAAGCTGCTGCAAAGCGAACTAAAAAATTCTGTAGCTTTAGATGTCTCAGTTGAGCCTCTTCCCAAGATCCAATGTAACTTAAATGAACTGAATCAGGTTTTTCTTAATCTGATATTGAATGCCAAGCACGCTACAGTCGATTCTCAAAGCCCCCGTATTTCAGTGAGATCCAAACACGATGATCAATACGTATATATAGAAATAGCTGACAATGGTTGCGGCATATCCGAAGAGGTACAGAAAGATATTTTCACCCCTTTCTTTACCACTAAGCCAATAGGGCAAGGTACAGGTATGGGGCTAGCCATTTCACACAACATCATCAAAAAACATAACGGCGAAATTCAATTACAAAGTAAAACAGGTGAAGGCACTACTTTCACGATCAAACTCCCTATAAACTGAACTCAAACCACTCCTGTGACCAAAAGGATTTCCATGCTCAGCAACGCAATTATCAACATAACCAATCTTCGTTTACGTACCTTTATCGGTTTTAACCCTGAAGAGATGGAAAAGCAGCAGGATGTTGTTATCAATATCGAAATTCAATATCCAGTGAGCAAAGCATTTGCAGATGATGATGTTGATCAGGCCCTTAACTACAAAACCATCACCAAAGAAGTGATAAAACATGTGGAAGACGGTCGCTTCTTATTATTGGAAAAGCTCGTTTCCGATGTACTAGATATCTGCACAACCCACCCATGGACAGTTTATGCCAAAGTAACCATCGACAAACCCCACGCCCTAAGGTTTGCAGATTCAGTTTCACTCTCTTTAGAGTGGAAAAAAGATCTCTAGGCGCAAAGTCACTACTTTAGAAGTAGAAAAAAACACCTTTGCCACTACTTTATATTGAAAAATTCTCAACTTATTCAATGGGAAGATTTCTTGAGTTTTGCTTAATCACGTCTAATCTACTGAGAGTCCACCCTAACAAGGTAGTCAATAACTCAGGGAGAGAAGTAGATGGATATCAATCGGTTTAATCAACTTATTCGTCAGGCAGTAAATGATAATAATGCTGCTGCTTGGCATGCCGCCACTGATCACCGTGCTTTTTGCGAAAATCTTTTAGGCTCTTTTGAAGCCCATGAGGTCGTTAAAAATATTCTTATCGACGTGGTCGACGAACTACTACAACGTAAAGCCGAAGATAAATTCTGTAACTACACCATCGGTGACGGCGTCACCATTTTAGAAAGCGGACACTGCATTCCTGCAACAGTCATCAAACAGACAAATAACTCTGATGGGCTTTCTGTACAATTAGATAAAGTCTGTCCCGATGGGCACTTTGAAAAGGATGGGAACGGTAAAGTCATTGAATTCCACCGTTCTCATGACCGAGTATATATCCATCTAGAGGGGCGTTCACTTAGCCGCTTAGTCGCTGGCCGTAAATTTGTTGACTACTCATCAGCACACTTAGAAGAAGAGATGGAGCGACTCACCTCCAATAGACAACTTGCCTGTTAGAAATAACGTCCCTCATTATTAGTTAAGCAAGCCCTGTGAGGGCTTGCTGTCTATTCACCTTCATCTAGATGCTCTAGCTTTGGTAGAGGGCATCCCATTATGGCCGCAATAGTCGTGATTAACTCGCATTCTGTCGTTGTAAGCTTGCCATCATGCTCAATACAGCGACAAAGCCCAATTAATAAACGGCGCTGCAGCAATGGATACGCAAGCCCAAGTACATTTACGGCTTTGATAAACACCTGAACATCACACTCTTCGGCCGGTAAAAGGTGGATATTGTAGAGCGAAACCGCACCTGCACCTCGATTGAATGCCCTTTCTGCAGACTCTTCATCCTCATGCCCAAAACGAGCCACTGCAGATAATATTTGCGCATATTCATCACCGATCTGACCTGGTGTTTTATAACGCGGAGCACTCTTTAGCTCAGGGTCATGCTCCCCTGCAAGGTAATGCTGAACCAACTGGAATAAGCACCATTCGAATAGGTCAGTTTTCTTATCCGCTCTAATCAGCTGCATGAGTAGACGCTTGAATTGCTTATACTGTTCAGCTGACATGCATTTCAATGCTGGCAGCAATAACTCGATCAGTGGTAATCGACAATGTTCTTGAAGGTTATCTACCGCCTGAGCTGTTTTAAGTACTTCTTTCTCTAAGCCTTGAAACCCCGTTGCCTTAATCATCTCCAGTTGTTTCTGGCGTAGCTCACCTTCACTATGGAGCAGTAAGGAGCAACAGACAGACATCGCGCCTAAAGATTCTTTCGCCTGTTCATACAAAAACTCAGGGATTAGATCTATTTTCTCTCGCGCAGCATTCAAACTATTATCTGTTAAAGCACTCTCCCCAGTACCCGTCATAACCGCTGCACCTATAGCAGCAGCCTCTTGAGCTCTTTGACGTTTTTCTTCGCTTTTCTGCTGCTCTTCTTCAAGCTTTCGCTCACGGGTTTCATTACCACGATAAAGAAAGTTGCCATCCCAGTGAGGGTCGACACGCAGAATGCGATCAACAATTGGAGGGTGCGTTGCAAATAGGCTGGAAAGACTAGAGATCGCTTGACCAAAAAACAGATGACTCACTTCGCTACGATGAGAGTTGTTGATCTCACTGCCCGGCGAATATCCACCAATCAGCTTTAGTGCATTTGCAATACCTTCAGGATTACGGGTGAACTGCACTGCACTGGCATCTGCCAAAAATTCCCGCTGTCGACTGACAGCAGATTTGATTAGCTTTCCAAAAAAGATCCCTAGCCAACCAACGATCATCAAGCCAAAACCTAGAAGTGCCACACGACCATCAGAACGACGATCACTGCCACCGCGAGCAAAAAGCTCACCGACTTGACCAATAAACACAATGCCATGCAGCAAAGAGATCAAACGCAGATTTAGACGCATATCACCATTCAGGATATGGCTAAATTCGTGTGCAATCACACCTTGGAGTTCGTCCCGTTTAAAGTGCTCGATACTCCCTTGGGTAACACCAATCACCGCATCTGCTGGGGTATTTCCTGCAGCAAAGGCATTTATCCCCATCTCATGTGCCATAAGGTATACCGGTGGAACAGGCATGCCCGAGGCTAACGCCATCTCCTCAACAACATTAAGCACTAAGCGCTCATTTGGCTCTTCGCTATCAGGCAGAATACGTACACCACCTAGAGACTCAGCCACCGCTTTACCACCTGAGGATAGTTGCCACCATTTGTACAAAATAGCGCAGCCAACCACTCCTCCGACCGCCAAGCTAATGAGTGCAAAGTTCCGCCAAGAGAAAATACCTGGATTTTCAAATGGGGAGGAACCGTAGACTGCAGCAATGTCTGTGGTGTCACCTGATATAAGCTGAAAAGCGATACCCACCAAAAGATTGGTAATTAGAATTAAGCTCAGAACAGCTAGGCAAAAAAGAAAGACAAGCCAGCCGGTATTGCGTCTGGCTTTGTCCTGTTGCTCAAAAAAATTCATAAATCAGCAACCTCGCAAGTTGTTAGAAACTTACTTTCGGCGCTGCTTGAATCTGCTCGCTGTCATCAAACTCAAGCAAAGTCGCATCTTGAGAGTGACCAAACATGTTTGCGAAGAAAACGGGTGGGAAAGATTGGCGGTAAGTGTTGTATTCAGTCACCGAATCATTAAACGCTTGGCGAGCAAACGCGACACGGTTTTCGGTGGATGATAGCTCCTCCGACAGTTGCATCATATTTTCATTGGCTTTTAGGTCTGGATAATCTTCCATTACAAAGTTCAACTTACCCAAAGCCGACTGCAGCTGATTCTCAGCACCTGACAACTGTTGTAGCGAGTCCGTACTATGTACCGCAGCCGCACCTTTTAACAAAGCGGACGCTTCATTTCTCGCCTGAATGACCGCTTCAAGCGTTTCACGCTCGTGCTTCATATAGCCTTGAGCGACTTCCACTAAGTTAGGAATAAGATCGTAACGGCGCTTTAGCTGCACCTCGATCTGCGAAAAGCCGTTTTCATAACGGTTTTTCAATTTCACTAAGCTATTGTAGATGCTGACTATGTAAAAAATCACACCTAACAGAACAACCAACGTAACAATTAATCCAATGTCCACATCTAACTCCTTAACTATCCCTAATCCCTTTAAAAGAGAATCATTCTGATAAAAAGACTATAAGTTAGATCGCGGACAGAAGAAATAGATTGTCCCTGTAAAACGAGTTAAAAATAGTGAACTTATGCTTTAAAGGCTAGCGACAATTCGACGGTTAAATCCTGTGCAGATATAGCCCTGCACCCAGAACGATTTTCTCCTGACCATAAGGGTGTAAAATCACCTAAGCCTTTGCTTTCGGCATAACCACGTAAAGGAGTGATCGCTTGAGTAGAGAAAGGAAAAGCCAATGCAACTTCTGACCAGTCATCCAAATCTTGCATAACACGATTTCGAATGCCTCTAGCAGGTCGACCTGAGAAAAGATTTGTAATGGCGGTAGGGATATCTGTCTGCTGCAACATCGCCCGATGAATTTCGCTGGTCTTAGCCTCATCGCATAACAGATAAGTTGTGCCTATCTGCACTCCTTGAGCACCTAGACCCAACATATCTTTAATATCGCTCTGGTCAGCAATACCACCCGCAGCAATCACTGGAATCGAAAGCTCAGCAGATAATTTTGCTACCAACGTTTTTGTATCTAGCTGGGTTTCCAAATCCTTAGTTAAAAACATGCCTCGATGACCGCCAGCTTCAACACCTTGGGCAATCACTACATCAGCACCATTTTCAGCTAACCAAATACCCTCTTCGACCGTTGTCGCACTAGAAAGCACTGTCGCTCCCCAGGCTTTTACTCTCGCTAGAAGATCAGATTCTGGTAACCCAAAATGGAAACTCATGACAGGCGGCGCATATTTTTCGATTGCATCAGCGGTCTCTTTACTAAAAGGCATGCGTGACGCTTTCGCACTGTATTCAGGTTCTAGCCCCGCTTCCTGATAGTAAGGCGATAACTGATCGATCCAAGCAGCTATCTCCTGATCGCTTACTGAAGGGACCTGATGGCAAAAGAAGTTAAGGTTAAAAGGGCGATTTGTATACGCTATAAACTGCTCAATTTCGGCACATATCTGCTCCGTAGATAACATCCCACAAGGAATAGAGCCTAATCCACCAGCATCGGATACAGCTGCCGCCAATCGCCAATCCTGCACTCCAGCCATAGGCGCTTGGATAATAGCGACATCAACACCTAACATTTCATTCATATTCATACATTATCCTTCGACTACAAAGCTAATAGGTTGAGCAGGTACGTGCTTTCCTCGGGAGTCTAACCAGTGGAAGTACGCTTAACTAACGCTTTTTAAAGAACCATTTGTTCACTGAAAGAGAACTAATATCTAACTCTAAGTAAAACTACAGAAAATTATGGAACTATCTCACTGTAATATAGGTCTGTAAGAATCACTTAAGTGGTGTAACTGAACCTCCAGATAGAAGGATAAACATGAACAAATTCATCTACGTCATGGACCCAATGTGCAGCTGGTGCTGGGCATTCTCACCGGTGATTTCCCACTTAAAAGATAAGTATCCAGAATTGCAGTGGCAATTGCTGATGGGAGGCTTAGCCCCTGACTCAGATCTGCCTATGCCAGAAGCGATGCAACAAAAACTGATCTCAATTTGGCAGCACATTGAGGAACATACTGGAGCCAAATTCAATTTCGACTTCTGGCGCGAGAACAAGCCTAGACGTAGCACTTATCCAGCCTGTCGCGCCGTGATTGCCGCTGAGCATCTTGAGTCAGATGCTGCTTTTGAAATGATAGATGCGATTCAAAAAGCTTATTATCAAAAGGCTTTAAATCCTTCGGATATAGAAGTACTTACTAACCTTGCTGCAGAGATTGGATTGGACAAAGACAGTTTTAGCGCACTAATGACTAGCCCTGAAGCCCAAACAGAATTAGAGCAACAAATACAACAAAGCCACGCGCTTGGCGCTCAAGGGTTTCCTTCGCTATTTATTGCAACAGAAGCCGGAGCACATGCAATTAGCTATGGCTATTGTGGAATCGAGGAAGTAACGAGAAGAATTGAAGCGATTTTAGGCAGGTGAGAATTAATGTGGTGAATACAACGGGGTTACCAGAACAGCAACCCCGTTAGAATGAGCTTAGTCTCTTACAACAGAAACATCTTCCGCCTGAAGACCTTTATCACTCTCACGTACATGGAAGCGTACCTTTTGACCTTCTGCCAAAGATCGGTGGCCACGACCACGAATATTACGGAAGTGAACAAATACGTCATCGTCTTCACCACGGGTGATAAAGCCGAAACCTTTAGACACGTTAAACCACTTAACGGTGCCCTGCTCACGGTCATCGTTTTCGTCGATATACTCTTCTTCTGCACCATTGATTACAGAAGCATCTGCTTCAGCATTGTTACCAGACGCTGCAAAGAAAGACGCAGCAAAAGTCACTACAAACACAACTGCCACAGCAGCAATATTAGATAACTCTACCTCAACACCTGCTACCGAACCTAACAGAACTGGCACTAAAACGGCCGCGATAGCACTCACAATCAGACTACGAATCACTGATTAACCCTCATTGTATTATATTGTCATTTATCACATGAATAGCACTTGTACTGGCGGAATAAAAATTATCCCTACCAAACAGAGAGGTATATCGAATTTCGTGATTTTTTTCAACAGCTTATATTGTTAATCCCGTAAATAAGCCACATTCGTTTAATATCCGAGTCTGATAAACTATGCTAAATCTCAATAACACGCATGGCTTGGATCCATTCAATGAACGATCAAGAACGCATTACAGAGCTAGAAACCCGCGTGGCGTTTCAAGAAGACACTCTGGATAAATTAAATAACATGGTTGCATCTCAGGAGATTGAACTCGAGCGTTTAAAGCGTATGCTCAAGATCATGAACCAGCAGTTGAAAAACCTAACGGTGGACGGAGTTGCTGGTGCTGGCGAAAATGAGCCACCCCCTCCACATTATTGAGGCAAAAGGGAAATATGCTGTCGTTGTTACAAAGCGGTTTACATTATTTAGGTCGGCAATTCATCAGTATCGTTACCCGTCCTCGCGTGGTGAACCCTCAGCTGTTGCAGGCAAACTCTACTCGTAACACTTATTACATTCTGGAAAGCGACCGCTTAAGCCACCAGCTTCTGTTAAAAAACGTGCTGCAAAAACAAGGTATCCCTTTTATGCAGCAACAGCTTCTTTTTGCTGATTCCGAAGGCAAAAGTCCGCTTAAAGAAGATTTATCAGAGATTGTAGCCACACAGCAGAGTAACCCTAAACTAAATATTCAGATTATCCCTGTCGCAATTTTTCATGGCCGACGTCCAAACAGAGAAAAATCTTGGCTTAATCTGCTCTGTACTGAAACATGGCATAAAGCTGGCCCTTTAGGCAGCTTTATGCAGCTCCTTATCAATGGCCGCCAAACACTGGTTTCTGTGGATAAACCACTAGATCTGCAACAGTTGATGGTTAAAGACGATAATATTGAGTCCATCGCACGAAAAACCGCTAGGGTTCTGCGCACGCACTTCAGCATTCTTCGTGCATCAATCATTGGTCCTGACCTATCACATCGCCGAACATTGATCTCTTTAGTGCTGAAGCACCCCAATGTACAAAAGGCTATAGACCTGCAAGCAGCTGAGAGAAATACCAGTCGTCATAGAATCGAAAGACACTGTTTTAAAACCCTTGATAAAATCGCAGCGAACTACAGCCCAACAACAATTAGACTCTTAGACCCCATTCTTAACTGGGTATGGAAACGCCTCTACAATGGGGTAAAAATTCATAACACGGCAGAAGTTCAAGAGATTTCTAAAACCCATCAGATAATCTACCTACCCTGCCATCGCAGTCATATGGACTATCTATTGTTATCTTGGGCTCTGTATCGCCATGCTCTAATGATTCCCCATGTAGCAGCTGGAGAAAACCTGAACATCCCCATTATTGGGCCCATATTAAAACGCGGCGGCGCAATCTTTATGCGTCGTAAATTTCATGGCGACCCGCTTTACGCCTGCTTATATAAAACCTACTTGGAGCAGATGAGCCACAGAGGCCACGCCTTAGAATACTTTATTGAAGGTGGCCGCAGCCGCACCGGTCGATTGCTGCCAGCTAAAACCGGCCTCCTCTCTATGAGTATCGATTCTTTCCGTGAAGGCAGCCCTAAGCCCGTTGCTCTGATTCCCGTTTGGATTGGTTATGATCGTCTAGTAGAAAGCCGCAGCTACCAAAAAGAGTTAGCTGGAGCCAAGAAGAAGCGAGAGTCATTTACTGAGTTTTTCTCATCACTAAAAATCTTAAGACAGAAATTTGGTGAGACATTACTAAGTTTCGGTAAACCTATACCTTTAGAAGACCACTCTGACGCTAGCCTTTCCCTAGAAGAGGATGTCACCAATATCTCTCAGCAAGTGATGTGCAATATCAACCAAGCAGCTGGCGTTACCAAAAGCAGCTTGTTGGCTACCTGTTTGCTGAGCGGAAGTCAGCTGCAATCAGTTGCTGAACTGAGTGATAAAAGTACGCGTTTGCTCAACCTATTAACACAACTCTATCCAAACACAGCTCTACTGCCAGATGGAAAGCCTTCTGATTGGATCCAAAGCGCCCACAATATGAGGCAACTAGAAACCAAGCTGAATCTAGTAGAGATCAATCAGGCTCAAGCACAAGAGATGAGCTTTTATCGTAATAACATTCAACATATGTTGGTACTCCCCAGCATGTACTTATTACTAGCTCACCGTTTGGAGTCACCACGCGCGCAAAACATCAATCGAACTATTCGTATGCTATATCCATTTTTACAGGCCGAACTATTTTTACCTTACAAAATGGAAGAGCTCACCGATCAGTTAAAACAGATTCGAGATGTACTACTAGAGCAGAATCTACTTGAAGAATCCGAACCCCAAGTGTGGAAAACCACTTCTAACGCACTGGTTAACACACTCATACTCAACGCTGAGCCAATCCTTCTTCGTTACTATATTTTGCTTCGAGTACTCACGCGATATGAAGAGATTAGCCGTGACGATCTTATCCATAGCAGCCAACAAATTGCAGAAAAGATCCACCTAGAATATGGCTACAGCACGCCTGAATATAAGGATGAACAAGTATTAAAGTCCTTTATCAAACAACTGCGTAATTTGGGTTTTATTCGGGAAGAGAACGCTAGGGTAATAACAAATTTTGATAGCGAAAGTTTGTTTAAACAAGCAAACAAAATCCTGCGCCCACATATGATCTCACTGATCGATCACAAACTTAGAGAGCGCTAACCTAAGCCAGCCACTTAATGACTACTGTGCCTCAAGTTTTTTCAGAGGATAGATATCATAGCGGCTGGATTTACCTTGGAACTGCAAAGAAGGTTTTCTATCCGCCAAAAAGGGAGCTTTACGCGGACGTTTAACCACAACGCGATTTTCAGCTATTGCTAATGCCGCATCCAATAACTGGTCTGCATCCAGATCGTCCCCTACCACCGGGCGAAACGCGCGCATCTCTTTTTTCACTAACGCGCTTTTATCATTGTGGGGGAACATTGGATCGAGATAGACCACTTGAAAAGTTGTGCCTTGTTTAGCCTGAACCTGCATCCACTCAATACTATTCGCATTATGTAGCTGCATACGCTCGACAATATCAGCCACTTCACTCTCTGCAGCACGGCTTAAACCATCCTCTAAGAGCGCATGAACAATTGGTGAACGCTCTAACAAAGTCATATCGCAACCCAGGGTTGCCAATACAAAGGCATCTTTACCTAAACCAGCTGTAGCATCTAGCACTTGTGGCGTTATGCCTCCTTTAATACCCACGGCTTTGGCAATCATCTGACCTTTACCACCACCAAACTGACGTCGATGGGAAACCGCACCTGAAACAAAATCAGCGTAAGTTGGGCCTGGCGCTTTTTTGCCACAAGGCTGCAGCCTTAGACCTTGCTCAGAAACCTGTAATTCTAAAGAGAAGTCATGAGCTTGATCAGGTGATGTGATTGGTAACTGCAATCTAGCGGCAAACTGTTCTGCTTGTTCAGCAAAATCAGCATGCATTGGAACAACAACTATATCTGTAAGGGCTGGATTAGACATTCAAAAACCGAAAACCTTAAGCGGTAGTAAACCAGATAACTAAAAGGAAGATACCCAGAATCATACGGTATACAACAAATGGCTGCATTCCAATACGGTCTAACCATTTTAAGAAGAAGTGGATACAGCTGAATGCGCTAATACCCGCAATCAAAGTGCCTAAAGCAACCATTAACCAAGGAGCACTCTCACCTTGAGCGTAGAGATCTAAGCCCTTAACAAGACCAGCACCTAGAATGATTGGTACAGAGAGCAGAAAAGAGTAGCGCGCAGCAGCCTGCCTTTCTAAACCAAGCATTAAGGCCGCAGAGATGGTGATACCACTTCGAGATGTACCTGGAATTAGCGCTAGGGCTTGAGCACAACCGATCACAAGTGCATCTTTAACTTTCAACGACTCGATCTGACGAGTTTCAACTCTAAACAGATCAGCCCAACACAATAACGCACCAAATATCAGGGTAGTTCCTGCAATAACCAACATTGAACGTAGGTTTTGATCAATAAAGTCATTAAGAAATACACCGACAAACATTGCAGGAACAGTTGCAAGTATCACCAACCAAGCTAAACGTGAGTCAGGTGTGTGCATACCTGAAATGCTGCGCGTCCAAGCACAAAACATCTGTTTCAAATCTTGACGAAAATACGCCACGACGGCAAATAAAGTACCAACGTGTACACCGACATCAAACGCCAACCCCTGATCAGGCCAGCCCATAAGTTGTGAAGGCAATATAAGGTGAGCAGAACTACTGATCGGTAAAAATTCTGTTAACCCCTGAAGCAGGGCAAGAATGATTACCTGGAAGAAATCCATCTATTGTTGATCCTTTTTCTTCCACGCAACTTCATCACGGAGGTAAACAGGCAATGCCTTATCTGCCGCAACCGCTTTTCCTTGCGTCCAATCTTGTTCTGCTAGCTTAAGCATGTAAGCAGCAGAGGGATAATAAAGCTCTTCGCTAACCGAAATAGCATTCTGCGTGTCTGAACTCATATTTTCAAGATAACGCCAGCCACTGCCCACTGCAAAATAGGAACCTTCACTTAGGCTTAGTTCCGCAGGCGCACATACTTTTTCGTCTAAAAGTGTTGTCAGCTCACCTGATTCAATTTGGTAGCTCGCCACATAGATCTCATTCATGCGAGCATCTAAAGCAGCTACAACGGAGGAAACTTGCTCTTTGTCAGATGCGGCTAAAGCAAGAGCAGCCAAAGTAGATACTGGCAGAACAGGGATATCTGCAGCGTAGGCTAAGCCTTGAGTAACACCGGTGGCAATTCGAATCCCTGCAAACGAACCCGGACCACGCCCAAACGCGATTGCATCTAAATCAGTGACAGCTAACTGTGCATTTGCCAACATTTCCTGCACCATCGGTAGAAGCTGCTGAGTATGCTGACGAGGGATGACCCGAAAATCTTCCTGAATTTCACCGTTAAGACTCAAAGCTACAGAACAAGCATCAGTAGAAGTATCAAGCGCTAAAATTTTGGACATTAATCAGATCACTTTGGAATTTTAAATTTACCTTTAAAGAGAAACGGCTACATCAAGCCATTACATCTCTATTTTAGGGCGCAATTCTACCTGCTAGGTGGCTTTATTGCATCTAAATAAGCTCTTCACCCCAACGAGGTAACAGGCTTTGTTCTATCCCTAATTGATTAAGGATTCGCGCGACCACAAAATCAATCATATCTTCCACCGTTTCTGGGCGGTTATAAAAACCTGGACTCGCAGGAATCATCACGCCCCCCATTCGAGTCAGCTTTAACATATGCTCTAAATGAATTTCAGAATAAGGGGCTTCTCGTGGCACTAAAATAAGCTGCCGACGCTCTTTCAAGGCTACATCGGCAGCACGTTCAATCAAGTTATTACTCGCACCCGTAGCAATAGCAGACAAACTTCCAGTGCTACAGGGGCATACGACCATGCGACTCGGCGCACCGGAGCCGGAAGCTACAGGCGCCATCCACTGCTCTCGCCCAAATACCTTCAACTGCCCATCTTTGGCTGAGTACAAATTTGCAAGATAAGATTCTTGATCTGAGGGCGTACCCGGTAATTTCAGATCTGTTTCTGTATTAATCACAACTTGAGCAGCACGTGAGATCATTACGAAAACTTGCAGGCCTTCAGCCAATAAACACTGTAAAAGCCTTAAACCATACTGCACACCAGAAGCGCCTGTGATAGCTAAAGTAATTTTCTCTTGCTCAGTAGTACTCATAAATATTAAAACCTAACTTGAATAACTAACCTTCAAAACGTTCACGCAGCTTTGCCAATAAACGCTGATGAATACCTTCGAAACCACCATTACTCATAATGACTATGTGCGTATCTGGTTCTAGCGTATTTACCAGTTCATCAATAAGTGTTTGTGTTTGCGTGAATACTTGCGCTGGCACTTGGCATTGTTCTACGACTTTATCGAGAGACCAGTTCAAACCTTCCGGCTGATACCAGCAAACTTGGTCTGCCAACTCGACCGACTCAGCCAACCAAGATTGATGAGTACCTAAGCGCATCGTATTTGAGCGAGGTTCAACCACTGCTACTATTTTAGCATTTCCAACCTGAGCCCTGATGCCCTGTAAAGTCGTACTGATCGCAGTCGGGTGATGCGCAAAGTCATCATAAACCGAGATTCCTGCAACGGTATCTAGCAGCTCCATACGACGTTTGACTCCAGCAAACTCATTTAACGCTTCCACAGCATGATGAGGCTGAACGCCTACGTTTCTCGCCGCAGCAATAGCAACTAAACCATTGTTAACGTTGTGGCGGCCTGTCATCTGCCAAGTAACAGTACCTTGCACTTTTCCTTGGTGGAGCACTTCAAACTGACTACCGTCCTCAGTCAGTAATTTCGCCTTCCATTCACTGCTATCAGATTCTAAGCTAGTTCTGGACACCTCGGTCCAACACCCCATCTCGATAACTTCTTCTAACGCACTCTCCCCTTGCGGAAGAATAATCTGACCATTTTCAGGCACGATTCTTACGACATGGTGAAATTGTCTCTGAATTGCCGCTAAATCAGGGAATATATCAGCATGATCGTACTCCAAATTATTCATAATCAGGGTACGTGGGTGGTAATGAACAAACTTGGAACGTTTATCAAAGAAGGCGGTATCGTACTCGTCTGCCTCAATAACAAAGAAGGGTGAATCGCCTACCCGAGCTGAAACGCCGAAGTCCAACGGAACTCCGCCTATCAAGAAACCAGGTTTCATATCGGCATAATCTAAGATCCAAGCCAACATAGTAGAGGTCGTGGTTTTACCATGTGTGCCCGAAACTGCTAACACCCATTTATCTTGAAGAAGATGCTCTGAAAGCCATTGCGGACCAGATGTATATCTTAGTCCTTTATTAAGGACATATTCCACAGCGGGATTACCACGAGACATAGCATTGCCGACAACGACCAGATCCGGTTCGGGTGTAAATTGCGAAGGATCAAACCCCTGAATCAGTTCAATACCTTGTGATTCAAGCTGCGTACTCATAGGTGGGTACACGTTTTGATCGGAACCGGTAACTTTATGCCCTAGCTGTTTAGCCAATATTGCCAGCGATCCCATAAAGGTTCCGCAAATACCTAGAATATGAATATGCACCCGAACACTCCTTCAAAAAAGCAACCGTCATCATAGCAGTTTTAACAACCGCCCTAACAGCCAAATTCCCTGTTTAGGAGCTGAGATTTCCGCTCCAATACACAGCTATGATGAAGATTGTGTAAAAATCCCCAAACCTACGCCAAAATACTGATTATTTCCTAACCTAAATCCCTCAACACCCCATGCATTTCATCAAAGATTCACGTAAAATTCCCACCCAACTTTCCAACCACTCTATTTGAGAGAAAATACAAGAATGCTTCTGCTGAGCCAGTTCCTGAAACAACAGGAAACCGAAGACAAATTAGTCGATCTGATTGGCACCTTAATGCTTGCCTGTAAAGAAGTTGCGATCCAACTTCGCGAAGGCGAATTAGCTGGAGTTTTAGGATCCACGGACAACACCAACGTTCAGGGTGAAACCCAGAAAAAGATGGACGTGATCGCAAACGACCTCCTGAAAAAATTCTTACTAGATAACCCTCTAGTAGCAGGCTTGGCATCTGAAGAAGAAGACCACCCTGTAGCTGGTAATCCTGAAGGCAAATACCTAGTGATTTTCGATCCACTAGATGGTTCTTCAAATATCGACATCAACGTTTCAGTGGGTACTATTTTCTCTATTCTAGAGCTACCAGAAGGCATGGATCCAAGCTCAGATGAAGCATACCTACAAACAGGCCGCAAACAGATTGCAGCAGGTTATGTTCTATATGGTCAGTCTTCTATCCTTGCTCTGACGACTGGTCAAGGCGTGAACTTCTTTACACTGGCTCACACTGGTGATTTCATCCTGACTCGTGAAAAAGTGACTATTCCAGCGGACACTAAAGAGTTTGCGATCAACATGTCGAACCATCGTTTCTGGGAAGAAGAGATGCGCAACTATGTTGGCGACCTTCTAGAAGGCTCTGAAGGTGTACGCGGCAAAAACTTCAACATGCGCTGGATTGCTTCTATGGTTGCTGAAGTCCACCGCGTGCTTACCCGTGGCGGTATTTTTTGCTACCCATGGGATAGCCGTGACGTAACTAAGCCGGGTAAACTTCGCCTAATGTACGAAGGCAACCCAATGAGCATGCTGATTGAACAAGCTGACGGCATTTCCAGCACTTGCTACAAAAATATCATGGATTTAGAGCCTACTCATATTCACCAACGTAGCGGTGTAGCACTCGGTTCTAAAAATGAAGTAGAGACTCTGCTGTCATACCACGCTGAATCTAGTGACGGTCAAGCAGCTAAACTCAATACTTAAAGTTATACGTTTCAGCTTTAAGTAGTATTCATAACCGCTAAAGTCTGGGACATAATCCCCAGACTTTAGATGTAACCTTTTCAAAACTACTTACAGGAAGACAAACATGGGCTTCGCACAAGTACCAGCAGGTAAAGATCTGCCAAACGATCTGTACGTAATCATCGAAATTCCGGCAGAAAGCTCTCCGGTTAAATACGAGATCGAGAAAGAAGAAGACGCGATCTTCGTTGACCGTTTCATGGCTGCACCAATGTTCTACCCAGCTAACTACGGTTATATCAACAACACACTAGCTGACGATGGCGACGCACTAGACGTACTAGTTCTGACTCCTTACCCAGTAATCGCTGGTTCTGTTATCCGTTGCCGCCCTGTAGGCGTTCTTAACATGACAGACGAAGCTGGTGAAGATGCTAAGCTAGTTGCTGTACCACACGACAAGCTAACTAAAGCTTACCGTGATGTGAACGACATTGAAGATCTTCCACAGCTAGAACTTGACCGCATCAAGCACTTCTTCGAAAACTACAAAGGTCTAGAAGAAGGCAAGTGGGTTAAAGTTGAAGGTTGGGGCAACGCTGCAGCAGCTAAAGAAGCTATCGTTGCTGGCGTTAAGGCGTACGAAGAAGCTAAATAAGTTTCTCTTTTGCCAATCTTATTCAAAAAACCCCGCTCCGCGGGGTTTTTTATTACATAAAATTCCCTCCCTCATCTCCATTCAGCTTTTCGTAAGCAAAAAAAAATATATACTTAGCACAGCTGTCTCAGGAAACTCATACATAATAGAGGTGAAAAATGACACTTCGAAAGACGCTTATTACTGCTTTTGCTCTCCTGATCTCCAGCAGCGCTTTCGCCGATCAGAATCGTGAGTTAGTACAAAATTATCTCAACTCTTTTGGCAGCCGTGATGCTCAAGGAATTTTTAATCTGATTAACTGGGAAGGTGTCGACAAGGAGTCTCGTCGCTCATTACAGAAGTATATTAAATCTGGTTTCAAAGGCCGTCAGATTCGTCGTATTTTCATCGAACCTGTTGCTGAAGGCACAAACCCTAGCTATGTTCAAGATGGCAAAACCTATGAGCTGAATTTAAAACCCTCTGGTCAACTTAACATTGTCTTCATCGACAATAAAAACAAGCGCTCCACCACAAAGATGTATGTAGGTGAGCACAAAGGCTCATTACTTATTGGTAGCGCAGTCGTTGCACCAGAAGAGCTAGCTTGTAACGCCCCTAAGAAAGAAGAGCAAACCTGTTAGGGCGCCGCTCAAGCATAAAAAAAGCTGCATTAATGCAGCTTTTTTTATGCTCAACCAAAACTTTTAGTGAGCTAATTCTTCGAATAGCGTCACAAACTCCTGAGTTAATTTGTGCTTAGGTGCAAAATGAATCAAAGGGCAAGTGTCGTCGTGAGATTCACGCATTTTAACCGATGCAGAGATTTTGGTTTCCAGCACAGGCAAATCATCATCAAGAAGCTCACCCACGATACGCTTGGGTAGACTCGCACGCGGCTGGAACTGATTCACCACAATCCCCTCAACTTCCAACTTCTCATTGTGATCTTCACGAGTTTCATGCACGTTTGTCAACAAACTATATAAAGCCTGACGGGCAAATTCATCGCAATCAAACGGAATCAAACAACGATCAGAAGCAACCAGCGCCGATAAGGTATAAAAGTTAAATGCTGGAGGTGTATCGATATAAACCACATCGTAATCATCCGCTAACTTATCTAAGGCATCACGCAGTTTATAAATTTTGTGTTTCGATTCTAACTTAGACTGAAGGTCACCAAGTTCTGCATTTGCCGGCATCACACTCAAATTTTCATAGGGTGTCTGGTGAATAAAGTATTCAGGCCCTTCGGGCTTCAACTGAAACGTGAGAGTCTGCTCAAAGAAATCACGTATATCCGGCGTAACCTCTTGATAATCTTCACCTAACAAATAATGACTAGAATTACACTGAGGATCCAAATCAATAACCAAAGTACGCTTACCACGCGCAGCACTGATCGCCGCTAGGTTAATTGCGATGCTGGATTTACCAACACCACCCTTCTGGTTAAATACAACCCGTCTAATCATCATCAGAATCCTTCACTTGCTGCCGTTTGTTTAAAACACAACTTCCGCATTGCAATATCCACAATATTGAAGACAACGTCAACAAACTTGTAGCTAAAAACCTCAAACTATAGCCAAAAGAACGAATATTAGAAAAAACACATACACAAAGACAGCAATAATTCATTTTTTATTCATGTTTCGTAGGGATTTAGAAGGCATTTTCGGTAAAAATGAAGCAAAACAGCAAAAACTTGCTTAGATGTAGACAAGATAAAGAGACTACGGCAAACTATGGGTTCAATCGTGAAAAATAGCCCACTTTCTGGAAACTAGTCATGGCAAAGATCCTTCTGCTAAACGGCCCTAATCTCAACCTTCTTGGGAAGCGTGAGCCTGAAGTATATGGATCAGACACATTGGATGATATTTGCCAAAATTTGATTGAACAAGCCAAAAAGAGTGGGCACGAGTTGGTTCATTGCCAAAGCAACCGCGAATATGTCCTGATCGAACGCATTCATGCAGCTCAGGACGAAGGTATTGCTTACATAATTATAAATCCCGCTGCTTTTACTCACACAAGTGTTGCCCTTCGCGACGCACTTCTGGGCGTAAGTATTCCTTTTATCGAGGTTCACTTATCCAACGTCCATGCTCGCGAAACCTTCCGCCATCATTCTTATCTCTCAGATGTAGCTGATGGCGTAATATGTGGTTTAGGTGCGCAGGGATATGAATTTGCTTTGCAATCTGCTGTTCGAAAGATTGCCGAATAATAAACAATATACTGATAGTTTAGAGAGATATAAGTCAGAATGGACATTCGTAAAGTCAAGAAGCTGATTGAATTGTTGGAAGAGTCCAACATTAACGAAATCGAAATTAAAGAAGGTGAAGAGTCCGTACGTATCAGCCGTGGCTCTAGCGTAGTAGCTGCCCCTGTTGCAGCACCTGCTCCAGTTGCAGCACCTGCTCCAGTTGCAGCACCTGCTCCAGCTGCTGAAGCAGCGCCAGAAGCACCTCAAACTTCAGGTCACGTTGTTAAGTCTCCAATGGTTGGTACGTTCTACACTGCACCATCCCCAAGCTCTCCAGCATTTGCTGAAGTAGGTCAAACAGTTAAAGTTGGCGACGTAATCTGCATCGTTGAAGCGATGAAAATGATGAACCAGATTGAAGCTGATAAAGCAGGCGTAATCGAAGCTATCCTAGTTGAAGATGGACAGCCTGTTGAATACGACCAGCCACTGGTTACTATCGTTTAAGCCTCTAACGCAAAAGCAAGGATCTCCATTCGATGCTCGATAAAGTAGTGATTGCGAACCGAGGCGAAATTGCGCTTCGTATCCTTCGCGCCTGCAAAGAGCTGGATATCAAAACCGTTGCTATCCACTCTCAGGCAGATCGCGATTTAATGCATGTGCGCCTAGCTGACGAAGCCGTCTGCATTGGCCCTGCTCCATCGCCTAAAAGTTACCTGAACATCCCATCAATTGTCGCTGCTGCTGAAGTAACCGACGCTGTAGGCATCCACCCTGGCTACGGTTTCTTAGCAGAAAACGCTGACTTTGCTGAACAGGTTGAGCGCTCGGGCTTTACCTTCATCGGCCCTAAAGCTGAAACTATCCGCCTAATGGGTGACAAAGTTTCTGCAATTGAAGCGATGAAAGCTGCAGGTGTACCAACCGTTCCAGGTTCAGACGGCGCATTGTCTGACGACCCAGAAGAGATTCATGAGATTGCACGCCGTATCGGTTACCCAGTAATCATCAAAGCCGCTGCAGGTGGCGGTGGCCGTGGTATGCGTGTAGTTCACTCTGAAGCGTCTCTAATCAGCTCTATCCATGTAACTCAATCCGAAGCTGCTGCAGCTTTCGGTGATGACACTGTATACATGGAAAAATACTTAGAAAATCCACGTCATGTGGAAGTTCAAGTACTAGCTGACGGCCAAGGCAACGCTGTTCACCTATACGACCGCGACTGCTCTATGCAGCGTCGTCACCAGAAAGTCGTTGAAGAAGCACCAGCTCCTCACCTAGATCCAGAAGCACGCGCTCAAGTACTTCAAGCTTGTGTTGATGCGTGCATCGAGATCGGCTACCGCGGTGCAGGTACTTTCGAGTTCTTATACGAAAATGGCGGCTTCTACTTCATCGAAATGAACACTCGTGTACAGGTAGAACACCCTGTTACTGAGATGATCACTGGCGTTGATATTGTGAAAGAGCAATTACGGATTGCGTCTGGTTACCCTCTTTCACTGAAACAGGAAGATATTAAAGTACAGGGCCACTCTTTCGAGTGCAGAATCAATGCAGAAGATCCTAAGACCTTCCTGCCAAGTCCTGGTACTGTTAAACACTTCCACGCACCTGGTGGTAATGGCATTCGTGTAGACTCTCACCTATACAACGGCTACACAGTTCCGCCTCATTACGACTCTTTGATTGCCAAGCTAATCAGCTACGGCGAAGATCGTGAGACAGCTCTTAAGCGTATGGAAATTGCGTTGGGCGAAATGCTAGTAGACGGTATTCGCAGCAATATCCCTCTGCAGCAAGACATTGTTCGCGACGCTAAATTCCAAGAAGGTGGTGTAAATATCCACTATCTTGAGAAGAAGCTTGGCCTGTAAGCAAAACTTAATCAAAAAACCCGCCTCGGCGGGTTTTTTATTATCTAGCCCCAAAACATTCTGTTCATATCTGCAATTATGACCGATACTATAAATTCATCTAAGCGCTTGATATGGAAGAAAACTAATGCCTTGGTTGCAGATCAAAATCCAAACCAACCCCGATCAATCTGAACCTTACGAAGATTTATTACTTAGTGCAGGCTGCGCCGCCGTCACCTTCGAAGACAGTGAAGATCAACCTATTTTTGAGCCAGACCTAGGCACTACCCCTCTTTGGAAAAACACCACCATTACCGGACTTTTTTCAGCCGAACATGATCTTGAGGAAACGCTTAAATACATTAAGCAAGGTCATGAACAGCTATTCCCAGAGATCCCCGCACCTTCGATCAAAGCAGAAATATTGGAAGACAAGGATTGGGAACGCGAGTGGATGGATAATTACCATCCTATGCAGTTTGGCGAACGACTTTGGGTTTGCCCTAGCTGGCGTGAACCACCTCAAGCAGATGCTGTTAACCTGATGCTCGATCCAGGCCTCGCATTTGGCACAGGCACACACCCTACTACCGCGCTGTGTTTGGAGTGGCTAGATCAGAATATCAGCAATACCAATTTCTTAATCGATTACGGGTGCGGCTCCGGCATTTTAGGAATTGCAGGTTTGTTACTCGGTGCAAAGCGCGCTATCGGTGTCGATATTGATCCTCAAGCGCTGCAGGCAACCAAAGACAATCTTGCTCGTAACCAACTGCAAGACGATTCTCTACATGTATATATGCCAGAAAACACACCGCCTGAAAAAGCAGAAGTGCTCGTAGCTAATATTCTTGCAGGGCCTTTAGTTCAACTAGCGCCTACACTTGAAGCACTGGTTAGCCCGGGTGGTAAGCTCTGCTTATCGGGCCTCTTAAGCCCACAAGCAACAGAGATCATTAATACTTATTCTGAATGGTTTGACCTTGACCCAATCGCTGAAAAAGAGGGTTGGATTCGTGTTACAGGAACAAAACACAGTTAAATCCAGATGCAAAACAACAGCATAATTACGCAATGCCCAAGCTGTGAAACACAATTCCGTGTTACACCGGGGCAATTAAAGGTAGCTAACGGACAGGTAAGATGCGGTGCTTGTCTAGCTATCTTTTGCGCTGTTGAATATGAACAAAAACCTCAAAGTGTCGAACCAGCCACGCAACAAAAGGCAAAAACTAGAAGAGTTCATGAAGATGAAACTCCTGATACCTTTGAGAAATTAGATTTAGATCTACCTATTTCGAAAGAGGAAACACCAGCCCCTGAGCCTACCGAAATAACAACCCCTTCAGAAGCAGATAAACCTGAAGAAAAAACTCAGAAAGAGATAATTAAAAAGGTCTCGGCTGCGGACGTTCCTACCCTAACAATCGAAGCAGAACCTGTTGTTCTTAATCGCAGCTATGGAGCTAAAGCCTCTTCCCCTTGGTGGTTTATTGGTTGTGTATTAGCCATCTTAACTTTGATAGCACAGCACCTTTGGTTTAATCGTGGCGACCTATATTGGACTCACACCTACCGACCTCTATACGATACTGTCTGCCAACATATTGATTGCCAAATACCTACGCGAGTCGATACAGCCAAGATTACCAATCAACAATTTTTGATTCGTCCCCATTCAGAGATCGCGGATGCGATAACTATAGATTTAGTGCTTATAAATGAGGCCAATCACAACCAACCTTATCCGGCTTTGCATATAGCATTTTCTGACCTCAAAGGCCGCCCTGTCGCAAGTAGAACTCTGCAGCCAGAATCCTACCTAGATAGGTCAGTTGTTAACCTCAAATCTATGCCCACTCACCAACCTATCCAGATATCTCTAGACCTAATGTCACCGGGCATGCGTGGCATAAATTATCAACTTGAGCTACTAGCGCCAGCGCTATAAAAAATCAAGGCAAATTGTTCAAAAAATCATCAAAAAAATCCTTGGAGACCCTAGCGCTAAGGAGTATGATTGTTCGCCTCCCTAATCACTCAACTAACAGTGTCATTCGTGACGCTGCGGGTGTTTATTAACTATTTTTAAGGCTCGCTATGTTCCAGATCGGTTCATACATCATTGACAGTCAGGTGATTCTTGCACCAATGGCTGGCGTAACTGACCAACCATTTCGGCAGTTATGTAAACGTATGGGCGCAGGTCTAGTAGTCTCGGAAATGGTTACATCTGATACTCGCTTATGGAAATCACGAAAATCTGCTTTTCGTCTAAATCATAGCGGTGAAGCCGAACCTCGATCTGTTCAGATCGCGGGTGGCGACCCAGAGATGATGGCCCACGCTGCGGCAATGAATGTAGAACGCGGTGCCCAAATTATTGATATCAATATGGGCTGCCCTGCTAAGAAAGTGTGTAATAAAGCTGCAGGTTCTGCATTACTTAAGGATGAGCCACTGGTTAAAGACATTCTCAACGCTGTTGTTAAGGCAGTGGATGTTCCAGTCACACTGAAAATCCGCACAGGGTGGGATCAGGACAATCGCAACGGTTTAACTGTTGCGAAAATAGCTGAAGACGCAGGTATTCAAGCACTGGCAGTTCATGGTCGCACACGTCGTTGCGGCTATAAGGGGACGGCAGAATACGACACTATCGCCAGTATTGCTGATGCTATATCCATTCCCGTCTTTGCTAATGGAGATATCACTTCTCCTGAAAAAGCAGAATGGGTACTTAAGCATACTGGTTGCTCTGCAGTAATGATCGGTCGTGCAGCACAAGGTCAACCTTGGCTGTTTAGAGAGATTGATCATTATCTGCGAACAGGTACAATCCTGCCCCCTCCATCACTAGTTGAGATTAGAGAAATTCTGTTAGCTCATCTGCAGGAACTGCATAGTTTCTATGGTGACTACATGGGCGTTCGTATCGCACGAAAACATGTAGGGTGGTATCTGCAGAATCAGCCAAACGGAAGTAGCTTTCGCAAGCAATTTAATATTATAGAAACAGCAGCAGATCAGGCCGCAGCTATCGAAAAGTATTTCGATGAAGCTTTAGCAAACAACGTTGCGGCCTAGTTTAGATTGGATATTTAGTACTGTGGAATACAAAGAAATTAAGCAACCGGCTCTCGTGTCCGACCCAGCAGAAGCTACTAACCAGACTCTACGTGACAATGTAGAGCAGTCACTGAACAACTATTTCCGTCAGCTTGACGGTCAGCCAGTGACAGACGTGTACCAAATGGTTCTTTCTGAAATTGAAGCACCACTGTTCGAAACAGTGATGACTTACACAAAAGATAATCAGACTAAAGCTTCCCAACTGTTAGGCCTTAACCGCGGTACGCTGCGCAAAAAGCTAAAACAGTACGGCTTGCTTTAATCCACAATTTTTTAAGACTACTCGGAATCCAGACACAATGGCACAGAACATCACTCCCGTTCGCCGTGCACTGATCAGCGTATCTGACAAAACAGGTATCGTTGAGTTTGCACAAGCCCTAAACGCTCGCGGCGTTGAAATCCTTTCTACTGGCGGTACTTACAAACTACTTAAGGAAAATAACATTCCTGCAGTAGAAGTATCCGATTACACAGGCTTCCCAGAAATGATGGATGGCCGTGTTAAAACTCTGCACCCTAAAGTGCACGGTGGTATTTTGGGTCGCCGCGGACAGGATGATGGCATCATGTCTGAGCATGGCATCAACCCGATCGATATGGTTGTTGTAAACCTTTACCCATTTGCTGCAACTATCGCCCGCCCTGATTGCGATCTACCTATGGCGATTGAAAATATCGACATCGGCGGTCCAACAATGGTTCGTTCTGCAGCGAAAAACCATAAAGACGTAGCAATCGTTGTTAATGCTTCTGACTATGACAATGTTGTTGCTGAACTCGATTCCGAAAAAGGCCTAACGCACAAAACTCGTTTTGACCTAGCAGTAAAAGCGTTTGAGCATACTGCTGGTTATGACGGCATGATTGCTAACTACCTAGGCGCAATCGTTGAAGGCGAAGATGAGAAGCCTGCTGACTTCCCACGTACTTTCAACACTCAGTTCGTTAAAGCACAAGATATGCGTTACGGTGAAAACCCTCACCAACGTGCTGCTTTCTACGTTGAAGAAGAGCCAGCTGAAGCATCTGTTTCTACAGCTCGTCAACTACAAGGTAAGGCACTGTCTTTCAACAACGTTGCAGACACTGACGCGGCACTAGAATGTGTTAAATCTTTCAAAGAACCGGCTTGTGTTATCGTTAAACACGCTAACCCATGTGGTGTAGCTGTAGGCGCGGATATTCTTGAAGCTTACAACCGTGCTTTCCAAACTGACCCAACGTCTGCTTTTGGTGGCATCATCGCATTCAACCAAGAATTGGATGGCAACACTGCGAAAGCGATCGTTGATCGTCAGTTCGTTGAAGTGATCATCGCACCTAAAGTAACTCAAGAAGCATCTGACATCGTGGCGACTAAGCCAAATGTTCGTCTACTTGAGTGTGGTGAGTGGTCTGCTAACCGTGCACACGGTTTCGACTACAAGCGCGTTAACGGCGGTCTACTAGTACAAGATCTTGATCTTGGCCGTGTAGATGCATCTGAACTAAAAGTTGTTTCTAAAGTACAACCTACAGAGCAAGAGATCCGTGATCTTCTATTCTGCTGGGAAGTAGCTAAGTTCGTTAAGTCTAACGCTATCGTTTACGCTAAAGATGGCCAAACAATCGGCATCGGCGCAGGTCAAATGAGCCGCGTATACAGTGCTAAGATTGCAGGTATCAAAGCTGCTGATGAAGGTTTAGAAGTTAAAGGTTCCGTTATGGCATCTGATGCTTTCTTCCCATTCCGCGACGGTATCGATTCTGCAGCGGCTGCAGGTATTAAAGCAGTTATTCAGCCGGGTGGTTCTATGCGCGATCAAGAGGTTATTGACGCAGCTGACGAGCACGGCATGGCAATGGTCTTCACTGGAATGCGCCATTTCCGTCACTAAGCATTAGATAGCAATAAGCCTTCAATTAGGTTTATCCCCTTTAGGCTTATTGCCCTAAACCCCGATCCAGAGAAACACTGGATGCGGGGTTTTCTACATAGAAGGATTACAGAATGAACGTACTAATTATTGGTTCTGGCGGTCGTGAACACGCACTGGCTTGGGCAGCAGCACAAGACGCAAACGTTGCTAAAATTTTCGTAGCTCCAGGTAACGCAGCGACAGCTCAAGAAGATAAAATGGAAAACGTTGCTATCGACGTGATGGATCTAGATGGCCTACGCACTTTCGCTCAGGAAAACAGTGTAGACCTAACCATCGTTGGTCCTGAAGCACCGCTAGTTGCTGGTATCGTTGATCATTTCCAGAAAGAAGATCTACGCATCTTCGGTCCAAGTGAAGGCGCTGCTCAACTAGAAGGCTCTAAAGCTTTCACTAAAGATTTCCTTGCACGTCAGCAGATTCCTACTGCTGAGTACGAAAACTTCACTGAAATTGAGCCTGCACTGGCTTACGTTCGTGAAAAAGGCGCACCTATCGTTGTTAAGGCTGACGGCCTAGCAGCTGGTAAAGGCGTAATCGTTGCGATGACGTTGACTGAAGCTGAAGACGCGATCAAAGACATGCTAGCCGGTAACGCATTTGGTGATGCGGGCAGCCGTGTAGTTATCGAAGAATTCCTTGAAGGTGAGGAAGCGTCTTACATCGTTATGGTTGACGGTGACAATGTTCTACCAATGGCAACAAGCCAAGATCACAAACGTGTAGGTGATGGCGATACTGGCCTGAACACAGGTGGTATGGGTGCATACTCCCCTGCTCCAGTTGTTACAGCAGAAATCGATCAGCGCATCATGGACGAAGTAATCATGCCAACAGTTAATGGCATGAAAGCCGAAGGCAATGAGTACACTGGTTTCCTATATGCTGGCCTAATGATCCAAGCAGACGGTACACCGAAGGTTATCGAGTACAACTGCCGTTTCGGTGATCCTGAAACTCAACCAATTATGCTACGCCTAAAATCTAGCTTGGTTGATCTATGTAATGCAGCACTTGATAAGAAGCTTGACAATACAACGGCTGAGTGGGATGAGCGTAAGTCTGTTGGCGTTGTTATGGCTGCAGGCGGCTACCCAGGTGACTACGGCAAAGGCGATGTAATCTCTTTCCCTGCAGAATGCCCTGAAGGTACTAAAATCTTCCACGCTGGCACTAAGCTTGACGGCGAGAACGTTGTCACTGCAGGCGGTCGTGTACTTTGCGTAACAGCACTTGGCGAAACAGTTACAGAAGCACAGAAACGTGCTTATGAACTGCTAGAGAAAGTTAGCTGGGAAGGCGCTTACTTCCGCAAAGATATTGCTTACCGCGCAATTGCTCGTGAGCAAAACAGCTAAGCGAATAAAATCTTATGAAAAAGCCCTGATCATTCAGGGCTTTTTTTTGCCAACAAAAATCTAGCGCCACTCAACAAGAGCACTACAACAAGCCCCGCCGACATAGGCAAATAACTGAGCCAATACCCTACGCTAACCATCATCAACGGCACCGTCATCAAAAAAACGCCTGTTACAATAAACGATAAGTTCAGCCATATCGGCATCGAAACCAAACTCACTAAGCCAATACACAGCGTAACTAAAACCCCTAGTGCCGCAGCCCATATAGGCAAAGATGGGGATAACGCATAGCCTTGATTCAACACAGCAAAATTAAACGCATGAACCTCTGTCGCGGAGAACATCCCCTGTGCTAAGGATTTTTTGGATTCCAGTTGAGCATCAGCAATGCCAACAAAAACAGCCTTGTTCTTTAAAGCATTTGAATCCACTTGACCATTAACCAAATCAATCAAGCTATAACGAGGTGTCTGTTGCAGAAACCTATCAATCCCCAATGGGAGCAAAACTTCATAATCTCGGCTCCAGCGGCGGCTAAACCCTAAATTAAGATAAGGGCTTCTTAATCCAGAAAAATCGTCAGCTTTTACCGGTGCATAAATACTTAACGTCGCGAGCGGAACATTAGGCCAACGGGGAAAACCAATTCCCGCATGCATATAGTTGCGCCTTAACATTTCATCTGAATCCAACGGGAGCTCAGAGTGCGCTACTTTGGCACCACTCACCTTCACGCCATTAAAAGGCAACATTTCCTGATTTTGCTCCGCAAGCATAGGCAGAATAACTTTACCGTTTTGACGAATAGCACTTAAAAGGGCTTGATCAGATGAGTTTTTAGGACCGTCGTATGCTATGAAGGCAACGTTGTAAGTTACAGAAGAAACTTGAGCAGAATTGAGCTGCTCGATTGCTTGAGCATGAATAGAGCGATCAAGAGGCCAGCCAGAAAAAGCCTCTAAACTACGACGATCTATATCGATTAAAACAACTGAACGATCTTGAAAATTAATTGGGGAATAATGCTTGGCCAAAGCATCATAAATAAAGCGATCAAACGTTTCAGGCAGAGAAGACAATCCCGCCATTACTACACAAAGCAATGGCGGGATTAATAAAAGTATTTGCTTGAATCTAATCAGCATTACAACAGCAAGAGCAGAGAGAGTGATCCACTAATGATCATTGGCCACCAATTCTCTACCGGCTGAACCACCTCTTGAGGTTCTGTCCATTCACCCGCGTAATTTTCAGCGTCGATAGACCTAACGCGTAAATAGTAGGTACCTGCTTGCGGCTTATCTATCGCTAAACTTGCCTGCTCAGTTTTGTTATCAACAACAAGCTGCTTAAACGCTTTATCTTTTGCAAGCTGCAACTGATAGAAACTTACACCCTCCTCTTCCTGCCAACTAAAAGAGATCTCTGATTCACTTCTTACAGGCTCTCTCATCTCCGGCTTTGGAGGTACTGGTTTAACTTTAAAAGAGCCTACATGACCGACAGGACCACGCTTACCTTCTGCCGTTACACTACTCACGCGCCAGAAGAAATTACCCGGCTCTGACACAACTGCAACAAGCTGGGTCTCCGTAATATTTTCTTGTTTATCGACAATCTCAGTAAAGCTTTGATCTCTAGCAATCTCAAAAACAAAGGAATCTGCCAATTCTGGTTTAGACCAACTAAATTCAATGTCACCAACATAGAGAGAGTCAGCAGGCATAGGTCCCTGACGGACAGGCGGGAAAGGACGCGCTTCAATATTAATCTGCTTTAACGCAGATAATCCCTGCAAACCGTCAGCACTGATTGCACTCACACGAATCCAATAGGAGCGATCTTCTAAGGCCGCAGGTAAAGCCATTTTTGGATGAGCAGAGATCTGGTCGTATACAATTGCCGTGAATGCTTGGTCTGGAGAGATTTGACTACGGTACTTAGCAGCACCATCCAGCTTATTCCAAGCCAATTTTCCCGGTAGATAACGGATCACATCATCTATTTCCGGCAATTCAGGCGCTGGTAGAAGCTTTTTCGGTTTTTTAGGGGGCTGATTAGCCCTAGTCAAAGTTCCGTACCCTTGACGGACATTGGTAGCGCCTAACTTGTTACCTACACCAATTAGACCTTGAGTTACCTCAGCTGCTGTACTTTCCCCTTCAGCTCTCACTCGGTAGGTAGTGCCCTTTGTCGTAGCAAAAGCAACTGGCGTATCGATCAAGAAACGAGAGCCCGGAACTTTAGCTGGATTGGCACGAATTTCAGCCTCTCCTTCCTCTAGGAAAACTTTAATATCCACAACCTTACGCTTGTTTCCGATCACCGTTGCTTGTTCAATACGAAGCACACTTTCGCCCAGTAATAGCACCTGAGTACCATCATCAAACTCTAGTAATACAGAAGCTTGTGCAGCTGTTTTGATCAAGTCACCTTGAGATAAACTCTGACCACGACTCAAAGGAAGTAACGCTTTGGCTTTTCCTTCACGCAATTTAACCTGCGCCGTGACATCTCCATTCACATCCAGGATTTTGATATCGGAGCGCTTTTCTTGAATTAGATTACGCGGTATTTTTAAAACAGTGCCTGGAGACATTTGACGATCATTACGCACATTATTTAGGCGCTCTATCGTTTTCCATTCTCTCCAATCGGTAAGCAGCTCATGCGCCACACTCCAGACTGATTCGCCGGGTTGCATCGCGTAACCCCATTCATTTTTCTGCTCAGCAAATGAAACTTGAGAGAAGAGTATGGAAAATATTAAGGCGTAACTTTTCGTTAGTTTAATCACTCGACGAGTTCCTGTTTAAACACCAACTCAATGCGTAAGGTTTAGTATCTAATGGGTAAAAAGTTGCCCATAGCACCCTGTTTTCTGATGAGAATACATTCTCCCACTTATTAAAAAGTTCGGCCACTATTGAAAACAACTGTTTGAATATGACATCAATAGTTATATCCGTATAATCGGTCCATCAATATTAAAAAACATTCCTGAATACATGCTGAAATTAGAAATAATGACCAAGAATCCTTTCTGGCACATAACAGTCAGCATTTTAGCTTCAGTTTGTTTGTTAACCGCTTGTAGCTATATACCAATTAACCAGCAAGCTAATGACCCTTCGTCTACCTCAACCCCTACTGAGAGGCAATACTGTTATAAGGGGGGAAGAGCAAATGAATTTAGCTGCGACCCTGATAAAGCAGCTCCGCAGCCTGATATGCGCTCAACTGAAATTGATGAAGTTTGGATGTGGTTGAAGTTAATTGAGATAAAAACATGGCTTGCTGAACAAAAAGAGCACAATGATTCAGTAGGTTCCACTCGGCAAAGACATGAGAAGCAGTAATACATGACCCACTTTAAATGTAAATCAGGCAAAAATTTACTACGTACAACTATAAGTACCTTATTCGCAGTGTCCTTACTTACTGGCTGCAATCTCTCTAACAACCTACAACCTAAGTTTCTTCAAACTTACGAGACCCAACAAATACCCGAAGGTTCTCAAGAGTATATTGCTACCGTTAGTATTACTCCTCCCAACCTAACCAACTCACCTATAGCTATTGAACAAAGCTTGAAACTTAGCCAACAGGGCAAAAATCAAGAGGCTCTAGCTAAAATTGAGCTTTTACTAGCTCAACAACCTAATCTATCTTCTGCCTTACTAGCCAAGGGGATTATCCTGAACAACCAAGGCAATAAAACTGCTGCTAAATCCATCTTTCAGGCTCTAACTCAATCTCATCCTGATCGCCCAGAAGCCTTTAACAACTTGGCAGTGATCTATTCTGAAGAGGGCAATTTCCCTCAAGCAATAGAAACACTTCAGCAAGCGTTCCTGACTCACCCAAGCTACGCACAAGTTCACGTTAACTTGAAAGAGCTTTATGCAACAATGGCATCAAAAGCCTATAACAAAGCATTGGACTTAAGTGCTGTTGAGCACGGTCCAAACCTTGCCATGATCAACCAACCCCCAAGTATCGAGGACAACACTTCTGCCCCTATGGTTTCAGCAGTCTCTGCACAACCGATAGATATTGCAGCGGTAGAAAAAGTTAAAGCGCAACCTCAGCCAGTTGAACCTATAGAGAAACTCCCAGCTGTACCCGTTACAACGACCTCCACCCTAGGGCCAAAAGCAGAAGCACCAGTCAATGAAACAGCTGAAATTAAAGAACAAACAAATGCTGCTCCTGAAGTACCTAGGCTTGAGGTTCAGGCTTTACCGGAATCTGAGGTATTAGCGCATATCAATAATTGGGCTGAAGCTTGGAGCAACAAAGATCACTCAAGTTATGTAAACTCTTATACAGCGCTTTACCGTCCAAATGCTAAATTAAGCCATCAGCAGTGGGTTCAACAGCGGGCTCAGCGTTTGAGTAAACCTAAATTCATTCGTGTTGAACTGAATCAGATCAATATCAAGATCCTCAGAGAGAACTTGGCAGAAGCTCACTTTAATCAACACTACCAGTCGGATAACTTTAAAGATGCAGTTAAAAAGCGTCTAATACTGGTTAAAGTCGACGATAAGTGGAAGATCAGCCTAGAGAAAAGCTTAGGCTTACTTAAGTAGACCTCAAAAAAAGCCCCTTAAGAAAGGGGCTTTTTTGTATCTTGAAAATTTACAGCCTAGGGCGTTTTAGCACAACAGTCCCCTTGGTAGCTTCAGAAGCGATCTTCCAACCAGCAGAGGTTAGGGTCAGCTCTAGACGCTTATTGGTCTCATCAGCATAACCAGGTTTCTCGAAACGTTGATAAAACTCTACTCTGTACCAATGTGAATTAAGACGAGTGAACTTCGGCGATTTAATCTCTAACTTGATCCAATCAGGCGAAAGTAAACGATCTTTACGAAATTCACGCCACTCTTCAAGAGACATTTTCACACCATACAACGTAGAATTTTGAAGATAACTGTTGATGTAATTATCCCAGTTCTGCTGCTCCCACGCAGTATGCCAAGTGGTAAAAACTTCGCGCACAGCTTTTACATTATTTTCTTTAGGGCCAGGCTTCACAACAAACTCAGTCACCGGTTTCGTTTGTGGCTGAGCCTCAGCTGAAGGGATAGGTAAAACATCTTTAGGCTGAACAGCTGCGATTGTTGACTTAGGAAGTGTCACTTTTTTTGGCTCAGCTGCGGCTACTTTTACAGTATCAACAGCTTTTACTGACCGAATCACCTTAGCAGATTCTTGAACTTGAGCTTTTTTAACTTGCTCTGTCGAACTTTGTGGCGTTTTATCGCGTTTCTGTTTAGCTTGCTCCACTGTAGCCGTCAAAGAAGCGACGAGCTCCGGATTAAGTGCTTTTTCAACCACGACAGGTTCGGGAGGCTTAGCAACAGCAGGCGCAGTTTTAACTTTATTAACGCTTAGTTCTTCCGCTAGTTTAGTCTTTGCTTCTGGGATAGCAGGCTTAGCTATCTTGGTATCTTGTGGGTTCTCAACTATCGATACTTCTTTACTTTGTGAGGATCGCGCAATCGTCGCTTCAACAATGTTAGGAGATAATTTCTCCGTACTTTTTGTTACTGCCGCAGGAGCCAAGGAGTCCTGCTGGGAATCAGACCAATACCACCCACCAGCGCTTAGACAAACAACCGCTAGAGCTCCAATAGCAACCAGAGGCTTGTTTCCACCTGCTGACACAGGGCTTGCAGCGATTTCCTCTTGGTAATAACCATCCAACTTACTGGCAAGCAACGAAGAAGATTTCAATGCCGAAACGATTTCCGGCGTGCTTAGTAAAATGATAGTTACCGCAGGGCCAGTTTCATCACAAATCGAAGGTAGGCCTAATAAATAAGTAAGAGCCTCTGTGCAGACGTCATCACTATTTACGATGATGTGAAGACGACGCCCTTGTTGCAACCAACGCTTTAGCTCCTGCTGGATAAAAGAGGCACCTGCTTCTACCTGGAGAAATTCAGCCAGATCTTTCTGTAAATTATCTAAAGCGAGAGTGCCATTAACCTCAAAAGTATCAGGTTGGGTCTGCTTCACTTGATCAATTAGGTACTCCATCCACTGGACAGATCCTTCAATACGAATAACCTGATGATCAGATAAATTACTCAGTAACAGCTCAGAAGAACTTAAACTTGAATCGCTCAAACCTAACCCCCTGAGATTTTAAGGTCTGCCTTTTGATGGTTTACCTTCATAAGCAATACGCCAGCGCCCTTGATCAAAAGTCCAGTATTGGCGCTTTACTGAGCTGCCAGAAAGGTTATTACTTTTGTAATCTTGTTGGAATGTAGCTACAACCAGATTCGGATTATCTGGATACCGGTAGATACTCAAGTTTTGCAGATCGATATCTACAAATTTTTTCGAGCCATTCACACGTTTCTTGTAGCTGGAATACTGCAAATATTTACGTTTACCGTCGTCATAATTTTGAGAATAGTTCTCGATATAGCGCTGATGATCAAGGCTTTCCCAATCAGACGCCCAACGCTCAACCAAGTTAGTGAAACGCTCTTTCTGTTCAAGCCAATCAGCTTTCTTTATCCAACGAACATTATGACCAACTAGAACAGGCGTGTTCAGATAGTTAACCGTGTTATCCAGTTCAATAAAATCAGGATTGGTTAAGGAGATACACCCTTCACTTGCTTTAGGTGGACGACTGTAAGTTTCCACTGGGGAGCCATGAAGCCAGATTCCATAACCCGTGCGTCCTAACCTCTTATCCCATACGTTAGGGTAATTAATCGGCAATGCACCGGACCCATAACGAGAGGGTAAATTCTCATCTTCTAATCGGCTGGTAGTGAAATAAACACCTAGAGGGGTTTTAAGGTCACCCTCGACCTCTTTTCCTGTACCACCACGACCATACGAAGCGTAATAGTCTTTAACAAGTACAGGAATACCGTTTTGGTTTTCAAATAGGAAAAGGCGCGATAAACGGGTATCAACAATGATGATATGCTTTTGATCTGGAGACAAAGTCAACATGTCTGCAGGTAGCATATCTGCAGAAGGCTTTTCCATTTCCATTAGCAATCTAGCTTTTGCTTCAGAAATTAACCCTTCGATCTTTTGTTGATGGGCGCCACGTTTATTGCTTAGTGGAGCTCCTTGAGCCTGCGCTGCTAGAATATCAGCATACACAAGCTGAGCTAGACGGAAATCAGGTCGACGTTCGGTAAGCTCTTTAAGATCCGATAAAGCCGAATCGAGCTCATGGCTCTTGAGGTTATTTAAGCCACTTAAAAGTAACTCTTCATTCCCTTCTGAGATTCCATAGGGAGCAGCTTCTTCAGCAAATAAGCTACTCTGAGGAATACCCAGTGCGCCCAACATCACTACAGTACAAACGAAACTTTTTTTCATCTATCCAGAAAGCCCCAACCTATTTTTTATTAACCAATGATTATAACGATATTCATCCTGAATGGGACTCTATCGCCCTTGAAAAAATGCTTTTTCCACTACTAAATTTGAAGCTTTTAAGTTTTTTTGTTTTCGCAGTAATTTTCTAGCAATACCCTAGTTAAATTCAGCGAAACGTCACACCTTCAGCCCTTTTCGCAACTGCAAAAACCAAAAGATTTGGCAATTTATTTTGAATTTTTCAATCTGAAATTTGCCTAAAACTGTGCTATTCCAAAAGTGTAGAGATCCAAAAGACACGCTACCGCATACAAAGTTCAGTTAGTTGGTAAAAGTGCGACCCACCAATCACCAATTAACTGATCGAATTTGATGTTTTCCTGTAGATACAGACGGAGGACCCCGTGATGTTTGAACAGATGGAAAGCAATGGCACACAACGCCTTCATTTTTGTCATGACCCTGAAACGGGCCTCAAGGCTATTATTGCCATTCACTCGACTTTACGTGGCCCCGCAATCGGCGGCTGCAGATTTATCCACTACAACAATGACGATGCAGCCATTACAGATGCGCTCAGATTGGCACGTGGCATGAGCTATAAAGCAGCACTCGCAGGGCTTCCCCACGGTGGTGCTAAAGCAGTTATTATCAAGCCCGAATCAGACTTCAACCGCGCCGCTCTTATGCAACGCTTTGGTCAATTTGTTGATGGTTTAGGTGGTGAATACATTACCGCAATGGACAGCGGTACTAAGATTAGCGACATGGATCAGATTCAAAAGAGCACCTCCTTTGTAACCTGCACTCAAGCCACTGGCGATCCCTCTCCCTATACCGCACTCGGCGTGTTTGAAGGGATTAAAGCTTCCGTCAGATTCAAGTTAAATCGAACGTCACTGAAAGGTGTGCACGTCAGTATCCAAGGCTTAGGCCATGTAGGCTTTGAAGTAGCCCGTTTACTTCATCAAGCCGGAGCCAAACTGACGGTCACCGACATTGATCAAGCTAGAGTAACTCAATGCGAGAAAAATTTTAATGCAGCAAGCGTGTCACCAGATCAGATTTACGCAGTCGATGCTGATGTCTTCTGCCCTTGTGGGCTTGGAGCAATCATAAACGACACGACCCTACAGCAACTTCGTGTATCCATCATTGCTGGCTCAGCCAACAATCAACTAGCGGAAGAGAAACACGGCGACCTGCTAGCCGCACAAGATATCCTTTACGCACCTGATTATCTGATCAACGCAGGCGGTTTAATTTTTGTAGCGCTGCAATATTCAAAACAGAACAGCCGAGAAATCCGCCAAAAAGTTATTCAAATAGGTGATTCTCTCACCCAACTTTATCAAAACGCAGCGCAAGCTAAGCAAGGTGTACATCGTCTAGCCAATCACCAGGCTGAACAAATCATCAGTGCATCTAACGATTTCAATTCCGCAGCTTAAGCTAATGAAAGCGGTTAGGAGGATGAGTTATGAGTCACGCACCACTGCAATATTTAGATAGTGAGGGGAACCCCACACAGCGTTTGCCACAATGGTGCCAATCACCTGATTGGTTCCTACGCTGCTATCACAACATGGTATTAGCTAGACAGTTTGACGCTAAAGCCATCGCGCTACAACGTACAGGACAATTGGGCACTTACGCATCCCTACTAGGCTCAGAAGGTATCGATGTTCCCACAGCACTCTGCATGAGCGAAGAAGATGTTCTCGTGCCCTACTATCGAAACCATGCCTGCCAGATGATTAGAGGGCTCGCCCTTGAAGATATTCTTCTATATTGGGGTGGGGATGAACGCGGCAATGCATCACCCCAGATGAAGAAGGACTTCCCCAACTCAGTTCCGATCGCCACTCAATCATTACATGCCTGCGGTGTTGCTACAGCGCTAAAAATTCGCAATCAAAAACAGGCTGCTGTGACCTTAATTGGCGATGGCGGCACCTCTAAAGGGGATTTTATGGAATCCCTAAACATCGCTGGGGTATGGCAACTGCCTGTAGTCTTTATCATCAACAACAACCAGTGGGCTATCTCGGTACCGCGTAAAATTCAATCCGCTGCAGCTCAGTTAGCTGACAAAGCACAAGCCGCTGGAATTCCCGGTATGCAAGTGGATGGTAACGATGTGATTGCGATGCGTGAGGCGGTAACTCAAGCTTTACAGCGCGCTTATGACGGCAAAGGAGCCACACTAATAGAAGCCATAAGCTACCGCTTAAGTGACCATACTACCGCTGATGATGCGACCCGATATAGGGATAACGAAGAGCTAAAGCAAGCTTGGGAGAAAGAACCAGTAAAACGCTTGCGTAACTTCATGGTTACTCAAGGCTTTTGGGACGAATCGAAAGAACAAGCTCTTCAACAAGAGATCACGCAACTCGTCCAACAAGCAGCAGACAAGTATTTAGCAATTGATCCTCAAGCTCCCGAGTCCATGTTCGATTACATGTATGCCGAGCTACCCGAGCATCTCATCGAACAGAGAGACTGGGCGACAATCAAGGCGATGCCAAATGCTAGCCATGCTGAGGAGGATGCATCATGAAACATTCTGTATGTCTTCTTGAAGCGGTCAATCTAGCTTTAGCCTCAGAGATGCGCAGGGACGAGGAGATCGTTCTATTGGGAGAAGATATTGGCGTTAATGGCGGTGTTTTTCGTGCTACCGCAAACCTTAGAGATGAGTTTGGTCTGAAGCGTGTAATGGACACGCCATTAGCTGAATCAATGATCGCAGGACTCAGTATAGGTATGGCTAGCCAAGGCTTGAAACCTGTGGCCGAGATCCAGTTTATGGGCTTTATCTTTCCTGCATTAGAACAGATTATTTGTCACGCTGCCCGCATGCGTAATCGAACCCGCGGCCGTCTCACCTGCCCTATGGTGATAAGAGCACCTTTTGGTGGAGGTATTCACGCACCTGAACATCATTCGGAAAGCACAGAAGCTCTATTGGCTCATATACCCGGCCTTAAAGTCGTCATTCCCTCCTCTCCAGCGCGTGCTTACGGATTATTACTCTCAGCCATTCGTGATCCCGACCCAGTGCTCTTTTTAGAACCTAAAAGGATCTATCGCAGCCAACAACAAGAGATTTTAGACAACGGCGAAGCACTGCCTTTAGGCAGCTGTTTTACGCTGCGCGAGGGCTCAGCTATTACGTTAATCAGCTGGGGAGCGATGATCACAGAAACCTTAGCCGCCGCAGAGCACTTCCAAAATAAAGGCGTGCACTGTGAAGTAATCGATGTAGCCAGTATCAGTCCGTTAGATATGACTACGATTCTAGCCTCCGTAAAAAAAACAGGTCGCGTTGTGATTGTACATGAGGCTCCAAGAAATGCGGGTATAGGTGCAGAAATAGCCGCAACCATCGCAGAAAGAGCACTCTTAGATTTACAAGCACCTATTGCTCGGGTAACAGGTTATGACACCGTCATGCCCTATTTCCGTCTTGAAAGTCATTACCTACCAAACACTCAAGACATCATCGACAGTATCAATGAGACATTGGAGTTCGCATGAAATATTTCAAACTACCAGATCTCGGCGAAGGGCTTCCTGAAGCAGAAATTGTGGAATGGAATATCAAAGAAGGTGATTCTGTGAAAACGGACCAAGTACTTCTGTCCGTTGAAACAGCAAAGGCAATTATTCAAGTGCCTTCTCCTCAAGCAGGCGTAATCGCCCATCTTTTTGGTCAACCCGGTGATGTTATCCACACAGGAGAACCCCTACTGGAATTTGAAGGGGAAGATGAGAGTGACAGCGGTACTGTTGTAGGCGAAATTCCACAAGCAAACCCAGAGTCCGCTACTCAAGATACCTTCTTTATCGGTGCAGCCCCCAGCAGTCAAAACGGCGCAACAACCCAAAAAGCAACCCCTGCTGTCAGAGCCTTAGCCAAACGCTTAAATATCGATTTAAACCAAGTAAAAGGAAGCGGTCAGCAAGGTAACATCACACCAAAAGATGTTGAACAGGCCGCTAAACTCGATCAAACACATGGCAAAGCAGAACCTTTGCGCGGTGTGCGCAAACACATGGCGCAAGTCATGAGCAAAGCACACAGTGAAGTAGTACCCGTCACCATTCATGAAGACGCAGATATTAATAGTTGGCCTAAAGGTACAGATATCACGCAACGATTGATCCATGCGATAGCAGAAGCCTGTATGGCAGAGCCCGCTATAAATGCTTGGTTTGATGGCAATACGCTCAGCCGTCGAATACATACCAAAATAGACCTTGGGATCGCAGTAGACACTGAACAAGGGTTATTTGTCCCAGTCTTACGCGACATTGGTAATCGGTCACCTTCACATCTACGTGAAGGCTTAAACCTACTCCGCACCGATGTAAAAAACAGAACAATCCCCGCTTCTGAATTACAAGGCGCCACAATCACACTGAGTAACTTTGGAACCATCGCAGGTCGCTATGCTAATCCAATTGTCGTTCCCCCGCAGGTAGCAATTATTGGTGCTGGGGTTATTCGTAAAGAGGTTGTCGCGGTAGGTGATGAAATAAAAATTCATCGCATCCTTCCAATTTCGCTCACCTTTGACCACCGAGCACTGACTGGAGGTGAAGCGGCTCGTTTTCTGGCTGCGTTTATTCAAAACCTAGAACTACAAAAAATATAAGTCCTTATAAATCATAAGATTATTAAACGATGAACCTTAAGGAAAGTTTTAGAGTCAAATGTTCAGAGTTCAAAAATGTGAACTACACTAACAACAGGTAAGCAAGCAAAACAGCCTGACAAAATTATTCAAAACCCCAAATAAGCTTGGCTGAATAAAGGTGATTTGTATGAGTATCTTTGACCACTATAAAGCCCGCTATGATTCTGTTCAGCAGGAAGAATACAGCTTGGACGAGTATCTCCAGCTGTGTAAAGAGGATCCAATGATCTATGCAGATGCAGCTGAACGTATGCTGCAAGCGATCGGCGAACCAGAAATGGTTGATACCGCAGCGGATCCAAGACTAAGTCGTATTTTTTCGAACAAGCTAATCCGCCGTTACCCTGCTTTTAGCGAGTTTTACGGTATGGAAGACGCGATCGAAAATATTGTCTCCTACTTTAAACATGCGGCTCAAGGTCTAGAAGAACGTAAACAGATCCTTTACTTACTTGGTCCTGTAGGCGGCGGTAAATCCTCCTTAGCCGAACGCCTAAAGCATCTAATGGAGCACATTCCATTTTATGCCATTAAAGACTCACCAGTTTTCGAATCCCCTTTAGGTCTGTTTAAACCCGAAGAAGATGGCATCATTTTACAAGAAGAGTACGGTATCCCATCCCGCTATTTAAAAGGGATCATGTCACCTTGGGCTGCTAAGCGTTTACACGAATATGGCGGTGATATTTCCAAATTTAGAGTAGTAAAACTTTACCCTTCGATTTTGGATCAGATTGCCATCGCCAAAACCGAACCTGGTGATGAAAACAACCAAGATATTTCTAGTCTTGTGGGTAAAGTTGATATTCGTAAATTGGAAGACTTCCCACAACACGATCCAGATGCTTATAGTTTCTCTGGCGCGCTCTGTCGTGCCAATCAGGGCATGATGGAATTTGTGGAGATGTTTAAAGCACCTATCAAAGTTCTCCATCCTCTATTAACAGCGACCCAAGAGGGTAACTACAACAGTACCGAAGGCATGGGGGCCATTCCGTACGATGGTATTCTCCTAGCCCACTCGAATGAATCAGAGTGGACAACCTTCAAAAACAATAAAACCAATGAGGCCTTTATCGATCGTATCTACATCGTAAAAGTACCTTATTGCTGCCGTGTCACAGAAGAGATCCATATCTACGAAAAACTTCTAGAAAACAGTTCGTTAAACAACGCACCCTGTGCACCAGATACGCTCAACATGCTTGCTCAATTCTCAGTTTTATCAAGAATGAAAGAACCTGAAAATTCTAGCTTGTATTCAAAAATGCGTGTTTATGACGGCGAAAATCTAAAAGACACGGATCCTAAAGCGAAATCGATGCAGGAATATAAGGATTCTGCAGGCGTTGATGAAGCAATGGATGGCCTTTCAACCCGTTTCGCTTTCAAAATCCTATCCAAGGTCTTTAACTTTGATCCTTCTGAAGTTGCGGCTAATCCAGTCCATCTGCTTTATGTTCTGGAAAAAGAGATTGAACAGCAGCAATTCCCTGCTGAAATTCAAGATCGCTATTTAGGCTATCTAAAAGAGTTTATCGCACCTAAATATATCGAGTTCTTGGGTAAAGAGATTCAGACCGCTTACTTAGAGTCCTACTCCGAGTACGGACAAAACATCTTCGATCGCTATGTCACCTATGCTGATTTCTGGATACAGGATCAGGAATATCGTGACCCAGAAACAGGTGACATATTAGATCGTCAGGCGATTAACGAGGAACTCGAAAAAATCGAAAAACCTGCCGGTATCAGTAATCCAAAAGATTTCAGACACGAAATTGTTAATTTTGTACTGCGTGCTCGTGCCAATAACAACGGTAAAAATCCATCTTGGATGGGTTACGAGAAAATGCGCACCGTTATTGAGAAAAAAATGTTCTCCAATACGGAAGACTTGTTACCTGTTATTTCCTTTAATGCGAAAGCCTCTACAGACGAACAAACCAAACACGGTGAGTTTGTTAAACGGATGATCAAACGAGGCTATACCGAGAAGCAGGTGCGATTACTGTCTGAGTGGTATATCCGCGTTAGAAAATCACAGTAGTTCATCGGCAATAAAAGTTGGTGAAGGCATTCATTCGGGCAAAGGCCTGCCCGAATGAGATGAAGAGCCTAAGTGCAGGCCATCTACGGGGATAGAAGTATTATGAGTTACATCATAGATCGCCGCCTGAACTCCAAGAACAAGAGCACGGTTAACCGTCAGCGCTTTCTTCGTCGTTATAAAAAGCACATAAAAGATGCCGTAGAAGATGCGGTTAATAACCGCTCGATCAAGGAAATTGAACAAGGTGGCAGTGTTACCATCCCTCGCAGGGATATCTCCGAGCCTATTTTCCATCATGGTGAAGGCGGTGTTCGCAACAAAGTTTTCCCTGGCAACAAAGAGTTTGTTGTAGGGGACCAGTTCCAACGCCCACAAGGTGGCGGAGGTGGTGGCGGCAGCGGTGAAGGCCAAGCCAGCAATCAAGGTGAAGGGGAAGATGATTTCACCTTCCAGATCGATCAGGAAGAGTTTCTAGACTTTATGTTTGATGGTTTAGAGCTCCCCTACCTAGTCAAAAAACAGCTTAAAAGTGCAACTCAATTCGAAACTCGCCGAGCTGGTTTCACTAATGCAGGCAGCCCCGACAAAATCCATATTGTGCGCTCGTTAAAAGCAGCCCATGCGCGCCGAATTGCCTTAACCGGCAAAGACAGGCGCAAAATCCGCGAACTCCAAGCGGAAATTTTGACCTTAGAGCAACGTTTACCCAGTGACGATGCAAAGAAACAGATCTCAGCTCTAAAAGCTGAAATAGACGAGATTAAACAACGCTTAAAACGCGTACCTTTCCTCGATGACTTTGACATTAAATACAACAATTTAATCAAAGTCCCCGTGCCTTCAAGTAAGGCTGTCATGTTCTGCGTTATGGACGTATCGGGCTCTATGACACAAAGCATTAAAGATATGGCGAAACGCTTTTTTATCTTGCTGTATCTATTTCTGAAGCGGAATTACAAACAGATCGAAGTTGTCTTCGTTCGCCACCATACCCATGCCAAGGAAGTGGACGAACAAGAGTTCTTCTACTCCCGCGAAACCGGCGGCACAATCGTATCCAGCGCACTAGATCTTACCTCAGAGATCCTTGAAGAACGTTACTCTCCAGCAGACTGGAATATATATGTAGCTCAAGCTTCCGATGGCGATAATTGGGATGGGGACTCGAGCAAATGTTATCAACTCCTTGATGAAAAGATCCTGAAACAGGTTCAGTATTTCGCCTATATAGAGATTACTACCGGCCCCCACCAAAACTTGTGGCATGAATATGAACGCCTGCAAGCAAAGTGGGAAGAATGCTTTGCCATGCAACAGATAAAAACCCCAGCAGATATTTTCCCAGTATTTCGTAGTCTATTTGAGAAAAAGGTTGAGGGGGCAGCATGAAAAAACGCAGTCCAATATCCACCGGTGCGGAGTGGAGCTTTGAGCTTATTGCCGAATACGACCGAGAGATCGGCCGTATCGCCCAAGAATTTGGTCTGGATACCTATCCAAACCAGATTGAGATCATTACCTCCGAACAGATGATGGATGCCTACGCCTCCATTGGTATGCCTTTAAACTATAACCATTGGTCCTTTGGTAAACAGTTTGTTGATACCCAACAAAACTATAAGCGCGGCAGAATGGGCCTGGCTTATGAGATCGTAATCAATTCCGATCCCTGCATAGCTTACCTAATGGAAGAAAACACAATGACAATGCAGGCTCTTGTTATTGCTCATGCCTGTTATGGTCACAACTCTTTCTTTAAAGGTAATTATCTTTTTAAAACCTGGACCGATGCCTCGGCGATTATTGATTACCTTCTGTTTGCTAAAAGCTATATCAGCCGATGCGAAGAGAGATACGGCGTAGATACGGTTGAGGAGCTACTGGATTCGTGCCATGCACTCATGAGCTATGGCGTAAATCGATATGTTCGCCCACAACCACTGACAGCAGATGAAGAAAAAGAGCGCCAGCAAGCGCGGGAAGAATATATCCAGCGTCATTTAAACGACTTGTGGAACACGATTCCAAAAAAAGAGGAAGGAGCAACACCAGTTATTCAGCACTTTCCTAAAGAACCTGAAGAAAACATACTCTATTTTATAGAGAAAAACGCCCCACTTCTTGAACCATGGCAACGAGAGATCGTTCGTATCGTTCGAAAAGTGGCTCAGTATTTCTATCCACAGAAACAGACCCAAGTGATGAACGAAGGCTGGGCTTGCTTCTGGCACTACACCCTTCTGCATCAAATGCATGAAGAGGGCTTAGTCACCGATGGATTTATGATGGAGTTTCTTCACTCACATACCAGCGTTGTCTATCAACCGCCATTCGATAGTCCTTACTTCAACGGCATTAATCCCTACACATTGGGATATAACATGATGCAGGACATCAAACGTATCTGTGAAGAACCAACCGACGAAGACCGCGAATGGTTCCCTGATATCGCAGGTTCCGATTGGAAGAAAACATTAGATTACGCCATGCGTAACTATAAGGATGAAAGCTTTATTCTGCAGTATCTGTCACCAAAACTGATCCGAGAGCTAAAACTATTCACCATTATGGATAACTCTGAAAAAGCCAATTTGGAGGTCACATCAATCCATGATGAAGCAGGCTACCGACAAGTCCGCGAAGATCTTTCTTCTCAATATAACTTAGGAAATAGAGAACCCAATATTCAGGTTTACAACGTAGATGTCCGTGGTGATCGCAGCTTAACCTTGAGACACTTTATGCATAATAAACAACCACTCGGTCAATCGACCGAAGAGGTACTAAAACATATTCATCGTTTATGGGGATTTGATGTTCATCTTGAATCTGTGCTTCCCGATAACACTGTAACCAAAAGTTATCACTGCCCCGAAATTCTTACTGAAGGGAAAACAGAATCGCTACTCTAATCCAAGCGATAACTTTATTTACTAACGGTCATTCAGTATTTAATCCTTTGGTAACACTGGATATACTGCATTCAAGTATCTAATACAGTGAGGAAAACCGATGGATTGCCTGTTTTGTAAAATCATAAATAAAGAGATTCCGGCCGAAATCATTTACGAAGATGAGCATGTAATTGCGTTTAATGATATTAGCCCTCAGGCACCGACACACGCACTCATTATTCCGCGCAAACATATCGCAACCCTTAATGATATTAGCGCAGAAGATACAGAGGTGGTTGGCCATATGGTCAAAACAGCCAGCACTATCGCTAAACAGTTAGGCATTGATGAATCGGGTTATCGTACTGTATTCAACTGTAATTCCGATGGTGGACAAACGGTTTATCATATCCACCTTCATCTTTTAGGCGGCAAACCGATGGGCTGGCCTCCCTATCAAGAAAAATTGAAAGAAGATCTTAGCTAGCTTTAATTATTCTTCTTACAGCTAAAAGAGAAAATAATCTTTTCTTTTAGCTGTACAAGCTACTTTTTAATCTTAAAATTTATATCCTAGAGAAATAGGGTTAAGGCTATTCCTAGAGTTTATAAACCGAGATACATTCAAAGTTATGCCACAGGAACAACGGTTAGTTACTGAAAGCTATATTAGATCTAGCAAAAATATACCTTCTTATACTGAGCCATATAGACATGCATCTTATAAGAGAGCTTTGAGTGAACTAAGGAAAGCCTTACAGAGCGAAAACTCAATAATTCTTAAAGGAGTCGCAGGCACCGGTAAAAGCACACTTATCAATGAGCTTATTAATGAATTTCAAAAAAATGGGATTCCTGTCGCTATAATTAATAAGCCGTTAACAGAAGTATCTCAGCTTTATTCAAAATTATCAGACGCGCTTAAATCTACAGCACAGACAGAAGATCTATCCCGCACGCTCCAATCAATTAAAGACAAAGACCTATTCTGCCTAGTCATAATTGATCAGCAAGCTATCAATTCTGACGATTCCGTAATCAACTCCTTACAGCAGTTATGCGAAATCGATGAAACTACTAAAGGGGCAATAAAACTAGTAGTAGTTCGCCAAGACTATATTGTTATTAACTCTAAAGTGCTTCAACAGGCTGATTTTATTAACTGGATTAATACGGAAATAGTCCTAGATCTTTTTCAACTAAATGATATTGAAGGATATATTCATTACTTATCCTCCAAAGAGGGACTACCAAGCACGCCTTATGAAATTGGTACTGATTTATTGATAATCGAGCACACAGAGGGAAGAATAAACCGCCTAAATAAACTTTTATTACCTCTGATTCATAACAAAATAATAACGCCAGAAGACATCAATAATTCGAAAAAAAATTCCTCTCGCTTATCGTCTGAAAAAATCGGCATGTATTCTCTTAGCCTGGTAATTTTTATAATTTTAGGCTTTGGGGTTAACTATTTCCTATATTCAAGTACAGCAAAAATTGAATCAAAAACTACGGAAGATACCCCTATTTTTGCGGAGCCGAAACCACTTCAGGAGAACCAAATTTTCAAAGTGCAGCCACCAAGTATCACTGTCACAGAGAAAGAACCGGCCTCTGCTGATTTTAAACTTAGCGGATATAAAGCCGATACTGTCAAAAACCATCCCCCTGAAGCAGAACAAAACGCGCTTACTCAAGAAGTATCAATTACAGGACAACCTGTAAATAAAACATCATTGAACAGTGCTGAAAAGATAAACATGTTTTCACTCAAGGAAATAACTACTTTTCCAAGCGAGCGAAATGAAATAGAGGAAGGTTTTCAAACGATTATTAAAATTGAAAAACTTTCTAAAGTTGAAGTTTCTGCACCACAAGACGAAGTTATTTCACCTCTCACTCTAGCCACTGTAAAAATTGACCACTGGATAGCTGCCTGGCAAGCAAAAGATCTGAAAAATTATTTTAGAAGCTATAAACCTAACTTTACTGGTATATACGAAACGAATGAACGCTGGTCTAAGAAACGGCGCGATGCGATTAATCGCCCTAAGTGGATCAAGTTGATCAGAGAAAAGCTACATAATATCAAACTTTCGGAAAATAAAATTAAAGTAGACTTCTGGCTTCAATACGAAGCAGCTAGCGGCTATAAAGACAAAACGCTAAAACAACTAACGTTAGTTAAATATAATGGTGAGTGGTTAATAGACAAAGAACACAATATTAAGGTCGAAACCCATTAAAACTGCTTACTCAGTGCACATTTTGTGGAAACTCATGGGCATGCGCTTCAATCCACTCAATCGCAGCTTCTTCAGAATCTAGCTCTCGTCCCTCTTCTTCTAAGATTTTTTGACGATACTCTTCAATGTAGCAAACCTGTTCTACCATGCGAACAGCATAAGCTGTTGCCAGATCAGAAAAACCAATCCCTACCAAAAATCCATTACCTTTACTTTTGCACCAAACAACATGACCGATAGTTTTAAAAGGTGGTGTCTCTAATGAGATCTCAACTTCTACAGCCTCACCTGGGGTCATTAGCTTTTCTGTTTCACAGGACAATCCACCTGCACTGACATCTTGCGTGGTAACTTCAGTTACGCTTTGGTTATTAGCTTGCTGATTGCATAGCTTTATTGGAATCGCTGCAGGATGACGAATAAAACGACGAGGCATAACGTTTCTCCTCTACTACTATTTAGTGTAGACCCAGAAACAAATAAGGGGCACTAAGCCCCTTAAAAATAAACAAAAATTGCTTAATCGTCCCTTAACCTTTCGCTAGCAACTCTCGCAGATCGATAATTGCCGCATTAGCGCGGGAGATATAGTTCGCCATTACCAAAGAGTGGTTAGCAAACAAACCGAAACCGCCGCCATTTAGAATCACTGGGCTCCAAACTGTTTCCTGAGTCGCTTCCAACTCACGAATAATTTGACGAAGACTCACACGTGCATTCTTTTTGTCTAATACAGGACCAAAGTCTTGCTCAACCGCTTTTAAGATATGCAACAGTGCCCAAGCCGAACCACGCGCTTCATAGAATACATCATCTATTTCTAGCCAAGGTGTTTTCACCTCTTTATCAGAAGCAGTCTGCGTTGATTGCTCTGCAGCAGGGTCACCTGCTAGATCAGTATTCACACGTTTCTGACCAACACTTGCACTTAAACGCTGAGATAGGCTACCTAAACGCGTTTGCACATCACCTAACCAGTTATTCAGGTTATCAGCACGGGCATAGAATTGAGCTTCAGATTCAGCAACTTTGGTCAGTTCCATTTGATATTTGTGTAGCGCTTCAAGACCCTCTTTATACTGAGATTCCGAAGAAGGAAGCAACCAACTATTCGCATCAAAATGGAATTGAGGCTCAGCAATTGTTAATTCTGGGTGCTCTACTGACTGAGACTGTGAACGGCTAAAGTCTTTACGTAAAGCACGTGCAAGGTCACGTGACTGGACCAACACACCATATTCCCAATTGCTGATGTTATCTAGCCAGATACCCGGAGGTGCCACATCGTTAGTTATATAGCCACCAGGCTTATGCAATAGGGTATCCATCAATCGGTGAAGCGTATAAACCGTTGGATAACCAGTCGTCACTTTAACACCCTGCTCCTCAGCATCCGTTTTAGCTTCTACTACCGGATCAAACCCTGCTGGAGGGCAGCTCCAATAAATACCTAGAGGGACAGAGATAACTATAACTAGCATGATTACACTAAAAATAGCCCGGCTAATTTTGCCCCCTGGCATGTTGTCCCAAAAATCCAAAAACCAATCAATCAATAATCCCATGAGGTTCCTCAACTCTAACAATCCGTCTAGACGAAAAAACTTGTCCACTCATTATCTATTGCCACAGCTTAACTGATCCTAAAGCCATTCGGAACGTTGCAATGGTCGAAGCAAAAAATTCTTTTATACAAAATCTATATTACAACAGGGTGCTGCCCTAGATTCACGTAGACCAAATTTGAAAAATTACTCAAATAAAAGATACTTTAGTAATTCAAGTCAGTATTTGGTGTTTATTCTTATGATGTTTAATCAAACATCATAAGAAGATGATATATATTTGCTATAGTGACAGGGACCTGCTGATTCGTTCCACCAGCAGCGTCACAAGGAGGGTGTAATTATGGTAGGACACGAAGGCATCAAACCCCTAAGGCTTTTATTCACACTACTTTCAGTGATCCTTTTATCTGCACTGACTGTTTTCGGTATTGCCCTTTGGAATGATGTTAAAACCAACCAATTCGATAAGCTATACAAACAAAATCAGACGCTAATCAGTCAAAGCCGGTCTTTCTTTGATCATCAAACACGTCTTATTGTCAAAACAGTCAAAGCACGCTTTATCGAAAAAAATCTACAAGAACGCTCGGTTTCAAATGTATTTGAGTATCTTCTTTCAGCAACCGGTGAAGCAGCCACATTTGCCCTAATCGATACGAAAGGAAACGTGCTACTTAGTAAAGGAAGTATCAATCTACCAGAGTTATCAAGTCCAAATACTGTATTAGAAAACCTAAAAGTAAGCCGAACCGCTCAGATAGGTTATCTTCATAGGGCAGGCCTTCTAGGAGAATCTTTACTTCCCTTCTATGTCCCTATCTTGAATAACGACAAAAACATCATTGCCGTCGTGGTCGCTTTTTATCGTGTTCAAGGCAAAACCTCTCTCATGCAAAAATTTATTAGCCCAGATAACAATACAATCTGGTTGCTAGGTGAACACGGACAAGTACGTATGTCTTACCCTGTTCCTAAAGGGTTTGTTTCAGATTTATTTGGTTGGCGTTTAGCTCAAGAAACGGCCTCCGAAATCCAATATAACCTGCAATCTGGTCTAGTGAAGCAAGGACTAGAACTTAAAGTTAAAGGAGAGAAAGTCCTAGCAAACGTAGGTTATTTACCCGAATACAAACTCATCACGCTTAACTCTTATCCTGTCACGAATTTATTCAACTCTTGGTTAGAACGCATACGCCCTATATGTACTGTATTTGTTTTATTCCTTCTAGCTGCATTGCTTGCCTACAGAGTTTCCATACAAATTAGCAAACGGATGTCCGACGCAAAGCAAAAAGCAGAACGTAAAGTTCAAAAATTATCTAAAGCGATTGAACAAAGCCCTAACAGCGTTGTGATCACTGATAACCTATGGTCGATAGAATACGCTAATAGCCACTTTGATCTAACCACAGCAAAGCCTAATGCCCATACTAAAGCCCATGGACATAACATTATCGATTTTCCACCTTACAATGTTTTAACTAAAGACCTTACAAAGATCAGCGATGAAATTGCACTTAGAGGCAATTGGTTTGGTGAACGTAAAACAGATTTTGACGGTAAGTGGTACTCTTTCTCTATAAGCCACATAACAAACCCTGAAGAAGAACTCACCCATTATGTAGTTGTTGTACAAGACATAAGTAGCCGTAAAAAGGCGGAGGCTAAACTTTATAAACAGGCAAATTTTGATCCATTAACAGGCTTGCCTAATCGCCGCAGAACTAATGAAAATCTTACAAGAGAACTACAAAACGCGTGGAAAAATAAACAGCAAGTTGCTGTACTCTATTTAGATATAGATAACTTTAAAGCGGTAAATGATACATTTGGTCACATGATCGGTGATCAATTACTACAACTTGTAGCTGGCAGGTTAGTTAAATGTTGCAAAGGGAAAGCACAGATATGCCACATTAGTGGTGATGAATTTTTAGTACACACAACGTATACAAAAACTCAAGAAGTAGAAACGCTAGCAGAGAATATTTTACATGATGTAGAGCAACCTGTATTGATTGAGGGCAAACAGATCTATATTTCTGTCAGTATAGGTATCTCACGCTACCCTGAAGACAACAATGAAGTAGTAGGATTAATCAAGTTTGCTGATATCGCTCTGTTCGAATCCAAGAAGGATGGCCGCAACCGTTACAGCTTCTTTGACCATGAACTCGATAGACGCTTAAAGCGCCGTCACACTATCGAAACGGAGCTTCGCCAAGCGCTAGAGCGTGGTGAAATTCATATGGCTTACCAAAGCAAGAATAATATAGGTTCAGGACGTATTATGGGCTTTGAAGCCTTAATGCGCTGGAATAGTTCTGTATTAGGTCCAGTCGGTCCATTTGAGTTTATTGAAATAGCAGAAGATATTGGTGTCATTAATGAGCTTGGTGAGTTTGCACTACGTCAAGCCTGTATAGATCTGATCGAACTACAGAAATTTAGTGACGCACCTTTGATCATGGCCGTTAATCTTTCTATCAGACAGCTGAATGATGATAGTGTCATTGATATGGTCGCTGGAGTGATCAAAGAAACTGGCATTGACCCTAGCAGACTTGAACTCGAAATCACCGAAAGCCTATTGGCAGAAAATATCGACAAACTGCTGCCTCGTTTAGAAAAGCTGCTAGAACTTGGAACATCACTTACCATTGATGACTTTGGCACTGGCTATAGTTCTTTAAGTTATCTAACCACTTTCCCTGTCTCTACCTTGAAAGTAGACCGAGCGTTTGTAAAAGATATGGTTCATAACCAAGGCGATGCAACATTGACCCATACAATTATTACGATGGCGCATGCATTGAAAATGAAAGTAGTTGCAGAAGGTATAGAAGATGAAGACCAACTAGCTATGCTAAGGGACTTTGGCTGCGATATCGGACAAGGTTATCTGTTTAGTCGACCTCTGGTATATAAAGAGATGGAAACCTTAGTAGAAACAGAAAACCTACCAAATACTCACGCTTTCAATTGCACCCTTACCTAAGTAAAGAAAAGTAGGTATGAAATAATAGAAAACGGAGTTTCCACAGAACAACTTAACCCAACTGGGCTTGTTCTTCTGGATACTGAACTCGGATGTAATCCAAATGCCCTGATTCAAGCAACCCAACAAAAACCTCTACAAGGCGTTTATCAAGGTGACTACCGGCAATTCGTTGAAGCTCTTCAATCGCTTCTTGTTGAGTCCAAGCATCCTTATAGCTGCGTTTAGACACCAACGCATCAAATACATCTACCACCGCAACGATTCTCGCTGCGAGTGGAATTTCATCGCCCTTCAAACCTTTAGGGTAACCACTACCATCCACTTTTTCATGGTGAGCTACCGCTATATCCCTTGCCATGTTGAAAAAGGCATTCTTACCCAAGATCTTAGCCCCAATAGAAGAATGCAAGCGCATAACTTCCCACTCTTGATTATCCAATGGACCAGGTTTATTAAGAATCGCATCAGGCGTAGTAATTTTTCCCACGTCATGCATCATGCTAGAAAAGCCAAGACGATTGACGACCTCTTCAGATAATCCAATCGCTTTACCCAACTCTTCTGAATACTCCTTCACTCGATTGATGTGATTACCTGTATCGTTATCTTTGTAATCACAAACCATCGCCAGTTTTTGGACTGTCTCTAAATTAGCTTCATACAGTTCTTGTGTACGTGCTCTAACACGCTCTTCCAAGTAACTATTAGCCTCATCCAACTCTCGATTGAGTCGCTGCTGCTCCTTATACAGGTGACGGGTACGAAGATGAGATCCAACACGCGCGCACAGCTCTTCATGGCTAAATGGTTTGGTTATGTAATCGCTTGCACCTGCCGTCAACAAATCGCATAACAGCTCTTCTTGGTCGAACTGAGTTACGACAATCACAGGTACTTGATCATATTGAGTGCAGGAACGGATCAGATGGTTTAACTCGATACCATCCATCTCCGGCATTTCAACATCGGTCATCACTAGATCGATATCATCATGTTGCTGCAGCGTTTCCCACGCCTCCTTACCATTTTGACAAAGCACCGGCGAACAGCCTAATTGCTCAAGCATCTGACCATAGAGCGCTAATAAAGCCACGCTATCCTCAGCCACTAATACTTTGAATCGTTGTCCAGCGATGTGTTGGCTGAACTGCATTGTCTCTTTGCGCTCAATCACATTTTTCACTCTTTCAAGCAAAAAGTGTTGAGTGCAGTTTTTCATAATAAAATCGGTTACGCCTGCCTGAAAACAGTTACGTTTCAGATCCATAGAGCGTATAGAAGATACAACGATGATTGGAACTAACAGAAATTCGGGTCGGGACTTAATCTTTCCGGAGAACGCGACACACTCAGTATCCGGCAGTTCAGCTCCCAAGATAATGAGATCAGGAATATCAAAACTAAGGGCTTTGTAACAACTTTCGCCCGTTTGATGCACTTTAACGCGATAACCAGCATCTTCGAGTACAGCTTTGTAAAACGTTCGAATCGTTGAGCTGCCATCAACCACAAAAATGGTTTGTTGCATCCTTATATCTCCCAGAGGTTCCATCCTGCCAGACCAAATAGTCTGGAACTAAAGTATATTCTCTATTATTTATACCACCCTGTATTTCAAGACCCTACTAAACCTTAGGTTATTTTTAGCGTTTTTGTGACTCAACAACATGAAATTTTTAACGTTTAATCACGTTAATATTCGACCTTTGTTTATAAACCTGACATGAATCACTAGCAAAAATGTTGCAGTGCGTCATAATCAGGTCATATACAATTATTACCTTCAGTTCTATCAATTAACGGGTAATACAATTTATTTTCGAGGTTTTGATGGTTATTCAAGAAAAACCACCGCTGCACGACCAGCTAGAATTTTTTATTGAACAAGCTGAAAAGGCTCGCCCTATCCGTACTGCTGTTGCGCATCCCGTTGATGGCAACAGTCTGATTGGCGCAGTGGAAGCAGCCGAGCATGGCCTGATTATCCCAACATTAGTGGGACCGGAAGCAAAGATTAAAGCCGTTGCTGAAGAGCAAAATCTGGATATCAGTAATTTTGAGCTCATCAATACAGAACATAGCCACGCCGCTGCAGAGCTAGCCTGCGAATTGATCAAGCGCGGCGAAGCCGAAGTATTGATGAAAGGCCATTTAGGCACATCAGAGCTACTACGCGCAGTGGTCCATAAAACGAAAGGGATCAGAACTGAGCGTCGTTTGAGTCACGTCTTCGTGTTTGATGTACCCAACTATCATAAGCCACTGATCATCACCGATGCTGCGATCAACATCACACCTGATCTGTACTGCAAAAAAGATATCACGCAAAACGCGATCGACTTCTGCCGTGCACTAGGCGTTCAAACGCCGAAAGTGGCTATTTTATCCGCGGTAGAAAAAGTTAAGCCGAATATTCAAAGTACCATCGATGCTGCTGCGCTTTGCAAAATGGCAGATCGCTCCCAAATTACGGGTGGTTTAATTGATGGCCCGTTAGCGTTTGATAATGCGATCTCGCAACAAGCCGCTATCGACAAGCACATTGTTTCCGAAGTATCTGGTGATGCTGATATTCTGCTAGCGCCTGACCTAGAAGCAGCCAACATGATCGCTAAACAGCTGATTTATTTAGCCAACGCTAAATCAGCAGGCATCGCATTGGGTGCCAAAGTGCCGATTATCCTAACAAGCCGCGCAGATAAAACACTTGCTCGTCTAGCCTCCTGTGCACTGGCATCTCATATGGTTCATCACAAAGAAAAGTAGGTCGTATGGAAACGATTTTAACGGTTAATGGCGGCTCCTCTAGCTTAAAATGCGCTTTGTTTAAGTACACAGGCGCTAAGCTAGAGCTGCTATATAACTTTAAGCTGGGCAATATCCTTAATGATACCGCTCGCTTTAAAGTGAAAGGCGCGTCCGGTGAAGTTCTACTTAAGAGCACGCCAAGCTTTAGCGACGTGCCTAAAGAGCAACGCCACCAAGCCTGCTTAAAAACTATACTCGACTGGCTAAATGCTGAAGTCAGTGACAACACTCTATGCGCCTTCGGCCATCGCGTTGTTCATGGGGGTAGTCACTTTAGCGCGCCTATCCTGATTAATGATCAGGTATTAGATAAGCTGGCGAGCTTTATTCCACTAGCGCCACTGCATCAGCCTTATAACCTAAGACTGATCGAGGCCTGCAGAAACATAGCTCCAGACCTACCTCAAGTAGCCTGTTTTGACACAATGTTTCATGCCGAGCAATCCTCGTTGGAGCAACACTATGCCCTGCCTCGTAAATACACTGAGGAAGGTGTTCATCGCTACGGTTTCCACGGGCTTTCATACGAATACATTCAGCGCCAACTTGTTGAGCAGAAAAGCGGCCATCTAAAAACCGTAGTCTGTCACTTAGGCGCTGGCGCAAGTATGTGCGCCATCGGCGAGGGTAAATCTGTTGCTTCGTCCATGGGCTTTACTGCGGTAGATGGTCTGCCAATGGGTAGCCGTTGTGGCAATATCGACCCGGGTGTTTTGCTTTACCTACAGCGCCATCACAACCTTTCGGCAGATGATCTTGAAGCGTTGATTTATAAGCAAAGTGGCTGGCTTGGTGTATCAGGTATCAGCTCTGATATGTTGGAGCTTGAACAAAGCGATCAGCCAGAAGCTGAAGAAGCGATCGATATGTTCTGCTACCGAGCGGCACTAGAAATTGGTCGCTTATCTGCAGCACTCGAAGGTCTAGAGCAGATTGTCTTCACCGGTGGTGTCGGCGAAAACAGCGCCAATGTCAGAGAACGGATCCTTAAACGTTGTGAATGGCTGGGCGTTAAATTTAACCCTCATGCTAATTCAACCAACGACAGCATTGTCAATGGGGCCGATTCTAAAGTGACTGTGCGCGTCATCCCGACCAATGAGGAAGCGATGATCGCCCTGCACACTAAGGATTTAATGGCTTAATCGTCATTACGCTCAAACATTAAAAAAGGGTACTTACCAAAAGTACCCTTTTTTATATCTATAAATCGGCCAAGATTACTTCTTCGGTTTTTTCGGCGCTTTCTTCTTGCCACTAGCCGGTTTTTTCTTCTTTTTCGTGCCAGCCGCTTTACCCGAAGCTTTTACTTTTTTCGGGCCTTTGTAGCTACCTACTAAGCTTTCGATCAATTTACGTCTAAAGCGAGTCTTCAGGTAACGCTCAATCGAAGACATCAGATTCCACTCGTGCGGATCAATCAAAGAGATCGCCTGACCTTCTTGACCAGCACGACCGGTACGGCCAACACGGTGAAGGTAGAGATCGCCCTTACGCGGCATCTCCATATTGATCACTAACTCAACCCCTTCTACATCCAAACCACGGGATGCGAGGTCAGTGGTTACCAAAACCTTTGTTGTGCCTTTACGAAAGCCTTCAATCGTTGCGAAACGGCCTTTCTGCTGCACATCACCATGCAATAGAGCCGCTTTGAATTTATGGTAGCGTAAAAAGCCATCCAAACGACGCGCTTCTGTTTTACTGTTACAGAACACAATAGCCTTGTCGTACGATTCGTTTTCTAGCAGCCAGCATAGCTGTTTATCTTTATGAGACTGATCATCAGACAGCAAAATGCTCTGCTTGATTCCCTCTTCAACTTCACGCTTTTGACCAACACGAATCCACTCAGGATCGACCAAAAGCTTTTGAGCTAACGTACGAACTTGCGTTGGCAAAGTCGCAGAGATCAACAATGTCTGACGTGCTTCTGGGCAAAGGGTTAGAATCTGATCCAAACGTTCTTTAAAACCGGTTTCTAGCATACGATCCGCTTCATCCAGAATCAGCAGATCTAGGCTATCCAACTCAATAGAACGGTTTTCCAAATGCGGTACTAAACGCCCCGGTGTCGCAATCACCAAATCAGCACGCGCCAAGCGCTTTTCCTGCTGTTTAAAATCTTCACCGCCCACCAGCGAAACAGCATCTAGTTCTAGACCAGTAGCCAATTTATTAAACTGCTGTAACACCTGCTCAGCTAATTCACGCACAGGTACAAGTACGATGGCTTTCGGCTGACGTGTTGGCGATTTACCTGCTGATAGTTCCTGCACTAATGGAATCAGATAGGCTCCGGTTTTACCGCTACCCGTTGGCGAACTTACCAACAGATCCATCCCTTCCAACAACAAAGGCACCGCCTTTTGCTGAACCTCAGTCGGCTCACTGAAGCCAAGCGCATTAAGGTTCTCTTCTAATTGTGGATGTAGTGCGATATCAGAAAACATAGTGATTCCATAACAAAGAAAGCGATGAACAATCATCGCTTTCAAAGATAACGTATAAAGATCAGGTTCGCTGCTTTCACAGTGAACGAGCAGATGTGGCTATGATACAGGATTTCTCTATCTAAGATCATTTTTTGAAGTATCAGGTCAGTTCATATTTCACTGCCCTTTCCTCTTAAATATAGTTAAGGGCTCCCAGCCATAAAAAGAGCCACATAAAAGCCTGTACATAAATACACAAGAATTGTAGATACCATGAAACCAAATGTTCTTTTTTGCAAAAGTTCAAAATCGAACCAAGACCACATTTTGCTGATAAGTATTACCCCTGCACAAACGGTAAGACTAAAAAACGTAAAATTTTTCGATAATGCGAATATGGTCCCAACATATAAGACTGGAACAATAAAATAGAAGATAAAACCTGAAATCATAAAAATCCCTCTAACTAAAAAATTGCCCTATAAAAACGATAGGGCCAGCTTAACTTTAAGATCTGCAAAGAGATACAGCATAAAATTGCATATGACTTAAACTTGCTGCTAACTTTCTTTCAGATATAGTCAGCATGCTTATTTACTGACCTAGGCTTCTATCCAATGAAAAAAGTACTGTTTTCTCTGATGTTTTTTTATGCGACTTCAGCTTCCGCTGATGATACTGAGCTGTTTTATTTCGAAGCGGAATGGTGTGGGCCATGCAAAAGGGTTGCGCCAGTTTTGCAGGCTCATAATAAAGAGAACCCACAAACCCAAGTGCAGTTTGTTGATGTGGATAATTCACCAGAGATAGCGAAGCAGCATAAAGTAAGAGGTATCCCGGTCCTTCATATCTACACCGCTGGTAAGCATTGTGAGGTTGTAGGCGCACCTGATCTGGTTAACAAACCGGTACAGCAGCTTATCAAAGAATGCCTAAAGTAATTTCAGTAGCCTGATTCAATTTCCGCCCACAAAAAAGCAGCCACAAGGCTGCTTTTTAAATGGTTTGCTCTAAAAGCAGTAATCAACTGCTTCGCTGTCTAACCGCTTCAAACAAACAAATACCGGTAGCAACGGAAACGTTAAGGCTACTCACTTCACCCGCCATTGGAATTTTAACTAGCTGGTCGCAATGTTCACGTGTTAAGCGACGCATACCTTGGCCTTCTGCGCCCATAATCAACGCCATAGGGCCTGTTAGGTTAGCTTGGTAAACATTTAGATCGGTTTCACCTGCGGTGCCTGTGGTCCAGATACCGCGTTCTTGCAGACTTTTTAGGGTACGGGCAAGGTTGGTTACCAGAATGTACGGTACCGCTTCAGCTGCGCCACAAGCGACCTTAGCTGCGGTTGCGTTTAGTGGTGCAGATTTATCTTTAGGGGCGATAACTGCCTGTACACCGGCTGCATCAGCAGTACGCAGACAAGCACCTAGGTTATGGGGATCTGTTACACCATCGAGTACCAATAGGAACGGTGGTACATCAAGGTTGTCCAGAAGTTGATCTAGGAACTTTTCGTTGTGGGTTTGGATCGGTTTACACAGTGCGACAACACCTTGGTGGGAACCACCATCGGCTAGCTCTTCCAGATCGCGTTTGGTTACCTGTTCACATTGGATCTTCAGACCCATCGCCGTTTCATACAAACGCTGCATACGGTCATCATGACGACCTTTAGCGATCAGGATTTTCTGGATACGTTGTGCATCACGCTTAAGTGCAGTGTTTACGGCGTGAATGCCGAAAAGATATTCGTATTTCATTTAGCGAACTCCAACCCAATCGCCTGCTTGCTCACGTACCAGTGTAGCTAATAGCTCGATAAAGCTGTCTTGGGCATTCAGCGCTGGAATATACTCATAAGACTCACCACCGGCTTCCATAAACACCTCTTGGTTTTCGATAGCGATCTCTTCTAGCGTTTCCAAACAATCAGCTGAAAACGCAGGACAAGCGATCTGCAGAGACTTAACACCTTTCTCTGGCAAAGATTCCAATGTCTTATCAGTGTAAGGCTGCATCCACTCCTTAGGCCCAAAGCGGGATTGGAAGGTCGTCATCCACTCGGTATCAGCAAGACCTAGTTTAGCCGCCAACAGCTCAGAGGTTTCATGACATTGTTTTGGATAAGGGTCACCCTTATCAAAATACTCTTTCGGAATGCCATGGTATGAAAGGATCAATTTATCCGGTGTACCGTGTTCTGTACGGAAATTTTGTACCTGATCGGCCAAGGCAGCAATATACTCTGGATGGCTGTAATAGGAGTTCACAATACGAATATCCAGAACTTCACGCTGTTTAAGTTGGAACTTAGCTACCTGATCGTAGATAGGTGCCGTCGTGGTTGCTGAATATTGCGGATACATAGGTACCAATAGAATTTTGTGGTAACCGCTCTCTTGTAACTTTTGCAAACGAGGAGTCAGACCCGGCTTGCCATAAGTCATCGCCGAGAATACATCGGGTGCATGTTCACCATGCTTTTGCTGAAGCAGAAGATGCAGGCCAGCCACCTGTTTGTCCAGGATCTTACGCATTGGGGAATCGTCTTCCCAAATGCTGGCATAAGCTTTAGCCACTTTACCCGGGCGAACATTAAGAATGATGCCGTTCAATACAGATAACCAGAATAAGCGTTTAACACACTTACCCTCGACTACGCGCTGGTCAGATAAAAACTCTTTTAGGTAACGACGAACAGCGCCTTTTTCAGCTTTGTCAGGCGTACCTAAGTTAACTAATACAACGGCGGTTTTATCTGTTTGGCTCATTCAGCATCTTTCCTTTTATGTAAGGGGGAGATTATCTCGGATGTGCGACTAAAATCCTATAGTTAGCGCTGATTATAGGCATAAAAAAACCGCACCCGGTGGGGTACGGTTTTTTAAATCATTTAGATCAATGCTAATTAAGCATTTTCCAAGCCAGCGAATACGCCGTCACGGATATCTTCTACAGAACCAACGCCTGCTACGTAAACGTAAGAAGGTGCAGCAGCTGCGTCTTCTTCAGCCCAGCCTTTGTAGTAAGTGATCAGTGGAGCAGTCTGGTCATGGTAAACTTTCAGACGGTCACGAACAGTGTCTTCTGCATCGTCAGCACGCTGAACTAGATCTTCACCAGTTACGTCGTCTTTACCTTCAACCTTAGGCTGGTTGAAAATAACGTGGTAAGTACGGCCAGAACCTGGGTGTACACGACGACCAGCCATACGCTTAACGATCTCTTCGTCAGCAACATCAATTTCAACTACAGCATCGATGTTAACGCCAGCATCTTTTAGAGCATCAGCTTGTGGGATAGTGCGTGGGAAACCGTCGAATAGGAAACCGTTTGCACAATCAGATTCAGCGATACGCTCTTTAACTAGACCGATGATGATGTCATCAGAAACAAGCTGGCCTGCGTCCATAACTTCTTTGGCTTTCACGCCCAGAGGGGTACCCGCTTTTACCGCAGCACGTAGCATGTCGCCAGTAGAGATCTGAGGAATGCCATACTTCTCAGTGATGTATTGTGCCTGAGTACCTTTACCTGCGCCTGGTGCGCCCAGAAGGATAATACGCATACAGGAAACTCCTAACTAGTAAGTTTAAAATTTTAAAGTTGTCGCCATCCGATCTATGTTGATCGAATAAGCAGAAATCTGTCATAAAAAAATGTTAATGCCGGACGATACCATGACCTTAAAAGCGAACAATTCGACATTAGGACTACCAATACAGGACTTATGGAACCAAGGTATAAGTCCGTTAGTTTGATAGGTAGTCATCGTCAAAGCGGCCCCATCTCCAGCAAACTTATTGAAAGTTCGGGAGTTTCAACAGCGGCTTTGAATTAAAAATCTGTATAAGAGACTACGTTATCAAGTCACTGCAGCACAAGCAATTATTGCTGCACCGCAGTAACTTAGATCATAAAAACAGCGACAATCGCTTAAAAATCAGCTTATCCAGTATTTCGCATACCTGCGGAAATACCCGCCATAGTTACCATTAGCGCTTGCTCTAAGCGTTCATTTGGCTGGTTACGATCTCGATGAAGCAATTCTGCCTGCAAGAAATGCAGCGGATCAATATATGGGTTTCGCACATCGATCGACTGGCGAATCACAGGGCTAGCTTCCAATAAGCCATCTTGCTCTTTAATCTGATTGATCAGACCAACAATATCACCAAGACGCTGACGCAAACTAGAACCCAACACGCCCAGCTCTTCAGAAACCAACTGCTCATCATAGTAAGCTGAGATGTTACGATCACTCTTCGCCAATACCATCTCAAGCATGTCGATAGTGGATCTAAAGAATGGCCATTTCTGATACATCTCTTTGACCAGCGACTGACTGCTCTCATTCAGCGCTTCTTGCAACGCTTTATCACTGCCCAGCCAAGCTGGCAGCATTAAGCGAATCTGCGTCCACGCAAAGATCCATGGAATCGCACGTAGACTCTCTACCCCACCATCCTGACGGCGTTTAGCTGGGCGCGATCCCAATGGCAGTTTCGCTAGCTCTTGCTCTGGGGTAGCCGCACGGAAATACGGCACAAACATCGAGTTTTCCCGCACAATGGCACGGTATTCGGTTAAGCCTCGTTTAGCCATGGCTTCCATCTGCTCACGCCACGCTTGCTCTGGCCCAGGAGCCGGACTTAGCGTTGCTTCCAATACAGCACCTGTACACAGCTCTAAGTTACGAATCGCCAAATCAGGCATTCCGTACTTAAAGCGGATCATCTCACCCTGTTCAGTTAAGCGCAGGCTATGATCTACAGAGCCCGGAGGCTGCGCCAAAATCGCTGTATGACTTGGACCGCCACCACGGCCCACTGTACCACCACGACCATGGAACAAGGTTAAGTGAACACCATGATCTTTACATAGCTGAGTTAGCCCTTCCTGTGCCTTAAACTGGCCCCAAGCCGCAGCCAATTGGCCTGCATCTTTGGAGGAATCGGAATAACCGATCATCACCTCTTGATGGCCTTGGGTATAGGCCTTGTACCAATCAACGCTTAACAAAGCATCGATACAATCACGGGCATTCTCAAGATCATTCAGGGTTTCAAACAGCGGTGCTACCCGCATGTTATGGCTGATGCCCATCTCACGTAGAAGCAAGATAACGGCTAATACATCGGAAGGATGGCTAGCCATAGAGATTACATAGGAGCCCAATGCGCTCTTATCGGCTGAAGCAACTACCTGACAGGTATCGAGAACTTCCTGCACTTCATCAGATGGCACCCACTCATTAGGGAATAACGGGCGCTTGCTTTGTAGCTCTTTCAACAAGAAGCTTTGACGCCCCTCCTCGGTCCAGCCACTGTATGAACCTAGGCCATAAAACTGTGAGAGTTCTTCAAATACTTGCGCATGACGATCAGAGCTCTGACGAATATCCAACTTCACTAAGGTTAGGCCGAAGCAAGCAATACGACGGATAATATCTTCCAACGCATTCTCTGCAATGATACCCATACCGCACTCTTGCAAAGAGCGATAGCACAGCATCAACGGTTCTAGTAGCTCTTCCTCATGGACATAAACGTCGTAATCGCCATCAACGTCGCCTTTCAACTGACGCGCAACCCAGTTCTTTGTGCCCTGCAAACGGCTACGTACTTCACCCAGTAACTTGCGATAAGGTTCAGCACAGTCACCTACGCGGGCCATCAGTTCTTTGCTAGCCTGATACATTGATAGTTCGGCACGCAAAGCATCGACATCTTTCAGATAAAGATCAGCTGCCATCCAACGAGAAAGCAGTAACACCTCTTCGGTAACTTTGGCCGTTACGTTCGGGTTACCGTCACGGTCTCCCCCCATCCAAGATGCGAAACGAATTGGCGAGCTATCGAGCGGCAAACGCTCACCCAGTGTCTCATTTAACTGCGCATCTACACGGCGCAAGAATTTAGGCACCGCAGTCCAAAGAGAGTTTTCAATTACCGCAAAGCCCCATTTCGCCTCATCCACTGGTGTTGGGCGTTGCTTACGAATCTCATCGGTATGCCAAATCTGTCGAATCAATTCATCCAAACGAACTTGAGCTTCCTCATCGCCTCGGTCTAAGCGACGCAAGCAGTCAGCAATATCATCGTATTTTTGGATTAAGGTACGGCGGTTAACTTCTGTAGGATGCGCCGTAAGCACCAGATCGATCTGGGTATCACACAAAGAATCAGCAATCTGTTTAGGTGTAAAACCTTTCTGACGCAGTTGAGCAAACAGAGTACAGAGAGAATCGGGAGTACAAACATCGGTGACTTCAAGGTAACGACGTACCCTGTGGTGTTCTTCGGCAATATTGGCGAGGTTTAAAAACTGAGTAAACGCACGGGCAACCGGTAATACTTCATCTTCGCCCAGTTCACGTAGCGCTTTGAGTAGCTCTTCGTGTTCCGGGTTTTCTTCCGTACGTCCCTCTTTCGCTAACTGGCGTACCACTTCAATCTTATCAAACAGTTCATCACCAAGGTGTGCTTTTATGGTTTCACCAAGGCTAGAGCCGAGCATTCGAACATCATCGCGTAAAGCTTCGTGCAGATTGGTCATATATCCCTCCTGACGCAAAAATTCGCATACCGATGGAGTCGGTTTTCTTCGATGCTAACCCATTAAAAAGAAGAAAAACACAGTAAATTCAGTTAATTATTTAAGGAATAGCGCACTAAAACAGGGCTATAAGAGAGGTAAGTAAGGAGGAGTACAAGTGTTTTAACTGCATGCTAAAAGCCTGCTACGAACTTTTTAAAGAAGCTACAGACCTTTAGCTTTGGCTTGATCCCAAAAGGCGTCTAATTCGTCTAAAGAGAAACCATCCCAGTCACGATCAGATGCGAGCACTTGGTCTTCAACAAAGCTAAAGCGACGTTCAAACTTTTGGTTGGTTCCACGAACAGCATGTTCAGGGTTTACACCAAGGTGACGGGCAAGATTGACCTGAGCAAACAACATATCGCCCATCTCATCAGCTACCGCAGCTTTATCACCGGACTTAATGGCTTCACGAAGCTCTGCTAGCTCCTCTTCCATCTTATCCAATACGGCTTCGGTTTCGTTCCAATCGAAACCCACTTGTGCAGCACGCTTTTGCAATTTCGCAGCACGAGACAGTGCAGGCAAAGCACGCGGTACATCGTCTAAGACTCGACTGATACCTTTAGCTTCTTTAGCATCGCGCTCTTGCTGTTTGATCGCTTCCCAGTTGCGCTTAATCTCCTCTTCCGAGATCGGGTTATCTGCACAATTGGAGTGCAAGGTACCGTCTGGAAAAACATGAGGATGGCGACGAACTAACTTCTTGATCAGGTTGTTTACGACTGTGGAAAAGTCGAATCGCTGATCTTCAGAACCCAGCTGGGTATAAAAGATCACTTGGAACAGTAGATCACCTAACTCATCGTTTAGATGTTCCCAGTCTTCACGCTCGATAGCATCTGCAACCTCATACGCCTCTTCCAAGGTATGCGGCACAATAGTGGCGTAGGTCTGCTTAAGATCCCAAGGGCAACCGGTTTCAGGATCACGCAGACGTGACATCAGATAGATAAGATCATCAATTGTGTACTGAGCCATAACGCAAAAAACCTACATCCAGCTGATTAGTTGGTGCCACCGCGTTGACGGTGAACTTCCATTACGTTTGGCACCTGATTGATCTTGTCCATGATACGACCCAAAAGATCCAGACTGGAGATCTCGGTAGTCAGAGTTAGACGTGCAATATTGTCGCGTTTATCTGACAGAGTATTCGCAGCAATAATGTTTAGATCTTCTTCAGCCATCAGCAACATAACATCACGCAGAAGACCAGAACGGTCGAACGCTTCGATATAAATATCCACAGGGTAAGTTGTCTGGCCTGTTTCACCCCAATCAACTTCGATCACCCTTTCAGGCTCACGTTCCTGCAACTGAATCATATTGATACAGTCTTCACGGTGAACAGAAACACCACGACCTTGAGTGATATAACCGGCAATAGGATCGCCCAATACAGGCTTACAGCAACTCGCCATCGTAGTGAGTAGATTACCGACACCACGAATACGGATTCCTTCTGGCTGACCAGAATCACCAGCACTCTGAGCAGGTAGAGCCAGATCAAGCTGCTCTTCCTCATCACGCAGTACCTGTTTCTGAGCGGCATTGATGATCTGCGACAGACGTAGATCACCCGCACCTAAAGCGGCATACATATCTTCAGTATTCTTGTAATTAACCTGTTCAACGATCTGATTAATATCTAGCTCGTCTAGATCAATTGCCAAGCGTTTAAACTCTTTCGCAACGATAGAGCGGCCGGCATCGGCATTCTGCTCTTTCGCCTGGAACTTGAACCAGTGCGCAACTTTGGCACGCGCTCGTGGCGTAGTTACAAAGCCAAGGTTGATATTTAGCCAGTCACGACGAGGGCGCTCTTCGTTACCCGTCATGATCTCGACCTGATCTCCGGTCTGTAGACGACGGTTTAACGGAACGATACGGCCATTAATTTTGGCACCGCGGCAACGGTGGCCAATTTCGGTGTGCACGCGGTAGGCAAAATCAACCGGCGTCGCACCTTTAGGCATGTCGATAACATGTCCATCAGGGGTAAAGATGTAGAGGCGATCTTGAACAACATCGCCACGCAGCATGTCGCCAAACTCTTCGCTTTCGCCCAAGTCATCGTGCCATTCAAGTACCTGACGCAACCATGCGATTTTATCTTCGTAGGCATCACTGCTTTGCTTAGTGTCTGTGCCTTTATATAGGTGATGGGCACATACACCTAGCTCCGCCTCTTCGTGCATATCAAAGGTACGGATCTGAATTTCTAATACTTTGCCTTCTGGACCAAATACAGCGGTATGAAGGGAGCGGTAGCCGTTCGGTTTTGGTGAAGCAATATAGTCATCAAATTCATGCGGAATATTGCGCCATAAACTGTGCACAATACCCAGTACCGCATAGCAATCTCGGCTTTGCGGCACCAAAATACGTACAGCACGAACATCGTAAACTTGGCTAAATTCGATATTTTTACGCTGCATTTTGCGCCAAATACTGTAGATGTGCTTAGCTCGACCGCTAACCTCACCATCAATATTGACGTTTTCTAGCTCGCTTTCTAAACGTAGAACTACCTTGTCGATATAGTCCTGACGGTTTAAGCGTTTCTCATCCAGAAGCTTGGCAATGTGTTTATAGTCATTAGGCTTAAGATAACGGAAGGAAAGGTCTTCCAACTCCCATTTGATATGACCGATACCAAGACGGTGAGCAAGCGGCGCGTAGATATCAAATACTTCACGCGCCACAAGATAACGTTTGCGGCGACTGCCGTCTTTTACACCTCGAATAGCGCAAGTACGCTCAGCAATTTTGATCAGCGCCACACGCACATCATCAATCATCGCCACCAGCATCTTACGGACATTGTCCATCTGAGTAGTTTCACTACCCAATACGCTTTCATCGATTCGAGGATTTTTACGGCTACCGATTGCAGCCATTTGTAGAACGCCCATGATCAATTGGGCGATGCCTTTATCGAACTGTTTACGAACACGCTCGATAGGCAGTTTACGTTCACGCACTGCTCGATAAAGAATAGCGGCAACGAGGGAATCTTGATCTTGATGCAGATCTGCAAGAATCTGCGCCATTTCTAGGCCTGTGCGGTAGCTGTTATGGCTATTTTCAGCCCAGACATCTTCTGATGCTTCGCTGTTATCCTGCGCTTGTTTTGCCATTTCACAAGCACGGCGAATAACATCGATATCTTCAATGTCTGTAAGATCCTGAAGGTGCTCCAACCAAACATCTAGATCTACAGATCCATCGTCTAGAATAGGCTGGTCTTGACGTACCTTAACCATGTTCTACTACTGCTCCCAGAAATTAACCCTACCGTTCACCGGCTATTTTTATTATTTTTATCTGCACTAAATATATGGGCTAGAAGTGATTAATCAACTTCTGCACTCTACTCATGCGGCGCATATTCTATTCCTTCAGAAGCCAAAGCGCGAATTTCTTAAGTATTAATGCCCACTAATATTTTATGCCAAGCACAAAAAAAGCCCCATTGGGGCTTTTCTATATTGCAAAAAACGTCTGCGATCCAAACTTAACCGTTAAACACACCGGTAGAAAGGTAACGATCACCGCGGTCGCAGATAATACACACAATCACCGCATTCTCGACTTCCTTGGCTAAACGCAATGCTCCGGCGACAGAACCACCAGAAGATACGCCACAGAAGATGCCTTCTTTTTGCGCCAATTCACGCATTGTATCTTCAGCTTCTTGCTGACCAATATCCAAAATTTTATCTACACGACTTTCATCAAAGATCTTAGGAAGATATTCCTGCGGCCAACGGCGAATACCAGGAATCTGTGCACCTTCACTTGGTTGCAAACCAACAATCTGAACATCAGCGCTTTGCTCTTTAAGGAAACGAGACGTACCCATAATGGTACCTGTAGTGCCCATAGAGCTAACAAAGTGAGTCACTTTACCTTGAGTCTGTTCCCAGATCTCTGGGCCTGTTCCACGATAGTGTGCCTCTGGGTTATCAAAGTTAGAGAACTGATCAAGTACGATACCTTCACCACGCTCTTGCATCGCTAGTGCTAAATCACGCGCACCTTCCATGCCCTCTTCTTTTGTCACAGGGATGAGCTCTGCGCCGTAAGCCGTCATCGAAGCTTTACGCTCTGCACTGCTGTTATCAGGCATGATCAGCTTCATCTTATAACCTTTGATTGCAGCTGCCATGGCTAAAGCAATACCTGTGTTACCTGATGTTGCTTCAATCAGAGTATCACCCGGCTTAATCTGGCCACGATCTTCTGCACGCTGAATCATACTAAGCGCAGGACGATCTTTAACTGAGCCTGCAGGGTTATTACCTTCCAGCTTACATAGAATCACATTGCCGTTGCCCTGACCTATACGCTGTAGACGCACAAGTGGGGTCTTACCGACATAGTCTTCAATTGTTGGAAACTGCACGCTCATAGAATTTTTTCACCGTTATAAGAAACAAATAATAAGTTATAAAAAAGCTGTTTTTTATAGCCTATATAAAGGACACAAAAGTTTACCGAGGGTTCCCTAAAAGCACAAGAAATCTACTCTTCACCAACAAGCATAGCCCAGCGCAATTTCGTTCAATAAATCGGTTTTAAGCACTGCCATAGTAAGCCAATAATTTACGTTAGAAGGTTTCCTATGTTTGCACTCACCCTATCTATGGCTATATTTGCCCTTGTCGGTGCGATTACCCCCGGCCCTGTGAATATCATCGCAACCAGTTCCGCTGCGGTTTATGGTTTTTTACGTACCCTGCCCCATGTACTCGGGGCGACTATCTCTTACACATTGATTGTTTTACTTGCAGGTGCAGGTACGCATCAGCTGTTTCAAAACAATCCACAGCTATTAGTTATCCTTAAATATCTGGGCAGCGCCTTTCTTATCTATATGGCGTACAAAATTGCTACGGCAGCCGGTGAGTCCAATAACCAAGAACAGAGCTCAACACCGCCCACTTTTATGCAAGGCGCACTCAGCCAAGGGCTCAATCCTAAAGCCTGGTTAGTCTCGATCTCAGGTGTGAGTGTATTTGTACTAAACCAGTCCGAGCCTCAACTATATTTAGGTGTGTTTGGCGCAATCTCTTTTGCGGCGTGCCTGATTGGCGTTGGAACTTGGGCTGTCGCTGGGCATCTGATTAAAGATTATCTAGCGCAACCCAAACAGCAAAAGCTATTTAACCGCATTATGGGCATAATGCTATTTCTAACGATTGCACCTATCTGGATAAATTAGCGCCTGAGTTAGCCGATGAAAAAGACCAGCAAACCCAACACTCAAAAGCCTGCCGAGTTTTTTGCTCGCTGTGCTTCGCTGCCTTTTATTGAAATGCGCTCAGCCCATCGCTCGGCAGCTTGCTACCAGACTCACTCACATGATGAGTTTTCTTTCGGCGTGATTGATACCGGTAGCGCTAAATACCACAACCTGAAACAAGCTAATAAGATCCATCAAGGCACTACTGTAACGATTAACCCGGGCGATGCTCACTCCTGCAACCCTGATGCAGGTGAATGGTCTTATCGAATGCTGTTTATCGATACCGATTGGATTGGCGAGTTACAGAGCGAGTTATTCAACAGCAACAATCAAGATTACCTCGCGTTTAACCAAGTTCTGCAAAGTACCCCTAGTTTATTTTCGCAGTTCGATAGCCTATTTAAGCAGCTCTGTGAAAGCGACAATAAACTCGCTGCTGAAACTCTATTGATTGAATATCTGAAAGTGCTTTTCGGTAAAGACCTTAACACCCAAAGTGATCATAAGGCGCTGGATAACTTCCATATCCACAGAGTAAAAGAGCTAATCATGGACCAACTCGATTCACCTTGGTCTCTCGATGACTTTTGCGCCGAAACCGGATTAAGCCGTTACCACTTGATCCGCAGTTTCAAACAACAATACGGCCAAGCTCCGCATGCCTACCAACTTAATCAACGGATCAACCGAGCTAAGCAACTACTGCAGCAAGGAAATGGGTTAGCAGAAACCGCACTGGAACTGGGCTTTGCCGATCAAAGCCATTTCCAAAGACACTTTAAGAAACGCGTGGCGGTAACGCCGAAGAGCTATCAGTCGTTTTTTGTGGGAAATGAATAATAGAATTGATGGAGGTAACAAATTTAACTCTAATCCCATTATTCTATAGAATTAGCTACAAAGAAAAATACATCCACTCACGCAAAAATCGGACTTTAGAAATGCCTAAATGGATATCCCACTTTCTTGGGCTCACTCTCATTCTTACCTCCCCTTCAGCTTGGTCAAGTATTGAATCTCTTGAAGATGAAATCTTTTTACTTGTCCCAACCGAAGTTCGCTATCAAGACAAATACTATAACAACGAAATTATGTTTGATGGCTGCATGATGGAAATAAAGTATTTTGCCAAAGGAAAATCTTTGAGCGGAAATCGTTGGAGACGCTGGTCTTACTCGGATTACCCACAAAATATTGCAAAGTCTGAACTATCAATCGATGCTACAGATGACTTTTACGGCTTCATGCTTAGAATAAAACTTGCGGAAAATAGCGTATCCATGGAACGAGAGCGTGAGCTTGATGATTGGGAGCGCAAAGTTAAACGTAGCAAATACGAAAATATCAAATTGCACTTTGGTAATGATTCTCAAGCCGGAAAGTTAACCTACTTGAAAATGAAAAAGCTAAAGAAAGCCTGCCAAAAGTAATCTTTTAACAATAAAGGAAGTTTCTAACTTCCTTTATCGTGAATACGTACTAGTCTTCTGGCTGGTACGTATAATTTTTAGCCTGCAGCTTCGCAAAACCTTTTCTACTGTACTTTTCCATTACCTTATACAGATCATCTTTAGCTCCCTTTGGCTTGCCTCTATTACTGCAATTCTGCACTACAGTCGCACTAAATCCTTTAGTTCGTAAGCTACCGATATGAGCCTTCAAAAAACGCTTCCAATCGTTTTTAAATTCTATATCACTGGGTACATAACTCGCATTAGGTAAACGATAATGCTGAATAGAGGAGTAAATAAGTTCCTTGGATTTATAACTATATGCATAGCCAAAACCCTGACATTGCCAATCATCTTCGGCAAATACCGCACTACTTAATACAAGAGAGCCAACAAGCACACCTAAAACTGAAGCTTTCATACATCTCACTTAAATCGCTTTTAAGGTTAACTACCCAAGAATAAACATGGTGCAATACGCTTTGCTATTGCACCCTACAATCTGATTTAGCATGCAGCTCTCCAAAACACCTCACCATAGATATAAAGTACTTTGAAAGTCAGTCTGTAACATTTACATGCCACTTCACGGTACAGCCAACATAACAAGATTGACTGTAGAGGAAAACCAACCGAGTTATCCCATCTCTTGTCCACAAACGACAATTTTTACCAAATGAAAAACATCCCCACCTTCTGTGGATAACTCAGTGAATAGTTTTTGGGTAGATCGCTGAAACGCACTAATTACGTTGAATTCAGCAAATAGTTTAAAATTTAACCCAATAAAAATTAATCCTTAAATTTCAATTAGTTACATAAATCAACAAGATTTTTTAAACTTTTAAAAATTAATTAATGCAATATTGACAAGGATTTTTTTTAGCTGTGCACAAGAATAATGCACAGCGGCGAAATCCACAGATATCACCGCACTTTTTTGTAGCTGTGCATTATTTTTTGGCGCAAAGAAAGGATTAGGAAGTGCCCACTTACTCGTCAGGCATCTCTAATTCGATATGTGTTTTCGGGATACAGCAGCAGGTGAGGACTTCGTCATCCTGCAGGTCCAATAAGCTCTCTTGAACATATTGAACTTCACCTTCGATCAGGCGAACTTTACAACAGCCGCAGTATCCACCGCGGCAGTTGTATGGCGCTGGAATCTCTTGTGCTTCCAGCGCGTCGAGTAAGGTTGGTTCGTACTGATAGTAGAACGTATGGTGATGGTTAACTTTGATGCGTGATGGGCCAGACATGCGCTTGCCTCTTATAGATCAAAGCCGTCGAAATCACCTTCATCCACCTCGTTGTCGATCTGACCTACAAGGTAAGAGCTGATCTCCGCTTCCTGCGGTGCCACTTGAACGTTGTCACTGATCAACCACGCATTCATCCACGGCAGTGGGTTTTGACGTGATGGGAAGATCTCTTCCAAGTTCAACGCTTTCATACGTACGTTAGTGATGTACTCAACGTAGTCAGATAGGATCTGAGCGTTAAGACCGATCATCGAACCTTCACGGAACAGGTACTCAGCCCAATCTTTCTCTTGTTGAGCTGCTTCTTTAAAGATGGCGTAAACCTCTGGTTCACACTCTTTAGCAATCTCTTTAAAGACTGGATCATCAGCGCCAGATGCCATGATGTTTAGCATGTGCTGCGTGCCCGTTAGGTGCAGCGCTTCATCACGGGCGATCAGTTTAATGATCTTAGCGTTACCTTCCATGATCGCACGCTCTGCAAAGGCAAAAGAACATGCAAAACTTACGTAGAAACGGATCGCTTCTAGTACGTTGATAGATACTAACGTTAGGTAAAGTTTCTTCTTAAGGTTACGCATAGACGTGTCGTAAACCTTGCCATCAACCGTATGTAGACCTTCACCGTGAATGCTGTAAACACTGGATAGGTTGATGAACTCATCGTACAAACGTGTCACAGAATCCGCACGGCGAATGATCTCTGGGTTTGTCACGATCTGATCGAATACTTCAGACGGTTCAGTGATGATATTACGAATAATATGCGTGTAAGAGCGGCTGTGAATCGTTTCACTAAACGCCCAAGTCTCGAACCATGTTTCCAACTCAGGTATAGACACGACTGGTAGAAAGGCAACGTTAGGTGAACGTCCTTGAACAGAATCAAGTAGCGTCTGGTACTTCAAATTGCTCAAGAAAATATGCTTTTCGTGCTCCGGCATATTCATAAAATCTTTACGGTCAGTCGATAGATCGACCTCTTCTGGACGCCAGAAGAACGACAGCTGCTTTTCAATCAGCTTTTCAAAGATTGGATATTTTTGTCTGTCGTAACGAGCAACGTTTACGCTTTTACCGAAAAACATCGGCTCTTTAGTTGCATCGTGAGTACTGTGACTGAACGTAGTGTACGCCATCGGAGTGTTCGTTCCTGAAACCTGGATAAATCTAGTTATATTGCCTGCCACATTGTGACAGGCGCTCTACTCTGAGTGGTCAGTGGATAGCGGCAAACCTATTACAGTTTGCACGCACCACCTTCACAACCCCCGTCATCTGCTTGGTCAGAAGCACCATCACGAGTGTTATGGTAATAAAGGGTTTTGACACCGTATTTGTATGCCGTAAGCAGATCTTGAAGAAGCTGCTTCATCGGTACTTTGTCGTTCGGGAACAACGAAGGATCGTAGTTAGTATTTGCAGAGATCGACTGATCCACAAACTTCTGCATGATACCAACAAGTTGAAGGTAACCGGTGTTGTTTGGAATATCCCAAAGCAGCTCATACTGGTCGCGTAACTCGGTGTAACCCGGAACAACCTGCTTCATGATGCCATCTTTACTCGCCTTAACCGATACGTAACCACGTGGTGGCTCAATACCGTTAGTCGAGTTAGTGATCTGTGAAGATGTTTCACAAGGCATTAGCGCTGTTAGAGTACTGTTGCGTAGACCAAACTCTTTGATGTCTTCGCGTAGTGTTTCCCAGAAGTAGTGCAATGGCTCTTCACAGAACTCATCTACTTCGCGCTTATAGGTGTCGATTGGTAGCAAGCCTTTCGAGTAAACAGTCTCGTCAAACTTAGGACAAGCACCGCGCTCTTTAGCTAGCTCGTTAGAAGCTTTCAGTAGGTAGTACTGAACCGCTTCAAATGTTTTGTGTACTAGGCCGTTTGCAGAACCATCGGAGTACTTAACGCCGTTCTTCGCTAGGTAGTATGCGAAGTTAGTCACACCAACACCTAGAGGACGACGATTCATTGTCGATGTATGCGCTGCTGGGATTGGGTAATCCTGATAATCCAATAGGTTATCCAACGCACGAACAATCAGATCAGCTAGGTTATCTAGCTCATCTAGGTTCTCTAGGGCACCTAGGTTAAACGCAGACAGCGTACAAAGTGCAATCTCACCTTCTGGATCATTCACATGCTGCAACGGTTTAGTTGGCAGTGCGATTTCCAAGCAAAGGTTAGACTGTTTAACAGGTGCAACAGCCGGATCAAATGGGCTGTGCGTATTACAGTGGTCAACGTTTTGAATGTAGATACGACCTGTCTGAGCACGCTCTGCAGCAAGAATACCGAACAGTTCAACCGCTTTGATTTTCTCTTTACGGATGTTTGGATCGTTCTCGTATTGAACGTATAGACGCTCAAATTCGTCTTGATCAGCAAAGAAGGCTTCGTATAGACCCGGCACTTCATGCGGGCTGAACAATGTGATTTCGCCGCCTTTGATCAAGCGAGTGTACATTAGCTTGTTGATCTGTACGCCGTAATCAAGGTGACGTACACGGTTCTCTTCAACACCACGGTTGTTTTTAAGAACCAATAGAGATTCAACTTCTAAGTGCCAAATTGGGTAGAACAGCGTTGCTGCACCACCACGCACACCACCCTGAGAGCAGGATTTCACAGCTGTCTGGAAGTGTTTATAGAATGGGATACAACCTGTGTGGTAGGCCTCACCATTACGGATTGGGCTACCTAGTGCACGAATACCACCGGCGTTGATACCAATACCTGCACGCTGGGATACGTATTTAACAATCGATGCAGATGTCGCATTGATAGAGTCTAGGCTGTCACCTGTTTCGATTAGTACGCATGAGCTGAACTGACGCGTAGGTGTACGCACACCTGCCATGATTGGCGTAGGCAGAGATAGCTTAAATAGAGAAGTCGCATCGTAGAAACGCTTAACGTAATCCAAACGCGTTTCTTTCGGATAATCCGCGAACAGGCAAGCTGCCACTAGCATGTAAAGAATCTGTGGGCTTTCGTAAACTTCGCCAGTTACACGGTTCTGGACAAGGTACTTACCTTCCAGCTGTTTAACCGCAGAGTAAGAGAAGTTCATATCACGTTTGTGATCTAAGTAGTCGTTAAGAACGCCCCACTCTTCTTCTGTGTAGTCTGCGATTAGATGTTTGTCATAACGACCCGCTTCTACCTGTGTTGCAACATGTTGGTACAGGTGTGGTGGCTCGAACTGACCAAAAGCACGCTTGCGCAAATGGAAGATAGCCAAGCGAGCAGATAGGTATTGGTAATCAGGTGCATCTTCCGAAATAAGATCGGCAGCGGACTTAATTAGAGTCTCGTGAATATCGAAGGTTTTCATACCTTCGAAGAACTGTAAGTGAGCTTTAAGCTCAACTTCTGACGGTGATACTGCTTCTAATCCTTCAGCGGCCCAGATAACTACTTTATGGATCTTTTCTAGATCTAGCTTTTCTTGCCGACCATCCCTTTTGGTAACCATCAGATCTTGCTGCATGCGACCTTCCAAATAACACTCAGATATATTTGTAATTATGATCCTGCTTTTAACCCTGAACTTGCCGTTAAAATCTGGCAAAAGCATGAAAAATAACGCGATCATGCGGGCAGCAGGTTTTAGACTCTACTCTTTCAAGAGGCACAACATGTGGTGCTTCAAGTCATTCAAGACACTAAATATAGTGATATGAGAGTTGAATGCAACTCTTGATTTTGGATTTTTTAGAGTGTAGGCGAACGCTCTAATACAGCGAAATCATTGATATGACGGGGCTTTCAGGGGAGCTAAGATTTTTTACCTCAATCCAACTTTTTTTTATTTTTTTGACCCATGGCAAATCGTCAAATTCCGTGCCAAATTTTGGTGCATATTTAAAGTTTCATGTACGCTTTTGGCCGACAATATCCGAGTACCGCTCTAGGACAAAATCCTGTATAATTTGCACCCAATTTTAAGCTTAAAGCAGAGGTAGCCTAAATGCGTTTAGCAGAAATGGAAGCAATTGCTCTGAACATTGGTCTTGCAGTATTTGCTGGTTTTATATTCTTTATCATTTACGATCTAGCAAAAAAATCCAACGCCGGTAAATTCGGTACTGCCATTTTATTTTTTGCCCTAGGCTTAGGCTTGGCTGCCTTCCTGGTAAAAACTGTCGTTGTAGAGATGATGGGCGGAGCCGCATAAGCATCCTCATATCTAGTTAGGTTTCGATTCTTTTAACGTTTTCTCGCTAATATGTTCAAGCGATCCGGAGCTCGGATCTACAACATAAGCTTTACCGAAACCTACGACATAACGCCCCTGCTGTGGTTTTAATCTGAACAGATGAAAATCTGGCAGGGAACGTAACATCCCCACAACGTTCCCAAACTTCTCTTCTAAATCATCCAGCATGCTCTGATAGGCATCCTCTTGATTATCAACCCGCTCAGATAAACAGCTAAAGATTAGACGCTCACGCGCAAAGAGATTCTGCGACTGTTCCTCATCGGTAATAAACATAACGGAACATTCATTGTTCGCTAATAAACTCTGGGTATGCGCTGCTAACTCACTAATAAAAATATAAAAGCTCCCCTGCTTATCCTTCACATAGGGCGCATAGCTAATTTCAGGGAATCCTTCGGCACTCAGAGTCGACAGCAACAAGGTTTTCTTACTTTCCTGTAATTGTTTGCAGGCTTCATCTGGTGTTGCTTGGCCTTCTTTATGCTCTGACATAAGGTTCCCCCGTATTCACTCCAAAGTCTTACAGTTTCTAACCATTTATTTCTTCAGACTGGAAAACACCAGCCGATAAATAAAATACAACAGTTATGCGAATCATAGCTATACTGGCAGTACTGGTAAGGTGATTATCATGGGCGATTCAAAAGTGCTTATACGTCATCCCGATGAGTTCCCAATCGAACTCAAGCTCCAAGAGACCCATTCGGTTTCTACACCCCCCTCTTCACTCCAACTTATCTGTCACTCACCTACACCATTCCATTTGGGTGAGAATATTCAAATCAAAATTCCTAGCATTGCTGAAAATCTAGAGGTTTATGGCGTTATCCAAAGCTGTGACGACACCCCTCAGGGTTATGAACTAGGAATAACCTTTAACAACTCTGACGCGCTTATACGCATTCGTATGTTAGAGCAGCTTTGTTATATACAACGCTACAGGAGTCATGTACTGAATGAAGAGGGCCGCGAGCTCTCAGATCAAGATGCTGCGCTTGAGTGGATTGGAAAATACGCACACCTTTTTCCAACAACAAATTAAAAGCCTCTCTGTTAAGAAGCCGTTATAATGCATCTTTCTGACTTTTATGGATGACTACAAAGATGCAACAGAAGAGCGTACAAGTCGCAGATTTTGAAATTGCCAACGACAAACCGATGGTGCTATTTGGCGGCATGAACGTACTGGAATCCCGTGACTTAGCCATGGAGATTGCCGAACATTATGTCACTGTTACTGAAAAGCTAGGCATCCCTTACGTTTTTAAAGCATCGTTCGATAAAGCAAACCGCTCTTCCCTAACCTCTTTCCGTGGTCCCGGTTTAGATGAGGGTCTTAAGATCCTTCAAGAGATCAAAGACACATTCAAAGTGCCTTTGATTACTGATGTGCACGAGCCATTCCAAGCAGCACCTGCTGCCGAAGTCTGCGATATCATCCAGCTTCCTGCTTTTCTGTCACGTCAGACAGATCTGGTAGAGGCAATGGCTAAAACCGATGCAGTTATCAACATTAAGAAAGCACAGTTCTTAGCGCCACAAGAGATGAAACATATCCTGCACAAATGTGAAGAAGCAGGTAACGATCGTCTGATCTTATGTGAACGTGGTTCTTGCTACGGCTACAACAACTTAATCGTTGATATGCTGGGCTTCTCTATCATGAAAGAGTTTGGCTACCCAGTTATGTTTGATGCGACGCATGCTCTACAGATGCCAGGCGGCCGCGCCGATTCTGCAGGTGGTCGTCGCGCACTTGCAGCGCAACTTTCTCGTGCGGGTTTATCTCAGGGCATTGCCGGTCTATTCCTAGAAGCTCACCCAGATCCAGAAAAAGCGAAATGTGATGGCCCTTGTGCGCTACCATTAAGCACCCTTGAAGCATATCTAACTCAGATGAAAGCCGTAGATGATTTAGTTAAAAGCTTCCCCCCTCTAGATACTTCTATCTGAGCATAAATTGCCAAAACCAAGGAGGCTTTAAGTTTTTCAAAGCTTCCTTGGTGTTATAAATCAAAGTGTTCCACAAAAAAGTCGCAAAATAGTGCTAACCAAGAAGGCTGGCCTTGTCTATGATATGCACATGGATAAGGAACAGGATCAGTCTTTATGAGCGACTCGGCAGCAACCATTTATGATGCTTTACAGGAAGGAACTCTCCTTGGCCCTGAGCATCATCGCTTTAAGCTAATCAAACACAACAGCCCTCATCCGTTTGGACAACTCTGGCAAGCGGAAGATGTAGGTGTATCCGGCAACCCTTTAGTCACTCTACTGATCCTTAATCCGAATTTCCTTAAACAAAATAGCTTTGCCGAAAATATCAAAAAACATGCAGCGCTCAGCAAGCAACTGCAAAACAAGCATATAGCGGAATGCTACGGTTTCTTCAGCCATAAAGGTGGACTACTTTTCCTTTCATACGAAAAACTTGATGGCCTGACCCTCGCAAACCTGATCAAGAAAGGTAATTCGCTTCAACCGAATCAACAGCTAGGCCTAATCAGACAAGTGGCTTATGCCATTGATATGGGCTTTCAAAAGTTACGAAAGCCACATGCCTGTTTAGATAGCGAAACGATCTTTATCAATCGCAAAGGCGGTGTAAAGCTTACACTTTTTGCCGTACGTGAATGCTATGAAGCGATCGCAGCCTTTAGCAAAGAGCCTTTCCATTATCAGCAATATCAATCTCCTGAAGCTTTCCATCCTGGTAAATTGAGCCGCAAAACCGACGTATATTCTTACGCCTGCATTTTGTATGAGTTATTTACCGGAAAGCCGGCTTTTAAAAGTAACGAAGGCGAAGCCGATCGAGTTCGAAAGCAACTAGATCAGCCTTCCGGTTTAGATGATGAACAGTGGGAAGTTTTGCAAAAGGCGCTTTCAACCGATTTAGAAGAACGTCCGCCTAACTGTACGGAGCTAGTTAAAGCCCTCTTCCCTTCACAAAAAGAGGAAGAAGCCGCGCCTACTGAATCTGAAAGTTCAGAGGAAAGTGAAGCAGCAGCCGACGCTTCGGCAAGCGATGATGTAGAGAACGAAGAACTTACATCAGAAGAAAGCAAACCGTCTTTAAAAGAAAAACTTCAAGGCGCCTTAAAACTACCTAAGATACCTAAAACGGCAATCTATACCATCGCTGGCTCGGTGATATTTATAAGCGGCTATCTGCTTGGTTGGTTTATCTCTGATTTTATGAACTTCAAAGAGAAAGACTTCCAGGCTCTGCAAATTAAGAAGCAGCAAGAAGCCTTGCAGCAAATGTACGATTCTTTGCAAGCTCAACAAGAACTTCAAAATAACAAGGAAAAAGAACTTCGTTCACTCACAATAAGCAAAGCAATTCTGGAACATGATTTAGAAACGGCTTTAAAAAAACTCAACAACCAAGAACCTGATGAACCGGGACAACAATTATTTAAAGACCAGATATCCGACACCCTATATGGTCCAGATATGGTCGTACTGCCTTCAGGTAGCTTCCGCATGGGTGATCAGGCTGGTATTGGTGACGATAATGAAAAGCCTGTGCATGTTGTTACGCTCAAAAAACCATTTGCCCTTTCAAGGTTTGAAGTCACGTTTGCAGAATATGATGCGTTCGCTAAAGCAACCCGAAGAGAGCTACCTGATGATAACGGCTGGGGACGCGGCAATCGCCCTGTGATCAATGTTACTTGGCGCGATGCAGTTGCTTATACAAAATGGCTCAGCGGAGAAACGGGCCAGCCTTATCGTCTTCCGACTGAAGCTGAGTGGGAGTATGCCGCTAGAGCTGGCAGCTTAACCACTTATTGGTGGGGCGATGAGCTAAAAGAAAATATGGCTGCCTGCTCCGGTTGTGGAAGCCAATGGGATGGTCAACAGACGGCTCCAGTCGGTAGTTTCCCTGCCAACGAATGGGGACTTCACGATATGACCGGTAACGTTGATGAGTGGGTTGCAGATTGTTATCTCGAAAACTATGCGTCTGCTCCAATAGATGGCTCAGCTTACGAAGAGCGCGCTTGTAAAAATAGAGTGATGCGCGGCGGGTCATGGTTTGAGATCGAACGTTTAATTAGACCTGCCAGTCGCTACCGCCATCCGATCGATTCTAAACGCAATAGCTGGGGCTTCCGTGTTGCATTAGATCTAGACTAAAACGAACTCTCAGGCTTTCCTGCTCAGCCTCAGTTAAGCCTGACGTTGCATTAATGGACTAAAGATTCAGGGACAATATTGATATGAACAAACGCCAATCATACCTGTGCTTGCTTGTAGCAGGCCTTCTACCATTAACTGCGCAAGCAGCGGACGCTCTTCAAATCAGTTCCGAGCAACGCAAGTCACTTAATCTAACGCTGTATAACCAAAACTTGGGTTTAGTTAGAGAAACACGCCAACTTCCACCACTACGTACAGATCAGAAAATCACACTGGAAGATGTCAGTGAACAGCTCCAAGTCGAAAGCTTACGGATTGATAATGCCGGAAAAATTTTAGAGCAAAACTTAAATACTAACCTGCTGAACCAACGCAATTTGCTGAAACATTATGTAGGTAAGCAGCTACAACTAGCGCGCTTAAACCCTGTCTCAGGCCAAGAAGTTATTAGTCAGGTGGAGTTGCTCAATATGGACGGTAACCGCGCTCTGATTAAGCGCAACAACCGTTTTGAAAGTATCCCGCTTAATAATCAGTGGCGATTCATTTTCCCTAGCCTACCGCCACAGCTATTGAGCAAGCCAAGCGTAAACTTCCGCACCGCTGGCACATCGAAGTCACAACTCTCTCGTATCAGTTATCTGACAGGCGGTTTGAATTGGGGCATGGACTACGTTTTAACCCTGAATGAAGCAGGTAATAAAGCCTCCCTAGACGGCCTTGCTAGTTTAACTAACAATACTGGTGCGGATTACAAAGACACACAAATATCTCTCGTTGCAGGCAGTCTAAATAACCCTGGCAGTAATCGCCATGCAGAGATGCTTCAGGCCGATTTTGCAGTCGGCGCGATGGCTCGTTCAGCACCTAAAACCATGGCACAAGAGAGCTTAGGTGACTTCCACCTATTCGACCTCCCTCGCAAGGTAGACTTGCTAAATGGGCAAGTAAAACAGGTATCTTTCCTGACAGCCAAAGAGATCCCTGTAGCGCGTAGCTATAACTATGAATTCTTGATCTATCCAACCTTGGAACGCAATCAGCATCGAGTAAAACCTCAACTGACGTTGACCTTTAAAAACGATAAAGAGAGTAATCTAGGTACGCCATTACCTGCTGGTAAAGTGCGCACGTTTACCCCTGACAGCAAAGGCTCACTGCAGTTTGCCGGAGGCGGTAATATTGGGCATACCGGTGAAAACGATGAAGTTAAGATCCAACAAGGCAAAGCCTTCGATGTATCTATCCACCGTAAGCAAACCCATTTCAGCAAGACCTTTAATGGCTTTATGGTTGCGCAGGAGTTGAAAATCAGTAACAGCCGTACCACCGCTGCAAAATTAGAAATGACTGGTAATTTCCCGCTACAATGGGCGATGAAAGAGAGTAGCCACCCATTTGAAAAAGTGGTGGGCGGCAGTGCACGCTGGAAATTGGAAGTACCTCCTCAAGGCGAAGTAACTCTGAAATTTAAAGTTCAAATGGAAAAACGATAACACTTTGCCCGATTCATTTTGTGAAGGCTGCGGCCTAGCAATTCCCTATTGCTGCTGCAGCCAAATTACACCTCAAGGTAGCCAATTAGAGCTAGCATTGCTGCTACACGAAAATGAGCCGCCGCGCCCAACAACCACAAGCAAGATTATCCAAAAGGTTTTGCCTAATAGCTCTACCTATATCTGGCAACGAATCGATCCGCCACAGGACTTAATCGACCGTATTCAAGACGAGAATACCGACACTTGGTTGCTATTCCCTGCTGACCGCCCCGAACTTGTTAGTCGAAGCAAAAAATTCACAGGGGCTGCACCTGAAAGAAACACCCTGATCATTATCCCAGACGGCACATGGAAAGAGGTACGTAAGATCGTTCGTAAAAGCCCGTGGCTATCCGACTTACCATTACTGGCGTTCGACCCAGAAACACCAAGTCGTTACGACCTACGCCGCAACCCTGACAAAGACCATCTCTGCACCGCAGAAACCGTCACTGAACTATTAAAACTCAATGATGAAAACAGCGCAGCAGAAGAGTTAGATCGAACCTTTGAGATCTTTATGACTCAATACAAACGTTCTAAACAGAACTAGCCAACCGATAATTCTGGAGAGTATAAATGCCTATCACCGGTGAATGTTTTTGTGGCGAAGTGACATACCGTATTGATGGCAAATTGAAAGACGGCCGATCCTGTCATTGCTCTCGCTGCCGCAAGTTATTTAACGCCCAAGCTTCTGCAGTTGCTTTTGTCGAGCCGGATCAGTTCAAGTGGACAAGCGGAGAATCCCTCTTAACCTCATACACTAACCAACAAGGTTACGGCGTAAAGTTCTGCAAGAAGTGCGGGTCAACCTTGTGTACCGTACACAATGATCAGGTATTACAGGTTACTTTAGGTTGCGTAAATGGTGCCCCTGAAATCGAGATTGGCCAGCACATATATGTAGGCTCAAAAGCGCGCTGGGAAGTTATGCCTGAAGGTGTCAATCAGTTTGAGGCCGCCCCTTCAAAGTAGATACATAACATGGGTTACCCTCGTCGATACTTACATTTCTATAGAAGTTAACTCTTTGGCAAGTATGATTACTACTGCCTCCTCTCCTGACTATCAAGGTAGATTTCTGGATGACCACTAATTTTATTTGCCGCTTAACCTTGGGCGTACTATTTATCTATCACGGTTTAGTCCCCAAAATTATTTGGTTAAGCGAAATAGAAAAGCAATTAGTTGAAGCCGGGGGCTTTGCTAGAGAGGACGCAACATTTCTATCCCCCGCGGCGGGTTCCGCTGAGGTTGTTCTAGGCTTGATGATTATCTTTTTAAGAAAGCACCTATTCCCAGTGTATCTGGCAGCTTTCTCTTTGATCGGTTTACTGGGTTTTGTTACCGCAGTTCGCCCCGATCTTCTCATCGAAGCATTCAACCCCGTTTCCACAAACCTGATGGGGCTGGTATTTTGTTATCTGATTATTCGCAGCAATTCAGAACAATATCCCCACTAAAGCTGAGACTGCTTAGACTGCCACTGCTTTGCTAGATCATGATTAGGTTCTTTATCTAGCGCGCCATCGGTATAGATATCGACCAAGCGACGAACAGCAAGTTGATGCGCCTGCTCGGCTGCTTGTGTGTAAAACTTTAACGCCTTGGTCGGGTCAGGTTGAAAATAATGCTCAAAACCCTCTTCAAAGATTTTACCCATTTGATACTGCGCTTTTGCATCACCTTTTTCCGCCGCCTGTTGAAGGTAAATCCCTCCCTGAATGCGGTTTTGTACGCCATCTCCACGGAAATGCAGTAAATGCCCATACACAGACAATGCACGTTTATGACCGTTATCGGCCGCAAATCGAAACAACTTCATCACAAAGTCATGCTTCTTCTTGGAACGCTGCTTTATCGATGAACGGAACAACGCATAAGCGATAGCAAAAATAACAGGCGCTAAAAGTCGATTAAATGCACGCATTATAAGACCCTAAAAAGGCAATTGAGATCGTGAAAATAATACCATCATCGGCCCTAAAGATTGTAAATATCACCAAAGATAGAAAAAGCCTTGATCAGCGCAGCAATTCTGAGATACAACTTCTAGACTTGATATCGAATAAAAGACGCGACATATATTCATTTTAGATATATCGCCTAATAAAAAGGATTAAACAGGGTAGCAGAATGAAGATTTACGAAGATAACTCCCTCACTATTGGTAACACTCCGCTCGTTCACCTTAAGCGTTTTGCTCCAGGCCTGAATATTTTCGGAAAGATCGAATCTCGCAACCCAGCTGGCTCCGTAAAATGTCGTATCGGCGCAAACATGATCTGGTCTGCTGAAAAGAGTGGTGCCCTAAAACAGGGTATGACCATGGTTGAGCCAACCAGTGGTAACACAGGTATTGCACTAGCTTTCGTAGCAGCGTCTCGTGGCTACGACATTGTCTTCACTATGCCTTCTTCTATGAGCCTTGAGCGCCGTAAGATCATGAAAGCACTAGGTGCAACGATCGTTCTGACAGAACCTGCTAAAGGTATGAAAGGTGCAATTGATAAAGCACAAGAGATCGTGGATGCGAATCCAGGTACTCACATGATGCTGCAGCAGTTTGAAAACCCGGCTAACCCAGAAATCCACGAAAAAACAACAGGCCCAGAGATCTGGAACGACACAGACGGCCAAGTGGATATCCTAGTCGCAGGTGTAGGTACAGGTGGTACGATTACAGGTACTTCTCGTTATATCAAAAACACTCAAGGCAAAGCGATCACATCCGTTGCGGTTGAACCTGTTTCTTCACCAGTTATTACACAGACGATTAACGGCGAAGAAGTTAAACCATCTCCGCATAAGATTCAGGGTATTGGCGCTGGCTTTGTTCCGAAAAACTTAGACCTAGAACTGGTTGATCAGGTTGAGCAGGTAAGCAACGAAGATGCTATTGAAACAGCACGCCTGCTAATGGAAAAAGAAGGCATCATGGCAGGTATCTCTTGCGGTGCTGCGCTATGTGCTGCGCTTCGTGTTGCGCAACAGCCTGAAAACAAAGATAAGAACATCGTTGTTATCCTTCCAGATTCTGGCGAACGTTACCTATCTTCAGCTCTGTTTGAAGGCATGTTCACAGATAACGAAATGGTGCAGTAAGTCTTACTAAAAGAGTTCGCATAAACGAAAAAGCCAGCATCTTAGCTGGCTTTTTTATTAACTGATTTTCAGATCAATTTAATATTTCACGGATCTTGTCAGGGGAAGGAAATTCATCTAAGTGTTCGGCCTGTATCTTTCGATCACTTGTTTTAATTACATTGAACCAAGACGCCTTTCTTTGCTTACCTTGATAGCATCCATCAATTTCGTAATTCTCCCCATCAACGGTGACAACCGCAATTGCTCGGGTTCTTACAGTAGGCTGCATGGTATCGACTCTTTTTATAAGCATGCCCTTAAGCCTAGCCCAAACTCAGTCACCCTGCTTATTAATCAACCAACGACTCTAGAAACGAAGCCGACGGTGCGAATAGTGAATGCCCTGTGACCGCACGAGTATATTTCAAAAGGTGATCAGTATGACCATGACCATCACCCTCGATCATGCTTTGCAGCATCAGTGTAAAGTTATCCGGTGTACGGCAGTAACTAGCGAAAAGTAACCCGCACGTCTGAGTATCACCGTAAGGCATACTATGCCTGAGTATTTCGATGGAGTTGCCATCAGCATCTTTCAGCGAAGTCCGTTTGGTATGCGCTGTGAGTGCTTTTTCTGAGGATGGGTACTCAATGTTATCCGTTTTAGTTCGCCCGACAGTATCTTCCTGCAGTTTAGTAGGCTGAGCGTTCCAGAATGGCATATTGTGCTCGTAGCGTTGAATATGAATATACGAACCGCCACTAAACTGGGCATCCTCTTCACCTACAACCGCCACACTGACTCGGTTATCTCCTTCAGGGTTTTCAGTACCATCGACAAAACCAGTAAGATCGCGCGAATCCAGATATCTGAAGCCTTCGACCTCTTCAACTAGCGTTACCGCATCAGCTAGCTCCTCTCGAAGCTTCTGCGCAACTAAAAAGTTAAGGTCTTTCCCTTGAGATCGAATATGGAAAAACAGATCTACAGGTGTATTAGGTGCAATGTTTTCACCATTTTCGAAATTTGGGAATGGCTTAAGAGCACTCGGTGCAGGTCCAATCTGCAGTTGAGACCAGTAGTGGCTACCGATCGCTGCTACGATATGAATCTCGCCATCTGGATGGCTTTGGTTAAATTCGCGCTCAAGGCTAGGTACTTTTGCTAAAAGCTGCTTTACCCTGCTTAACGCATCAGCTGTTCGAGTTTGATTAAACGTCAGAAAAAGAGCAAACGGGCTTGCCTCTGCAATCACACCCTTTTGATACTGCGCCATAACAATGTCCTCAAAATCCCCTCAATAATTACCATCACAGTATAGAGGGATCTTGCCTCAGCCAACATTGATTTAAATTGATCGCTTCGATAGATCTTTTAAATAGTGCCTTAAAAAAATCATGTCAGGGAATTTTCAGCAATATTCAAAGTCACACTTAAAACACGCTTTTAATGAATAGTAGTGAATGATGATAAATAAATTCTTAGCGACAGCCTGTCTATGGCTTTTCAGTACCCTAGCGATTGCAGCCCCAAGTGCCGAACTTTGGGATTTTTGGCTTAAACATGATCAATCAAGCACAGCCACTATCGACCATTCTGCCTGGGACCGATACCTGCAACGCTATGTTAAGCGCTCTTCTGATGGCATCAATCTGATCAACTACGCCAATGTATCTTCAGCAGATAGAACTGAACTTAAAGCTTATCTTCAACGCTTAGCTGCTATTAATATTCATCAATACAACCGCGCTGAACAGCAAGCTTATTGGATCAACTTATATAACGCGCTGACGGTTGATGTGATTCTGGACCATTACCCCGCGAAGTCGATTCGGGATATCGATATTTCACCGGGCTTTTTCAGCGATGGTCCGTGGAAAAAACAACTGCTAGCAGTGAATGGGAAACAACTAAGCCTAGACGATATTGAACATCGTATTCTTCGCCCAATTTGGAAAGATCCGCGCATCCATTATGCCGTAAACTGTGCATCAATCGGCTGCCCGAATCTTCAACCGCAAGCCTTTACCACAGACAATAGCGAACAGCTTCTAAATCAAGGCGCAAAGGATTATATAAACCACCCTCGAGGCGCACGTTTTGACGGTAATGACCTACACCTTTCCAGTATTTATAAGTGGTTTAAAGAGGATTTTGGCAACAGCGAAAGTGAGCTGATCGAGCACCTAAAGCAATACGCCAATGCTGATCTAAAAGAGAAACTGAAACACGCTACAGCGGTTTCAGACTATCACTACGACTGGAATCTTAATGAGATTGGTAGATAAATTTAGGACTTAGTCGCAATTGGACGAGCTGGATCTCTGATCCACTCGCTCCAAGAACCACTATAAACCCGGCTACCGCTCAATCCCGCAATTTCCATCGCCAATTGATTGTGACAAGCTGTCACACCGGACCCACACATGTGAACCACGGCTTCGACCGATTTACTGCCTAAGACGCTTAACCACTCTTCACGAAGCTGAGCTGCTGGCTTAAATTTACCCTCGGCTAAGTTATCCGTCAGTGGACGGTTTAAAGCACTTGGGACATGACCAGCGATTGGGTCGATTGGCTCCACCTCACCTCTATAGCGCTCGGCTGCACGAGCATCAACAAGATAGATGGACTGAGCATCAAGTGCCTGTTCAACCTCGGCTACCGTCAAATTCTGATTAGGCAGTAACGAGAATGTATACGCAGTAGAAGTCGGTTGTGGGATATGATCATTTAACTCACCACCTAGCGATTGCCAAGCAGCTAGACCACCATCCAACACCGCTACCGCTTTATGTCCCACCAAACGTAACAACCACCAGCAACGCGCCGCCATAGCCCCAGCACAATCGTCATAAACAACGACTTGAGAGTTATTGCTCACACCCGCCTGTGCTAAACGATCGACAAACCGCTCTAAATCAGGCAGCGGATGACGTCCTGTTTCAAGCGTAATCGGTGACGATAGATCATGATCAAGGTCGAGATAGATCGCCCCTGGGATATGCCCATCAAGGTAGGCATTTTTACCTGCAGAGGTATCCGCTAAGTTAAAACGACAATCAAAAACCACCCAATCGGATTCCGATATGTGATTCTGAAGCTCTTCGGCGCTAATGATTGTCGTAAACATATTTAACTTAGCCTTTTTAGGTTTATAGGTAAGCCGCTAGCTCTTCTTGAAGTAGATCAAGTTCATTCTGAGCTTTCTGCTTCTGCTTTTTCTTTAAGCCTTCAACCTGAGCCGTTTTCTCAGCAATAACAGATTGTGCAGCAGCAGCTTTATCGTCCGCTTGCTCAACTTGCTCAAGCAGAGGCTTAAGCTGCATCAAGATACCGCGACGACGGCCTTCTTCAGCACGTGCGATATCTTCTGCAGATTTCTCTTTTTTCTTTTTAACTTCCGTTTTAGCTTCTGCAACGTAAGTTAGTGGGCGAATACCAGCCGCAATTCGCGCCTTATCCATCAACGGAGAAGTGATCTCACGAGCTTTCGCTGCACCTTTCTGTAGAACCTCTTCCACTTCACCAAGATCGTTCATCAACTCATTGTAGCGAGCACGTGGAGCAGACAGTTTTGCGTCTAGGAACTCAAATAGTTCCTTCTTCGCATCGCCCCAACCGATACCGTTTTCGAACTGCTGGCGCATTGCAGCTGCTTCATTTTCATTAGCAAAGCAGTTGTATAGCTGGAAGATTGTGCTGTTATCAGCATCTTTAGGTTCACCCGGCTCGCGCGTGTCCGTTTTGATCTGCTTAATCAGCTTGTATAGCTCATCAGCAGAAGCAAACAACGGAATCGTGTTGTCGTAGCTCTTCGACATCTTACGACCATCTAGACCCGGAATTAGCTGAGTCTGCTCATCCACTACCGCTTCTGGTAATGTGAATAGGTTTTCGTAAGTGTGGTTAAAACGGCCCGCCATATCACGTGCCATCTCAATGTGTTGAATCTGATCCTTACCTACTGGAATAAGATCAGCATTGAACATCAGGATGTCAGCTGCCATTAGAATTGGGTAGCTGAATAGACCCATTGTGATGCCATCATCCAGATCGCTGCTACCCGCATCGCGGTTAGCATCAACAGAAGCTTTGTAAGCGTGAGCACGGTTCATAAGACCTTTAGAACACATGCAGGTTAGAATCCACGTTAGTTCCGTGATCTCAGGGATATCTGTTTGGCGGTAGAACGTCGCTTTATCTGTATCTAAGCCTAGTGCCAACCAAGTCGCTGCGATCTCACGCGTTGATTGAGCAACACGCTCTGGATCGTGGCACTTAATTAATGCGTGGAAATCAGCTAGGAAATAGCAGTTGTTGTACTCACCTGTCTGACTCATTTCGATGGCAGGCTTAATCGCACCCAAGTAATTCCCAATGTGAGGTGTACCTGTAGTAGTGATACCCGTCAGAACAGTTTTCTTATCCATTATTCACTTCTCTAATCTGCATGGCGTTGCCCGCTATAAAAAATGTGGCAACTCAATATATGTCACTAATTTAATGGCGGTTATAATACCGAAAAAACGTGGAGGTTGCCCCCATAACCCTCACTATTCCTTTGCTGTTTCTTGTATCCACCCAATGTCGAGATGACAGCGCTGCTAGGTTAGGGCTTAATAGGCCTACAACAATAACAATACTGAGAATTTTATGACTGATTCTATCGCTTCTTGGGTTACTTTATCCGCTCTGTTTGCCAGTGCTGGCTGGTACATTTTTCAAAGCCCTGAGCGTAATCTCAATGCAATCGTAATGTGTGTGATGTCGGGCATTTTATGCCTGTTCGGCGGCTTCCTTATTTCAGGACTTTTAATGAAGATAACCGGCACGTTAGAAAACCCACTGATTCCAGCGCTACTCGTCTGTGTTGGCACAGCCATCTGCACTGTTGCTCATACGCTTTACAAGAAACGAACCGCCTCTTAATTGCAGATGATTCGATCCAGAAAAGGCCATATTAAAAATGGCCTTTTTTGTATCTACAGACAGGGTTATTATCTATAGACTTTTTACTGCAAAGATAGATTTTTCCTATGCTGATTGTCGTATCACCTGCCAAAACTCTGGATTATGAAACTGCCCCTGTCACTGAAACATACAGCCAGCCAGAGTTTCTTGATCATTCCCAACTTCTCATTGATGAACTGAAAAAGCATTCCGTACAGGATATTGCTCAGATGATGAAGTTGAGCGACAAACTGGCCAGTTTAAACGTTGCCCGTTATGAATCATGGACACCTGAATTCAATACAGAGAACGCTAAACAAGCCGTTCTAGCATTTAAAGGTGATGTATACACAGGCTTAGATGCTGAAACTTTATCGGAAGAAGACCTAGCTTTTGCACAGGATCACCTACGCATCCTTTCAGGTCTTTATGGCGTGTTGAAACCGCTCGATCTGATGCAGCCATATCGATTAGAAATGGGCACAAAGCTAACTAATAGCCGCGGTAAAAACCTATATGAATTTTGGGGCACTCAGATCTGTGAACGCTTGAATCAGGAACTTGCTGAGCAGAAGGAGCAGGTACTGATTAACCTTGCTTCTAATGAGTACTACAAAGCAGCTAAAGAGAAAAACATCTCCGCACGTATCATCACGCCAGCGTTTAAAGACTGGAAAAATGGTCAATATAAGATGATCAGCTTCTACGCTAAAAAAGCTCGAGGTTTGATGACCCGCTACATTATTCAAAACAAGATCGAAAACCCTGAAGACTTAAAAGGCTTTGATCTTGAAGGTTACCGTTTCGCTGAGAGCATGTCCGAAGGCGATACTTGGACATTCATCCGCGATCACGAAGAGTAAACCTCTTCGCTTATCCCAGATACAAAAAAGCCAAAGCATATTGCTTTGGCTTTTTTAGTGGTGGGTATCAGCTTAGTTTTGCTCGATACCGACGATAAACCAATCCGCATTTTCTTTAGTCATATCACGTGCCAAGTGCCACGTTTCATTAAACTCAGTCGCTTCAGAGGCATTCTCTTTCAACCAACCGTAGAAGTTAATGCTCACAATCACCTCATCTTCTTGAGTGATGAAGTTAGCTAACTCAGACATAACCGATACAACTTCTGTTACCTGATCAGCTGGTGACTTAGCACGCTCTTGCTGAAGCGCATTAAACAACTCTTCAGAAGTATACGTACGGATTTCGTCCCAATCAGAACGATCCCAAGCCTTTTGTAGGTTTACAAAGTGCTCACGGGAACCTTCCAAGAATGCGTCTTTATTAAACCAAGAAGGAATCTCGATCTCAGCAGAATCACCCCAACCGGAATCATAAGTAGGCATTGGTTTAAACTCCTGCACGTTCTCAGTTTGAGCTTCGCGCTGCATTGGCTGTGGCTGCTGTTCTGGTGTATAAGGCTGACCTTGCCCATGACCACCTTGCGTTGCGTAATCCGGACGCTGCGCCTGTTTTCGCATCGAGAAGATTTTGTAAACAATAAAGATCACCGCAGCGATTAGAATCAGATCCATAAACTGCAGACCTTCAAACGCCCCACCGAATAGTAACGCGCCAAAAATACCACCCGCCAACAAACCAGCCATCAAACCACCAAAACCTTTTTTCTTAGGTGCTGTAGTTGTGTTTGTTGTCGTTTTATCAGCTTGCTTTTGTTGCTGTTGAGCAGGCTGTGATTTTTTAGGTGAAGAAAAGCTTTTACCAAATGAAGATCCACCACCAAAGCGCTTAGCTTCAGCTGTCTCAGCGATAGGAAGCGAAATCAAAAATACCGCCATTAAAGTAACCAAAAAAGTCCGCATTGTTTCTCCTAAATAACTAACTTTTACCGGTAACTGTACCGGCAACTACAGCAAGATAAATCCCTGTGAATATTAAAGCGATACCCCATAAATGAAAAGCCTGAACCTGCTCTGCGAGGAAAATCACCGACAATACAATTCCCCACATTGGCACTTGGTGAATAAACAACCCTGCTTTATGCGCACCGAGCTTCTCAACACCGTAATTCCAGAAAAGATAAGCCAGAATCGAGGGGAATACTGCTAAGTAAGAGATCAGTAACATCAGATCCGTATCCCACTTAATCTGCAAAGCTCGCTCAGTTTCCAACAGTGAAAGCGGTACTAGAATAATCACCCCTACGGTTAAAGAAACCGAGAAGAACGCAAACCCACTCATCTCTTTCGGTTTCCAACGCAATGCTAGGCTGTAACAAGCCCAAACAAACATTGCGAGTAGCACCCAAAGGTCGCCACTATTGAAATTAAGCGACATTAAAGCCTCAGGATCACCTTTACTGATCAATGCTAAAACACCTAGTAGCGAAAGCAATACACCTAACCATTGCCGCATGGTCGCAGACTCACGAAGCACTAATGTGCTCATACAGAGGATCATGATCGGCATAGAGGATTGCATCAACGTGCCATTCATAGCGGTCGTCGTTTGCAAGCCGATATAAGCTAAGGTGTTGAAGCCAGCAACACTCAAAGCGCCAAACAGCACCAACCTAGGCCAATACTGTCGAATCACATCACGATGCTTATAAATGGCGGGGATAGCAAAAGGTAATAAAATAACGAACGCTAATGACCAGCGAATTAACGCTAGCGTAATCGGAGGGATATCAACAGAAAAAGCACGCGCTAAAACAAAGTTACCCGCCCAAAAAAGCGTGGTAAGCGTTAACAGTAGATAAGCCAAATATGACCTCGAAAGTCTTATTTATTCTTCTGCAAAAAACGCGAAAGTAGACTGTTACTCGCATCATTGCCCGTAATGACATAATGCAGGACATTATAATTATTTACAGTCCATTGCATACGGCGATTGGATTTATTTAAACCACAAATCAGGACTTCATCGCCCTCTTGTAGCTCATCCAACTCGCCGGGCAACATATCAATAAAATCCCCACGCTTTAACATTAGAGGAAAGGCATGTAGATTTTTCTTGCGATTATGAGGGTCTTTAAAGAACAAAGAGAGCGTCAACTCGAAGCCCTGCTTCTTTGCTTCCATAAAAGCAGGTGTTTCTTTCTCGCCTACGGTATAGGCCCAACTATCTAACTCACGGTCCCCTACCACACTGCTCATACGATTAATCAATGTATGTGCCCAGACATCATCAAATTTATTCTGCATCTCTTCGATAAATATAGGCACTAGCGGAGATTTAACATGTGCTAGGATGCGGTTAGCGATAATCCGCCCCGGCTCCATAATAAAATCGGCACGGCTGTTTTTGAAAACTAAGCTATTCGCGTGGATGTTCTGCCTAACCACAGTTAGGAGCTTGGGATTCAATTCACGAGCGGTCATCATAATAGACAGATTATCGGCATCATTATTAGTACCCGCAACGATACCCACCGCATCCATAACACCCGCTTCCATCAGGGTAACCGCTTCCGTACCAACACCGGTAACTTGATGGGGAAGGTCTTTTATCTTTTCAGCATCAATATCTAAAACTGTCAGTTCGACATCACTTTCATCAAAATCGCGATATAACGCACGGCCAAAACGGCCATGCCCGCAGATGATCCAACGCCCTTTCGTACGTTGATATACGCTGGAAAGCGGGCGATGGAATGGATTGTGTATCCAGTCATATACCAGATGCATATAAGGAGCATGAGCTGCTAAAGACAGATACTGTGCGTAAGTCCGGAACGGGTCCACCACCAGATCCGTACCAAAAGATTTTAGGTTGGCGGAGGTAATATCAGATTCGGTACGACTGATCACCATCCGCTCAGGATTTAGCAGTTTACTAGCGATAGCAATAGATAGGTTAACCTGATCATGATTAGTTAACGCCATCACCCCTATACATTTAGGATGCTGCAGGCCAGCGGCATCCAAAATATCAGGAAGCGAGGCATCAGCACAAAGTGCGGAAACAGAGATAGGTAATTCATCCATCTCTAACGCATCTATTTTGTCCTGATTGATATCGACTACCACCACACGAATATCACGTCGTACTAGCTGCTGAACAACGACACTACCGGTCACACCGTAGCCACATATCAGATAGAAGGGTTCGTTCATCTGCCGGACATCTGCAGTAAAGGAACGCCTACGCATCATGCGGCCAAATACGGGTTCTTGTATCAAAGCCAGTGTCGTACCTATACCGTATAACCAAGCGATTACCGTGGCGTAGATACAAAAGAGCGTCCACATACGTTGAGCAGAGGTGAATTCATAAGGAATTTCACCAAAGCCGATGGTAGACCCCATAAAGGAGACAAAGTAAACCGCATGGAAGAAATCCATTCGGTAAACATTACCCTGATCATCCTCCCCAGGTATAAGTACAAATCCAAGTACTGAGATGGAGTAAACAACAATCAGAGTAATTAACGGCACTCTTAAGCGCCGTAAAAATAGATAGATAACGTTATTCATAAAGAATAATCGCTCAGTGCTTATCGACGCAGCATGGCAGTTTCAACTACCAACAAAATAACCGAGATAACATTGGCTAAGAGCGCGCCAGCACTTAGAGAAACAACGCTCGACATATTAGATGGGTCCATACCAATACCGCTAATCTGCTCTGCGTAACCCCAAATCCCTGCAGCGACGATTAGTTGCAGGTCAGCAACTAATGAGGTAGCTAGCATCAGTGCACCTAGATGTGTTCGGTCACCAAATTTAATGACTGTACAGATCATGCTGACAACTAATGCAGCAAAAAACTCGTAAACGTTATGGTGAGCTGGGTTTTCTATATCCCCAAGAAAGAAGCCAAAGTTGAGCGTCAATGCCAACACAATAAAAAACGCAAAAATCACTTTTTCCTTGTTCATCGCTTCCTTCAACTCCTGAACTTTTTTAACGAAGATCTGGATTGTAACACCCACGCATACTAAATCCATTGAGTTGGATTAAGGAACCCTAACCGTTATGCTTTGTCACAATATAACATTTTGGTGTTTTTACGATTTAAGGCTTATTTTTATGCTAACTCTTTCCATGCCACGGCTAGTTGTTTTTGCTGGTCTATTGTCTGCAGTTTTATCCACATCAGTATTCGCAGACGTCGAAAAAAGTCCCAACGATCCAAATATGTATCGCAGCCTAACCTTAGATAATCAGCTGCGCGTTTTATTGATCTCGAATCCTAAAAGTGACAAAGCGGCTGCCTCGATGAATGTAGCTGTGGGCTCTAGCGCTAACCCTAAAGATCGTGCGGGCCTAGCCCATTATCTAGAACACATGCTGTTCCTAGGCACCGAAAAATACCCAGCAGCGGATGAATATCAGAGTTTCATCCGTTCTCACGGTGGCGGCCATAATGCTTATACGTCGATGGAAAACACCAACTATTTCTTTGATGTCACAGCTGACAATTTAGAACCTGCTTTAGATCGCTTTGCCCAATTCTTTATTGCGCCGCTATTTGATGAAAAATACGTAGATCGCGAGCGTCATGCTGTTCACTCGGAATATCAATCAAAGATTAAAGATGATTACCGTCGTAGCTATGCAGTAACAAAATCTTTAATGAACCAACAAAATAGCCACAACTGGTTTGCAGTGGGTAGTTTAGAAACCCTAGCAAATACTCCCGAGCGTCCAATCCGTAAGGAATTAATCGAATTTTATCAACGCTATTATTCTGCCAATCTGATGGCGCTTGCCGTGCAAGGCCGAGAGCCGCTGGACCAATTAGAGCAGATGGTAAGAGAGAAATTCAGTGCGGTTAAAAACTACGATTCTAAAGCGTTTGAAACCCAAACATCTCTGTTTAATCCGAAGCAACTACCGCAGTTGGTTAAGATCAAAAGCGTAAAAGATATCCGCTCACTTACGCTAACCTTCCCTACTGCTGAAACTCGCAGTCATTGGGAAAGCAAGCCGCTGTATTACATCAGCAACCTGATTGGTTATGAAGGCAAAGGTAGCTTACTTTCTCTACTGAAAGAGAAAGGTTTGGCAACGTCCCTTTCAGCTTCACAAGGTCATGATTTGGATAACCAAGCTAGCTTTATGGTCAGCATGCGCCTAACCGAACAAGGGCTTGAGCAATACCAGCAAGTTATCCAAATGGTATTCCAGTATGTTGAATTGCTAAAACAGAGCGGAATTCAAAAAGCGTTATTTGATGAAGAGAAACAACTGAGCAACATCCGTTTCACCTTTCAGGAGCAATCAGAACCCATCCACATGGTGAGCGGTTTGACACGACAGATGCAATTTTTCCCAACGGAGAAAGTCATCTCTGCGAACTATACCTTTAATGAGTTTAAGCCTGAGCTGATTAAGCAATATCTGGATCAGATCAAGCCAGAGAATATGCTGGTAACCATTAAAGCGCGTGATGTTAAAGGCAACCAAACAGAACCTGACTACAACGTACCTTTTGAAGTTTCTCAGTTTAACGCGGAAACCTTGAATAGCTTCGCCGTAAAAGCAATTGATCCTAAATTAACGGTTCGCAGCACTAACCCATTTATTGCCCAAGACTTAGATCTTCTAGCAGCAGAAACTAAACAAGCGCCTTATATGCTGCAAGATAAACAAGGTTTCGAACATTGGCATTTAACCGATGTAAGCTTTAATGTGCCGAAAGCAAATGCCTATTTCACACTACAAACCCCATATGCCAATACCAGCGCTAAAAACTGGGTGATGAACAGCCTCTTCACTGAGATGCTGCAAGAGCAACTCAATGAAACACTCTACGATGCTTATCTAGCTGGTCTAGGCACGAATATTTACCCACATATGAAGGGCTTTACGGTTCGCTTATCTGGTTATAACGACAAGCTAGATCTACTAACAAAAGATGTGGTTTCTGCGATTAATAAACCGGACCTACCAAAAGAGCGTTTTGAGATCCTTAAGCAGAAGTATCTAGATAACTTAGCGAACCAGCTAAATGATAAACCGTACAATCAAACGACGAGCCGTCTGTATGAATTGCTTCTACCTCAATGGAGCAATGCAGAGGAACGTCGTGAAGCAGAAAAACTGACGGTTAGAGATCTTGCCGCTTATGCTGCTAAATTGCAGGAAACGCCGGATATTAAACTACTCACACATGGCAATTTAAGCGCAACAGACGCCGAAACTGTGGCTTCATTGATTAAAGATAACCTGTGGCAATCAGGCGCTAAAGAAGTGGCACCTGTTCAGGTAGTTCAAGTACCACGCCAGCAGCAACTTACAGATAAGTTAGTGATTGATCATGATGATTCGGCGATCTCTGTTTTGCTACAAGGCAATAACAACAGTAACAAAGAGAAAGCTGAATTCTCTGTATTGAGCGAAATTTTATCCGCACCTTTCTATAATCAGCTGCGCACCGAAAAACAATTAGGTTACATCGTCTTCGGTACACCTCTGCAGATGCACAAAACACCGGGTATTGCATTTATTGTGCAATCCCCTGTGGCAGACGGCAAAACTCTGGTAAAAGAGATTGATCAGTTCTTAATGCAATCGAGCAATTTGATCTCGCAATTAAACCAGGAAGAGCTGAACAAATTTAAACGCAGTGTGATTTCAAGAATAACAAAGCAGGATAAAAAGCTATCCAGTCGTACTAAGCGGTTCTGGAGAGAGCTCGATTGGGGTGAAACAGAGTTTGATACCCGCAAGAAGCTTGCGGAAGCTGTAGAGAAAGTAACCTTAGACGATCTATCCAAACGCTACGCAGGTTTGTTTGATCGCCGTTTAACGGTCTTAAGCACAGGCAAGAAGTTTGAACGCCCTACAACCGAGCCGACACAATTAACTCGATTATTTAAGCAACGTAGAGATCAGGGCGCTTTCACTCCTGATAACTGAAGGTCCCTCTCACTAAGAAAATCGCACGATTATTGGTCTGGATTAATAATCGTGCGTTTTTTAGCTTTTTCTTGCTCTAATTCCAACTGTTTTTGCTTTTGCGCTTCTATCGGTCGGAAATAAACAGAATCTTTTACTTCAGGCTCAACTAGCTCTTCACAACCTTGCCCTAAGATAAGGCATCGCGCTTTTTTCTCATCCTTACCGATCTGGACAAAGATCTTGTCCTCACCTTTTAATGGTGGCTTTTTCGGTTTGCCTACCGGTACTTCATTTACCACTGGTGGAACATAAGGAATCACCACAGGTTCAGGCAGATTGCTGGGCAGGTCTTTAGGTTGAACCTCATTCATCCTTTCTTTATCGAAGGTGCCCCTTCGCCAATCTTTATAGGCAGTTTCACCATCTACCGTGCCATAGTAATAGCCTTTAGGTGAGGTGATATCGTATTCGATAGGCAGTTCAACCTCTTCCTCCGCATAGATAGCGCAAGAAAAAAGTAAAAGACCGAGAACAGCCGATCTAGTAAGCATCGTCAAAAGCATCTTCCATAGGATAAATAGCCTCAGCGTATACAGCTAACTCTTCTAGAATATGGCGTTTATTATCATCCATTTCAGGCTGACCATAGAGCTCATTCAATCGCTGATAGAATGTATCCATAGTCAAATGACCGCCCTCGCCCTTTAACAACTTACGACGACGGTAATCTTCCCATTGCATCTGCTCTTCGTGGCTTAACACGGAGCTGCAATTACGCGCTTTATAGCGCAACAACATCTCCTCAAGCCGAGGATCTTGGAATGGCAGATCCAGCTCAGCCAACTCCATAGGGCCCGTTTGGCGAATTTGATCCATAGATTTACGATCAGATGGCGTAAAGAAACCGCCACTGTATAGCATCATATCCGGATCGCTTTCCGCCTCAAAAGGGCTCTCACTATAGATATCGGCAATTTTCTGCGACAGACCAGTAAAACTTCTTAGCATCTGCAAATGCGTTCGACACACATCCCCATCAATCTGCAAACGGGCCGCTTCCTCAGTATTCAACATGCCGGCAGGCGCTATGATCGGGCACTTATTTATATGCACCTGCTTTAACGCAATTTTCGGGTCTGCGTCAGTGAGTTCTGAATGCTTGGTATAAAGTAAACGCCTCAACTCTTCGACCGGTAATTGCATCAGAGGTTCTGGATTCACACGCAGATCCCACACTAACACCCCATTTTTATTCACAGGGTGTGTCGCCAAGGGTGCCACAATAGCAGCATTACCATGTTCAACCGGATAACGAGAAGAAACATGCAACACAGGCTTATGACTTTGCGGGTCTAGAAGGTTTTGAATAGATTGCTTACTGCGGTTATTTAGCACGTAATTAAATAACTTAGGCTGCTTATCCCGAACCAGCTTTGCCATCTCAATCGTGGCATACACATCTGATAAAGCATCATGGGCATGACCATGATCAATACCATTAGCTACCGTTAAATCTTCTAGCCTTAGACTTGGAGATCCATCTTCATATTTAGGCCAAGTAATCCCTTCAGGGCGTAAGGATCGAGTTAATCGCAACATATCGATAATATCCCAACGGGAACAACCGTTTTGCCACTCTCGGGAATAGGGATCAAAGAAGTTACGATACAAACCATATCGCGTTACTTCATCATCAAAACGAATGCTGTTGTAGCCCACACCACAAGTACCAGGACGAGCAAGCTGCTCATGAATCTGTGCAAAGAAATCCGCTTCACACACACCCTCTTCTATCGCTTTTTGCGGTGTAATCCCTGTAATCAAACACGCTTCTGGATGAGGGAGTTGGTCCTCACTTGGTTTGCAATAAAACATCACCGGCTCTTCGATGATGTTTAGCTGATCATCGGTACGAATACCAGCAAACTGGACCGGCCAATCGCGTTTAGGATCTGCGCCAAATGTTTCATAGTCATGCCAAAAAAATGTTAAAGGCGCATTAGCCATAAATTATCCTTGCCAAAAGGGTAAATCTGATAGATATAATGTGGTTATTAGCTATATATTTTAAAAGAATAGCCAATAGAACGCTCTGTATTTCAGATTAACATTTCAATGTTAAGGGTTCACCCATGTCTCATAATCAGGATGTAATGAACAAAGTTTGTCCCTGTGGTTCCAACAAACCTTTTGATTACTGCTGCAAACCAATCGTACAAGGGCAAAAACCTGCACCAACGGCGGAAGCATTGATGCGATCCCGCTACACAGCCTTCGCGCTGGGTGCTATCGATTATCTAATCAATACCACTGCGCCAGAAAACCGCGGCGAAGACGATGCCGAAATTTTAGCCGACCAAGTGAAATACACTAACTGGACAGGCCTAACAATTTTGGACACAAACCAAGGCAATCGATCTGACGAAACCGGAATGGTTGAGTTCGAAGCCAATTTCGAAACGGATGATCAAAGTGGTACTTTGTATGAAAAATCGAACTTCCGCAAAGATGATGGATTCTGGTTCTACGTCGACGGTGATGTAGAGGTTAGGACCTAGTAAGAAGACAATTTTTCATCTTTCATAAGGGCTCGGTAAGCAAAATTTGCTTTTTTTATCCGTGCCCTTTCCCAAAGACCTTCTATTTCTTGGGCTTAGCAACAAACCCTAACTCTGTAATAGTCTGAGTTTGCCTTTTCTTTTGTCACAGTCTCTCAAAAAAAACTCTCTTTGCTGGCACATTATCTTAATGTCAACGCTGTCAGAATCCTAATTCTCAGGTAGAATATTGGCCCTTAAAGGTAGCGCGTTCCATCATATATACGCGTAGCCGTAGAAGTACAGGTCACTATGCTAGCAAGATTTTTAAAGCCAAATTGGCAACATGCCAAGCCCGAAAAGCGGATCAAAGCGATTGCAAAGCTTCGCGAAACTGATGCCGATGCACAAACTATCCTATCGCAGCTAGCACTGAAGGATGAGGATGAAACAGTACGCTTAAGTGCTACTGAAAAGCTCTCCGACCTTAACTTATTAGTCCAGATTAGCCAGAACGACAGTTCTAGCAATATCCAGCAGTTAGCTCTACACCAAATTAGTCAGATTCTTCTGAGCCAAGAAGAAACACCGCTTCAGGAAGAAAAAAGTACCGCGCTGGCCTACATTACAGATAGCGATCTACTGACTCACATTGCTCTTAATAGCCAAGACGAACAACTTCGTGAGCAAGCCGTTACCCAAGTTACTGACGATCATGACCTTGTTCTTATCGCAGAGAAAAGCCAACGGGCTAGTTTGCGCGTCCTAGCTGCCGGACAGATCAATAGTGAAGAGATTCTTGAGCAACTCCAAAAGGCAGCTCGCAATAAAGATAAAGGCGTCGTTAAAGTCACTAAAGAAAAGCTTCAAGTCATTCGCGAACAACATAAGCGAGAACAAGTTCAACAAGAAGCGATCCAGAAACAGTTAGCGTCTATTCAACAACTCTCAACAACTGAATTCTTCCCGCTGTATTCCGCGAAGATGACTGCTATTGAAGCAGACTGGGAAAAACTTCGCCCTTCGACGAATGCCGAACAACAAGAGCTTTTCCAAGAGAACCTTATTCGCTGTTCCGAAAAAATCCAAAAGCATGCTGCAGAACAGCAAGCTAAACAAGAGAAAGCAGCTCAGCTGGAGAAGCAAAAAGCACAAAGCCACGCTGTTTACTCTGAACTTTGCATTCTAAAAGAACAAAGCACCGCATTACCCGCAGATCAGGAACAGCTAAAATCATTCCAGTCTCGATTGGAATCACTTTGTACTGATTGGACAGCAGTTAAGCAATACAGCAGCAAAGATGAGCAGGCTAGCTTCGATAAAATCACCGCTCAATTAAAGAACCTATTGGTTTCTTATTTTCACCTGCTTGAAGCTGAAGAGAAAATTAAAGCTCTGTGTACTGTATTGAATAGTTCATCTGAAATAGAGCCATTAAACAAAGCCGCGCAAGAAGCTACACAGCTGATAAACAAATTTAGCTGGCCTAAATTACAAGAGAAGCCTGCTTCACTAGCACAGCTAGAAGAAGGCATAGCTAACGCGAAGTTGCGTCTAGACGCCGATAATAATCATGCGCTACAGCAACAAAAAGAGCTTAGCGATGTCTTAGACGGGCTAAAATCTGCGATCTCATCCGGCGAAATTCGCTCAGCAGATAAGCAAATTAAAAAAGCGGAACAGCTAAGCAAACGCTTAAATGGCAATCTAACGCCAGAGCTTGAACAGCGCATTAAAGCACTTGGAGCAGAACTCCAAGAGATTAGGGATTGGCAAGCTTATGCAGTTGCACCGAAAAAAGAATCCCTATGTGAAGAGATGGAAGCGCTTAGCCAATCCAACCTAGCAGTACAAGATTTAGCAACCCAAGTTCGTAGAATCCAGAAAGAGTGGAAACTACTTGATGCGACCGATTCGGTTCATTCGCAACAGCTTTGGAAGCGTTTCAAGAAGGCCTCTGACACTGCATATGCGCCTTGTGACCAGCACTTTGCTCAACAACGAGATATTCGCAAGAGCAATTTAGAAAAGCGCCAACTGATCTTAGAGGAGCTAAAAAACCTACAAGCACCTCAAGAAGAGACTGTCGAAAGCTGGAAAGACTATAGTCATCAGATCCATCAAGCGAAAACAGAATGGCGCAATTACTCTCCTGTTGATCGTGCTCCAGGTAAAAAGCTACAAGTTCAATTCGATCAACTGCTAAAAGAGTTAGATGCGCCGCTAAAAGAGATTCGACAAGCGAACGCCAAAGAAAAACAAAGTTTAATCGCCGAAACAGAGCAACTTCTGCAAGCAACAAATCTTCATGATGCAACAGAGCAGGTTAAAGAGCTGCAAAAGGCTTGGAAACTAATTGGCCCTGCTCCACGTAATCAGGAACGAAAGCTTTGGAACCAATTCAGAGAGAACTGCAGTCAAATTTTTGAAATGTATTTCGCTGATAAATCATCATCGAAAGAAGGCAGCTCTCCGTCACAAAACAGTAATGCTTTAGAAAAGCAGTGCACTGAACTTGAACAGCTGATTGAAACCGGCGCCAGTCTAAACCATCTACAAGAATTGCTTGGCTCAATGCAACAGCACCTTCCGGTAGAGGACGAAACGCTATCTGAGCGTATCGAGAAAGCGATTAACTATGTGCAGCGCCAAAAGCACGAGTTAAAACAATTTGAGTCTGAGCCATATCTGACGATTCAGCGTAAAGCAGAGATCTGTGAACAGCTTGAACATGCAATTTTGGATGAAACGACAAGCGACTGCTTAGACACACTGCGAGAAGCTTGGGAACACGAACCTGCATCACCTTCTGATACATCAGATATTGATCAGCGCTTTGCTGTTCTGCTATCTCTGATCTCTAATCCAGATCAAATGGATGAGATGATCAATACCCAAGAGCAACGTTTGCGTCATCTGTGCATTCGCTTGGAGATCGCAACTTCTCAGCCGTCACCACCGGAAGATCAAGCACTGCGCATGGAATATCAGATGGAACGCTTACAGCAAGCACTAGCTGAACAAAAGCAGGGCTTTAATCTCAGTGAGATCAAACAGCTTGAACAAGAATGGCTAGGCATACCTTTTGCCGCTCATTTCGAAGAGTTCAATGAACGCTTTGAAGAAAGATTGCAGCAATTACTGTAAAAAGATTAGAAACAAAAAAACCGCTAAAAAGCGGTTTTTTTATATATAAGCTATTCAGCTTTATGACATGTGCAAGCCGCCATTCACCGACATATCCGCACCTGTGATATAACCAGAATGCTCGCCACACAAGAAATTACACATGTGACCAATCTCTTCAGGCGTACCAAAACGACCTACAGGGATACCAGCGCAAATCTGATCTTGAATCTCTTGAGCGATCTTCGCCACCATTGCAGTTTTAATATAACCAGGCGAAACAGTATTTACCGTCACACCTTTACGTGCAACCTCTTGAGCCAAGGCTTTAGTGAAACCATGAATACCTGCTTTTGCTGCAGAGTAGTTACACTGACCAAACTGACCTTTCTGAGCGTTTACGGAAGAGATATTGATGATACGGCCCCAGCCGCTATCAATCATGCCGTTAATAACTAAACGGGTCATGTGGAACATAGAATCAAGGTTTGCTGTTAACACCTCATCCCACTGTTCCCAGCTCATCTTTTTAAACTGGCCATCGCGAGTAATACCAGCATTGTTGATAAGAATATCAATTGAGCCACCAGTTAGCTCTTCTACTGTAGCGATACATTGTGCACAAGACTCAGCGTCCGTTACATCGCCGTAAGCCACATCGATATCATAACCTGCTGCTTTTTGCTCTGCTTGCCAAGCTTGAGCTTTTGAATGATCTCCACCGCTGTTGTAACCAGCAACTACTCGGAATCCACCATCAACCAATTCACGGCAAATAGATGTTCCTAAGCCACCTGTTCCACCTGTTACTAGGGCAATTTTCTGACCCATGTTACATCCCCTTATACGCATTTGTGCTTTGTAGTAATTATTTATGGTCCATCATTTCCAAACTAAGAATACCGACCAGCTCGAGGCTTTATAAAGGTATTTCATAAGTTGGTTATATATCGATCATAATCCGATCTCTTCAACGATAATAATATGACTTTGGTTGAAGAGTAATAAGGATAATCCAATACTATGAAATAAAAGTGACAAACCAGCACATCCGAGGAAGCTGACGCAATGCAACAATAATATTCGCGATTGAATCTATAACGGCAAAAGAGATGTATAGAACAAAAAACAACAGAAATTAAGAAACCGGCATAAAGACTGGCTTTTCAGTAAGTTAAGAATATTGATCAGATTAAGAATGTAAATTTCTTTATCGTTAAGAAAAGCCATTAAACTATCTATTTTTTACCGCATCGCAACAACCGCTAGCATTGTAAAATAGTTAACAGTTTTAACGAGTTAGAGCGACGTAAACAGAAAGTTTAAGGGTAAACGCGTATTCAAGCTCCCGCAGCGGGTACAACATCTGACTCTTGTATTTCACAAATCCCCGATTCTGGATCACAAATCGGAAGGACAACAAGGTGGTCAAATTCAATTTTTAACCCGATACGCTCACCTACATCATGGTCATGATGACACGCGGTGATACAAGGTACGATTTCGCCATTATCCAACTGAACTTGGTAAAGGTAGTGCGAGCCTCTAAACCATTTGCTGACAATGAGCCCCGTTATATCACTGTCTTCTTGATGCTGAATATCATCTGGTCGAATTAACAACTCAACGTCAGTCCCTGGCGCATAGACTAACTGTTCGTCCCCGACCAAAACGCCTAATGATGTCTCAACCGAATAAGCATCTTTGATACGCGCCTTAAGAAATTCTCCCAAACCGATAAAGTCCGCCACAAAGCGAGTTTTTGGTTCGTGATAGATATTAAAAGCCGTGCCCCACTGTTGAATAACCCCTTGTTGCATTACGGCAATTTTATCTGCCATTGCAAAGGCTTCCATCTGATCGTGTGTTACCAGAATAGCGCTCATCTCTTCTTGCTTGAGAATATCTCGAATCTCAGGCACTAGAGTTTCACGAAGGTTAGCATCTAAGCCAGAAAACGGCTCATCTAACAACAGCAAGTCTGGCTTTGGCGCCATCGCACGTGCAAGCGCGATTCGTTGTTGCTGACCACCCGATAAGGAATGAGGGTAACGTTCCTCTACACCAGGTAAGCCGACAAGCTCAAGCAGCTCTGAAATACGGGTATTCTTATCAGCTTTGCTCCAATTTTTGATTCCAAACGCAATATTATCCGCGATACTCAAATGCGGGAACAATGCGATATCTTGGAAAACCATACCTATATTGCGCTGCTCTGTAGGCATGCAAAATTGTGAAGTGGATAGCTGCTGCCCCAACATGGAAATCTCGCCAGATTTAACCGGCTCAAACCCTGCAATCGATCTTAGCAGTGTAGATTTACCACAGCCACTCGGTCCCAAGAGACAACCAATTTCACCCTTTTCTAATCCCAATGAAACATTATGCACAACCTCAACATCACCATAGGCTAAGGTCACATCATCAATTAAAAGGTGTTTTGCTTGGCTCATAAATTAGTTTCCTGCACGCCCTTTAGATATTGAGCGGCTTAGTAAAATCACCGGTAATAGACCTACTGCCACTATGAGAAGTGACGCTGGCGCTGCATCTATCAATCTTTCATCTGACGCTAACTCAAACGCTCTAACAGCCAGCGTGTTGAAGTTGAAGGGCCTCAATATAAGAGTCGCTGGTAGCTCTTTTAAAACATCGACAAAAACAATAAGAAGCGCAGTTAATACAGAACTACGCATCAAAGGCACATGTACTTGTTTTAATACTTGTAAAGGCGTACAACCCAAAGTGCGCGCAGCGCCATCTAGACTCGGTTTTATCTTTCCTAAGCCACTCTGAATCGCGCCCAGAGAGACGGCTAAGAAGCGAACAGTATAAGCAAATAATAGCGCGACAATCGTCCCCGAGAGGACCAACCCTAAATCAATATCGAACCAATTCTTGGCAGCCGCGATTAGTTGGTGATCCATCCACGCAAATGGGATGATAACTCCTATAGCGATAATCGTTCCTGGTAGAGCATAGCCCATACCTGCGGTCGCAATAGAGAAACGCACACCTTTACTTGGCGTTAAGCGACCAGCATAAGCTAGCAATAGCGCAAAGCCTACAGCAATCAAGGCAGCTAAAAATGCTAAATAGAAAGAGTTCCAAGCTAACTCGACAAAATCACCATCCGATAGATCTGCCTGTGTAAAGCTCCAAAATCCAAGCAAACCTGCTGGAATAAGAAAACCAAATAGAACTGGAAATAAACATACGGCAAAAGCAAAAAATGCTTTGCCGCCTTTCAGCTCGATTAATTTTGCCTTAGCTTTATATTCTGCTGAAGAGTGGTACCGCGCTTTACGACGAGAATATTTTTCGACTAAAACTAGAAGCGCTACAAATCCAAGTAGAAAAGCTGCCAACTGAGCGGCAGCAGCGGAGTCACCAAAGCCATAAAAGGTACGAAAAATACCGGTAGTAAAGGTACTAACACCAAAATACTGCACGGTGCCATAATCAGCCAATGTCTCCATCAACGCCAAAGTTAAGCCAGCTATGATTGCAGGGCGCGCTAAAGGTAAAGCCAATTTAAACAAGCCTTGCCACTGGTTATAGCCGAGAGTTCGACTGACTTCCAAAGTACTAGCGGATTGCTCAAGAAAGGCTGCACGGCTTAATAGATATACATACGGATACAACACTAAAGCCAGCATCACGATCGCTCCACCTAAAGAGCGAACTTCAAAAAACCAATACTCGCCGTAACCAAGTCCAGTGATATCTCTGATTAGAGTTTGCACTGGACCAGCATAATCCAATAAGCCTGTATAAGTGTAAGCAATGATATAAGCAGGGACCGCTAAAGGCAGTAGTAAAGCCCACGCAAACAATTTACGCCCAGGGAATTCGCATACGCTTGTGAGCCAAGCGGTTGGGATACCTAAAAGAAGAACACCAAACCCCACACCGAGCATGAGTAGTAATGAATTACTGACGTAATCAGCGAGGACCGTGTTGTATAGATGAGAGAAAACATCAGCAGAGCCGTTAAAAACAAATCCAACGATCACAGCAATTGGCAGTAGCAACATAAAGGTCACGACGAAAGAACTCGTCGCAAGCCAATTTTGTCCAAATTGTTTGAATTTAACTGCAAGCATTCTTTTTTAAAGACTCTGAAAAAACAGAAAACGCCTGTAAGACTTCTCTACAGGCGCTTAGGTCAAGCTATTCTATCACTTAATAAACAATTACTTGATAGTAAAATAGATCACTTCCAACCTGCGCGATCCATTAATTCAACTGCGCTACGGTTATTTTCACCCAGTTTGCTCAACACAATATCGTCAGCAGTAAATTCACCCAACCCAGCCAACGTGTCAGACACTTTAGCAGTCGTTACGACAGGATATTCGTTATTCACCTCTGCATACCAAGCTTGAGACTGATCAGAGGCCATAAATTCCATTAGCTTCACAGCATTTTCAACATTACGAGCATGCATAGTTACACCTGCGCCACTAACGTTCATGTGAACACCACGGTCAGCTTGGTTTGGCCAAAACGCTGCCAATTTAGCTCCAATTGCTTTCTTTTCAGCATTTTCGCTATTTAACAAACGACCAAAATAGTAAGTATTTGCTAAGGCGATATCACATACGCCTGCTGCTGCAGCTTTTAGCTGATCAGTATCACCACCTGAAGGCGGCTTCGCAAAGTTTTTCACTAAACCTTTAGCCCAAGCTTCAGTTTTCTCTACGCCAATAGCATCGATCATAGAAGCAACTAAGGATTGGTTATAAATATTATTGGAAGAACGAACACAGATACGCCCTTTCCATTTTGGATCAGCTAGATCTTCATAAGTAGACAACTCTGAAGGATCAACTTTACCTTTTACGTAAAAGATCGTTCTTGCACGCTGTGACATGCCATACCAATAGCCATCAGCATCTTTAAGACTTTGCGGAATAACTTTATTTAGGGTGTCGCTTCCTGACACCTGAAGAACACCAGCACTCTTAGCGCGGTGTAAACGACCAGCATCAACCGTCACAAACAGGTCAGCAGGGCTTGCTTTACCTTCTACCTCAAGGCGCTTTAAAAGCGCATCAGCTTTACCTGTAACAAGGTTTACATTGATACCTGTTTCATCTGTAAAACGATCTAGAAGCGGTTTAATCAAGGCTTCTTTACGTGCTGAATAAACATTTACAACACCGGCTTCTTGAGCAAAAGCAGATGTGGGCAATAAAGCGGATACAGTGACAGCAGCAACAGCACCAACAGAGGAAACAATCTTAGCTAAAGCATTTATCTTCATTAAAAAACCTCAACACTCAACAATACAAAACGTGTCTTAAAGTAAGAATAGAATCATAAACGATAACCGTTATCATTGATATATATCTATTCAATTATCATTTGCTACTTTTGGCTTCGATATTTGCCTTAAGCGACTAAATAGAGATTTAAACGGCTGAAAATAAAGATAGAGAACATTTTGCTCATTCGCCTCTACTTTTCTAGAAATACCAAACTCTAATTCCTGATCTCGTTCAGAATGAACCAAAGTACCTGTCCAGCGATCCCAAATCGCCAAGATAACCCCATAGTTTTTATCAAAATGCTTGGGCAAGGTTGAATGATGGATCTGATGCTGCGCAGGCGAGATCAGCCATCGCTCTACTTCTTTCCAATAACCGATCGCTATCTGGGAATGACGTAAATTAGATCCCAGCACATTAAATAGAAAGGTCGTTACAACCACACCGTAAAACATAAATAGATCAACACGATCACCGAACAGGAATGTAAATACTGCGATTAAAAAACCTTGAACAAATATCGATCGAAACGCAAACAGAATGCCTTCAACCGGATGGGTGCGAAATACAGTGATGGGTGTTAAGACCCGGGCGGAGTGGTGGACTTTATGAAACTCCCACAAAAACGGTACTTCATGCAGAAGCTTGTGTACAAAAAAACGGGAGAAGTCATTCAGGATAAAGTAACTGAATGTGAATAGTGCAGTTATAGTCCATAGTGGCCAGTCATTACCAACTGATTGATAACCCCACCACTCATGAAATTTAAAAAACAGCCATTCGAAAACAACCGCATGTGTTAACAGCAAAGGCGCTATAAATAAAAAAGAGAACTTGTTGATCAGAAAAATAAGGTAATCAGCTTTCGCTGATTGCGACCACCAAACCTTGGCGCTAAAGATAATCGAAATCGCTTTAGCAAAAGAGACTCGTTTAGTTTGAACCAACCAAACGACAGCAATAACAAGAGCTGCTAACAAGTAGCCCCAATAGACGCGTTTTTTACTATTGGTAAAGTCCGCTAGCACTGAATTATAGAATTCAGAAAAGATCTCGAGCATAGCCCCCTCAAATACAAAAAAACCAGCCCTGTTAGCAAGGCTGGCTTTTATCAATTGCTCTGTAGCGAATTAGTCGTTTTCTACGTAACCGCCAGAACCTAGTTTGTCAGCTAGAGCGCCCATGTCACCAAGAACATCTTTGTTACGCGCTTTAACGCCAAACTGATCAACCATCAACTGCTGAACTTTAAGCATGTGTAGCATGTACTGCTTCATGTCGCCAGAAGACGCTTGGATGTAGTTACCTTTGTCGTCTAGACCAACAACTTGCGTATTACCCAGCAATACAGGGCTGAAACCGATCAAACGGTTAAGTTTAACAGCCGTTTCACCAAGGTTTTTATTACCTGTTTGAAGTGCTAGTGCGAAACCTTTCAACTCACCCCAGTGCTTAGCGTAAGCACGGAATGCAGGAGCAACATCGCCGTTAGTTTCAACTAGCTTGTTGATCTCTTTAAGGTCTTTGTAAGTAGAGCCTGCGTATTTGAATACAGCTTCTGCGATAACCATTTCCCAGTTATCAGCAATAGTCGCTGCGTGAGCTTTAAGCTCTGTACGCTGTTTATCAGTTAGCACTTCACCTTTAGCATCAGTAATCAACTGACGACCATCAACGAAAGCTTGCATGATGTTATGCAGGTAAGTTGTTTTACCGCCTTTATCGAAGCCAGCCGCGTAGTATGCATGAGCGTAAGTCATCTCATTGTAAAGAGATACTTTACCGTCTTTGTTGAAGTCAGCTTTAGCAAGCGCACCTTCTTTCTGCTTAGCGATGTTGTAAACATCTTCTGCTGTCAGGTTAAGCGTATTCGCTGGTGCACCGAAGTAACCAAAGCCTTCGTCCCAAGCGTGCTCTTTACCTGTGTAATGCTTACCTTCTTTGTAAGGCTTGTTGTTTGGTTTTTTGTCAGCATCTAGCTTTTCATCTAGGTAGTTATCTACAGCCTGATTGTAGAATACTGCACCCATTGCGAATTTAGAGATAAGCTGACGGTAGTCGTAACCTGTTAGAGGGTCATAACCTTTGTCAGAAGCTGCTGCTTTCTCGATCATGAAAGTAATTACTTCGGGACCTGTCATGTTACCAGGCCAGCCTGGTACAGCACCTTTAAACGTTTTACCGGATAGGTTTTTGCCTTTAGAAATTTCGTCTACAGAAGTCTCTGCTACTACGAAGCCGCCTTTAGTTGCCGGAGAAAGGATCTCACGACCAGCATCTTTACCTTCGTAGTAAGCAAGCATTTTTGCTTTAAGTTCGGCATTTGGCTGACCGTTACCTTGGCCTGCCAATTTTTTCAAAGAAGTGTGAAGAACCTGACGTGCAGCCTGACCCGTGTACGCAACAGAATTAGTAGCATCACCTTTGTAACCTTTTAGAGTTACAGGGAAATTGTCGTAATTTTGAGCCGCATTAGCACCTAGTGCAGTAACCATAGCAACACTAGCAACAAGAACTTTAAGCTTCACAGAAACCCCCTTCATGGATTCACAGAATATTGATCGCTTATACAAGATGGCGCAAAGATATCACACGCCAAAAGATAACGCTACAGATAAACATTCTCATTTAGATAAACATCTATTTTTTTGATTAGAGTTAAAATTAGCCTTAAATACCCGAGACCGGTACACTCTAGCCTCTTCCCTTTACCTGATAACCCCATGAATCTAATACTAATTAATAAAACTGACTTTGTTGCTAGCGATAGCGTGGTTTTAACAGATCATCGTTTTGAACATATCCGCTCAGTACACAAACCTGAGATTGGAGCACTGCTAAATGTAGGTCTTCTCAATGGGCAAATAGGCAAAGGGGAAGTTTTAGAGCTCAATAACAGCGCTGTAACGCTCAAGGTATCGCTAGAAAAACAACCTCCAGCCGCGTTACCTCTAACCTTAATATTAGCCTTACCCAGACCTAAAATGCTGAAACGGATACTACAAACTGTCTCAGCCATGGGCGTAAAAGAGCTTTATCTGATTAATTCCTATCGAGTAGATAAGAGTTATTGGAGCACGCCAATACTTAATCAAATAGAAGAGCAGTTAACACTTGGCCTAGAACAAGCTGGCGATACGATTATGCCGAGGGTTCATTTACGCAAACGCTTCAAGCCTTTTGTCGAAGATGAACTTCCAGAGATCGCGAAAAAAACACGCTCTTTAATTGCTCATCCTTATAATGCCAATAGGTGCCCAGAACCAGAAGCAATCCCCACAACCCTAGCGATTGGCCCTGAGGGCGGCTTTATTGAATACGAAGTCGATAAACTCAATCAATGCGGATTCAAATCAATCCATATTGGCGAGCGCATCTTAAGAGTCGAAAATGCAGTACCGGTCTTGCTGGCAAAACTATTTCCCGTCTAATTAGTCCAATAGTTTTCGATATCTTTGCCAGTCAAATGCTGGACCAGGGTCAGTTTTACGCTCAGGGGCTATATCAGAATGCCCAACAATCCTATTCAGCTCTATCTTGGGATACAGATCACGTAGTTGTTTAGTAAGAGCAGCTAAAGCGTTGTACTGATCATCCGAATAAGGATCTACATCCGTTCCCTCTAGCTCTATGCCTATCGAAAAATCATTACAATTATCTCTACTTTTAAAGATAGATACGCCAGCATGCCAAGCTCTACAGCCGGTTGGCACAAATTGGACAATATGACCACTTCGCTCAATTAGGAAATGAGCAGATACTTGAAGATCTTTTATCTCTTCGAAAAAAGGATCGATCGTCACGTCTAACTTGTTCTGAAAAAATTGCTGAATGTAGCCACCACCAAACTTACCCGGAGGCAAACTAATGTTGTGGATAACCAACAACGAAATATCGTTAGAGTCTGGGCGCTCATTAAAATTCGGCGAAGGCACAACCTCTACCCCTTTGTGCCAGTTTTGACCTGCAATATTCATTTATACCCTACCCGCTCTAGATCTATTTCGATAGAATCTGCATATTATCAGAGGCCCATTTGTAAAAGCCAAGCCTCACACATTTTCAATCAGGACCGACTATGTTGACCCGCGCAGAAATTCAGCACCTTATCCCAGACGCCGTTCGTTACGCTTTACAGGAAGATATAGGCAGTGGCGATATTACCGCACAACTTATTCCTGCTGAACAAACCGCAACCGCTCGCATCATCAGCCGCCAAGAAGCAGTTGTCTGTGGTGTCGACTGGGTAAATGAAGTTTTTCGCCAAGTAGACCCTGAACTAGAGCTAGACTGGCAAGTTGATGATGGTGACATCGTTCAACGCGACCAAGTACTTTTCTGGGCCAAAGGTTCTGCTAGAAACCTCCTAACAGCAGAGCGCGCGGCTTTAAACTTCCTACAAACGCTTTCAGGCACAGCTACTGTTAGTAAGTTCTATGCGGACAAAGTAGCTGGCACAACGGTAAAACTGCTTGATACTCGCAAAACGCTTCCAGGCCTTCGCTTTGCCCAGAAATATGCCGTTACCTGTGGTGGCTGCTATAACCATCGAATTGGCTTATTCGACGCTTTCTTGATTAAAGAGAACCATATTATGGCCTGTGGTGGTATCGACGCCGCAATTGCCACAGCCAAATCAAATGAGCCTGGCAAACCCGTCGAAGTTGAAGTGGAAACGATGGAAGAACTTCATCAAGCGCTAGAAGCCGGTGCAGATATCATTATGCTGGATAACTTCTCGTTAGAAGCGATGAGAGACTCTGTTAAGCTAACTCGCGGTATTGCCAAGCTTGAAGCCTCTGGAGGTATTACCGATGAAACCTTACGCCCTATCGCAGAAACAGGTGTGGATTATATTTCTATCGGCGCGTTGACTAAGCACTGCCAAGCAGTAGATCTATCTATGCGCCTAATTGAAGATTAATGCCCAGATTACATTATTCTTGAATGAAAAAAGGCTGCACATATGCAGCCTTTTTCATTTTAAATAACACTTAAAATTGATCGATTACTGGCAACTATCTGCGGCTAGCTGATCCCAATCATCTTCTTTCTGAATCTTGACCACATCATAGATCTCTACAATGGCAGTCGTCACACCTTTGGCTTTAATGATTTCACAAGCCTTAGATGCCGCATGGTGAGGATTAACGCTGCCCGGAACAATACCAACAGCCATCACTGAATCATCATGCCACCAAACAGGACGTGCAGGAAATTCTGGCTGTTCGAGAATAGCGTTTTCTGCAGCGCTTTTAATTTGAGGGGTGAGCCTTTCAGTTGTATTGGCGATATACCAAGTCACACCAACACATGCCGCGATTAGAATAATTATTATATTTCGTTTCATTTCTATTTTTAGGTTCTTTAAAAACAAAAAAAGAGGGTAACACCCTCTTTTTTTAAAAGATACGACTGATCTTATCGGCTAGGGCAACGAGCGTCAGAAATCCCAGTACAAGTAATTTCCCAAGTCACATTACCTTGAGAAGGAGTAGGCGTTAGAATTACTACGTCAGCACCTGCAGTGTCGTCCATTGCAGTAGCAAGAGTATTGTTAATCGCGCTAGACACCAACGTCACGTTCACTTGACCCACATGAGAGCCTTCCATAGTAGCATCCCAACCGGTGATGGCTGCAGTAGAAGTAGGAAGTGCAGCATTTATGTGGTAATACTCCTCAATAGCTACTTTGTTACCACCAGACAATGCAACAACTTCAGATAGTTTTGAGCGAAGCGTATAATCTTGATATGCAGGCAATGCGATTGCAGCCAAAATACCAATGATGGCAACCACGATCATTAATTCAATTAAGGTAAAACCTTGTTGTACTTTTTTCATTTTTTTTCTCCAGCGAATAAAAATCCTTGGTATCACCAAGTCCTTTGATTGTAGCGTATTTTTCAAAACACGCCAGTGACCTATCCGATTTTATTTCATAATACTTATATAGCGCATTTTCAAACTGCTATGCAAATGCTATTTTAAGTGGGCTATCACTGTAAAAAAATAGATCTGGGCTATTTATCACTGATTCGTTAGTTTTAGTAATCAAAATTGGTGTCATGGAATGAGACGGGAGTCACACTTTGCAACCTAGCCAACCATTAAGTGGACTAGCAAAACGACTGGTTAATGAAGGTGTATGTTCAGCTGAAGTTGCAGCAGAGGCTTATCTTCAATCAAGAGAAAAGCAGCAAACCTTTATTTCATATGTCATTGAACAACGCCTTGTAAGTGCATATAGAGCCGCCGCAGCAGCATCTGAAGAATTTGGTATTCCTTTATTGGATTTGGATGCACTAGACCTAACCAATTTGCCCCAAGGCCTAATTAACGATTCTCTTATTTCGAAACATCACGCTCTACCTTTACAGAAACGTGACAACCGCCTATTCGTTGCTATATCCGACCCCACAAATATACAAGCATTAGATGAGTTTAAGTTTCAGTGCGGTATCACAACTGAAGCTATCATTGTTGAAGAAGACAAACTTACACGGGCTATAGAAACATTTTTAGAAGGGCAAGATTCTGCTTTAGATGAATTAGAAGACAGTGATCTAGATAATCTAGAAATTTCAGACGGATCTGCTCCAGAGCCTGAAGAACAAGATTCCGAAGAAGATGCCACAAAAGATGCACCTATCGTGCGCTTTATTAACAAAATCCTTTTAGATTCTATTAAAAATGGTGCATCCGATATTCATTTCGAGCCTTATGAAAAAAGCTATCGAATTCGCTCTAGGATTGACGGTATCCTTCAAGAGGTAGCCAAACCCCCTTCCAATCTAGCAGCGAGACTATCTGCTCGGTTAAAAGTAATGTCGCAAATGGATATTTCTGAAAGGCGCGTACCCCAAGACGGCCGCATTAAAATGAAAATATCTAAAAAACGCGCCATAGATTTTCGTGTAAATACTCTTCCCACTCTATGGGGTGAAAAAATTGTACTGCGTATACTAGACCCGAGCAGTGCAAAAATGGGAGTCGAAGCTCTTGGCTTTGCAGATTTCCAAAAAGATCTTTATTTAACAACCCTTCATCGCCCACAAGGCATGGTATTAGTAACAGGTCCAACAGGAAGCGGTAAAACCGTAAGTCTTTATACAGGCTTAAATATTCTCAACACTGAAGAACGGAATATATCCACTGCAGAAGACCCTGTTGAGATCAACTTGGAAGGGATAAACCAAGTACATGTAAATGCCAAAGTTGGTTTAAATTTCGCGGAAGCTCTTCGTGCATTCCTTCGCCAAGACCCTGACGTAGTAATGGTTGGTGAAATTCGAGACCTTGAAACGGCCGAAATAGCTATTAAAGCAGCCCAGACAGGACACATGGTATTATCCACGCTACATACAAATAGCGCTCCAGAAACACTCACTCGTTTACGAAACATGGGGGTTCCTGCATTTAATATAGCCACATCGGTTAGTCTCATCATAGCTCAACGATTAGGTAGACGTTTATGTGAAAGCTGCAAAAAACCGACTTCTCTTCCAGAAGTAACGCTAATAGAAGAAGGCTTTAGCAATGAAGAACTTGATAACCTAACTCTCTTTGAGGCTAACCATGATGGCTGCAGCAAGTGCAATCGCGGCTATAAAGGTCGAGTAGGCATTTATGAAATGCTTCCTATGACGCCAGAAATTGCTGAAGTTATTATGGAGAATGGCAACTCACTAGATATACTAAGAGTAGCTGAAACACAGAATTTCCAGAGCCTTAGGCGCTCTGGTTTGAAAAAAGTCGCGGAAGGAATCACCAGTCTTGAAGAGATGAATCGTGTCATCAAGACCTGATAACGGGAATTAATTTATGGCTAAAAATGCCAAGTTATATACTTTCACCTGGCAAGGGAAAGATAAAAGCGGTAATAAAAGCAAAGGCAAGATAGATGCAAGCAGCGCAGCTCAAGCTAAAGCACAACTTCGCACTCAAGGAATCTTAACTTCTAAAATATCCAAAGAGCAATCTGCCGGCCTATTTAGCGCAAAAAACAAGCCTATAAAGCCTGTAGACATTGCTTTCTTTACCCGTCAAATGGCTACGATGATGCGTTCGGGCGTTCCATTACTCCAAGGACTAGAAATTACTGCTGGAGGAATAGAAAAACAAAAACTAAAAGATATTGTTTATGAAATTAAAAATGACGTAAACAGCGGAACAGATTTCTCAACCTCATTGACTCGGCACCCTGAACATTTTGATGATTTGTACTGCAACTTAGTGAATGCTGGCGAACAATCGGGCGCATTAGATGCAATGCTAGATCGAATAGCAACTTATAAAGAAAAGCTAGAATCACTTAAGGCAAAAATAAAGAAAGCATTAACTTACCCAACAGCTGTAATAATTGTCGGCCTAATTGTTTCAGCTATCCTCCTTGTAAAAGTAGTACCTCAGTTTGAAGATGTTTTCAAAGGCTTTGGCGCAGACCTCCCAGCCTTTACTAAATTCGTTATTAATTTATCTGAAGTTGCACAAGAATGGTGGTGGATCTCTTTCCTTATTGTTGCTGCCATAGGCTTTTCATTCCAAAAAGCAAAACAAAAATCTCAGAAATTTAGAGACGGAACTGACAAAGCGATGCTAAAAATACCCATTATTGGTGAAATATTACACAATGCATCTATTGCCCGTTTCGCACGAACGCTTGCTACAACTTTTGCAGCAGGGGTTCCTTTAGTCAACGCTCTAGAGTCTGCCGCAGGCGCTTCAGGTAACGCTCTATATAGGGATGCAATTTTACAAATTAAAAATGGCGTATCTACAGGGCAATCCCTTCAAAATGCAGTAACCATGACAGGTATATTTCCCAATATGGTTATTCAGATGATTGCAATCGGGGAAGAAGCCGGCTCACTTGAGATGATGTTAGAAAAGATTGCTGATTTTTATGAAGAACTAGTGGATAACGCTGTAGATAATTTATCTAGCTTACTAGAACCTCTTATCATGGCTGTTCTTGGAGTTTTAGTTGGCGGACTCGTTATAGCCATGTATCTTCCGATATTCCAATTAGGCAACGTTGTTTAGCACAACATAGAAGTTTTGGTTTATTCTTAATTTTCTAATAAAAGGGTGAATAACCCATATATGAAGTGCTGATTACAATAAATTATGAAAAACTCTTTGATGGTTTCATTTTTATCCTAGTAAATTTAATTGAAGTTACTCCTCCTACGCAAATTTCAAGTTTAAAACTATGATTCCAATTATTAATGACCCCGCGCTGGCTATCGCTTGCGCGTTTTTATTCTCCCTTTGTGTCGGTAGTTTTTTAAACGTAGTCATACATCGCTTACCCATTATGATGCAAAGAGAATGGGAAAAAGAAATTAATGGTGACTCTGATATAATCCAAGAACCTTATAATCTCTCAGAACCTGCATCCACCTGTCCTAAGTGCCAGCACAAAATCCGCTGGTATGAAAACATACCTGTTATCAGCTGGATTTTCCTTCGCGCAAAATGCTCATCTTGTGGGCTTCATATCCCTTTTCGGTACCCTTTTGTAGAACTATTTACAGCAGTTTGCTCTGCGTACGCTGTCTATATTTATGGTTTTAACCTTATTGGATTAAGCGTCGTAGTACTTACATGGGTGCTAGTTTGCTTGATATTTATTGATATTGATCATCAACTTCTTCCCGACCGTTTAACTCTACCTTTGTTATGGCTAGGCTTATTGGTTAATAGCTTTGATCTGTTCAGCTCACTAGAACATGCGGTATATGGTGCGATGGCAGGCTACCTCAGCTTATGGTCAATCTACTGGGTCTTTAAACTACTAACCGGCAAAGAAGGCATGGGGTACGGTGATTTTAAACTACTCGCAGCCCTTGGAGCCTGGACTGGAATATATCAATTACCACTTATCATCCTCTTAAGCTCCCTCGTCGGTGCAATCATTGGGATAGGCATGATGCTATTTAAAAATCATTCATCTCAAAACCCTATCCCTTTCGGCCCTTATCTCGCTATTGCTGGTTGGATAGCACTGATATGGGGCGATACGCTAACGACAATTTACCTTCAACTTATAAGAATCTGATTTATGCATATTGTTGGTATCACTGGTGGAATTGGCTCAGGTAAAAACGCTGTAACTGACCGCTTACAAGAGTTTGGAATCACAGTTATTGATGCTGACGTAGTCGCTCGTGAAGTTGTCGCTAAAGGTGAACCGGCTCTATATAAGATATCCGAACACTTCGGCAGTCATATTATCACTGAGAGCGGTGAATTAAATCGTACAGCTTTACGTAAAATAATCTTCACCGACAGCACAGCCAAAACTTGGCTAGAACAGCTGCTACACCCGATTATTCGTCAGAGTATCAAACAGCAATTACATGATGCTAAGAGCAGTTATGCAGTTCTTTCCTCTCCGCTATTATTAGAAACGGACCAGCACGAATTAGTTGAGACGATAATCGTTGTTGACGCCTCAGAAGAGTTACAATTAACAAGAACTGTTAAACGCGATAGCGCTAGCGAAGATCAGATAAAAGCGATTATGGCAGCTCAAATGCCACGCCAAGATCGATTAAAAAAAGCGAATATTGTTATCGATAACAATGCAGATCTAGAAAGCCTAAAGAAGCAAATTGATAAGCTGCACACAGAACTTAGTAGATTAGCGGAAGAAACTAAATAATGAGTAGTACAAAAATCAAATGCCCAACCTGCTCAAAAGAGCAGGCCTGGGACAGCAGCAACCCTTTCAGACCCTTCTGCAGTGAGCGCTGCAAAATGATTGATTTAGGTGCTTGGGCAAGCGAAGAATATTCAATACCTGAATCAAAAGCTGCTAGCGATTTTAGTAGTGGCGAAACGGAAGAACAGATTGACAAAGATCAGCCTATCCCTCCAACCATGCACTAATTGCCGCTATACCTTGCGCACCATTATCCACAGCGAGCGCTAGATCGCCTTTATCCATGCCTCCCAAAGCAAACACAGGCACCGAGCTAGACTTAGCTAATTCGGAAAAAACATTCCAACCTAATGGTTCTACCCCAGGGTGTGATTGCGTATGCTGTACTGGTGACAACATTACGTAATCAACCCCTTTAGCTATCGCTTCGGATAGTTCATCAGCGTTATGACAGGATGTACCCAGCCAACGCCCAGTGAACTCATCTCTATGATTCAACTTTTCCAGATTACTCACTGAAAGATGAACTGCCTCAAGAGCCATCTTATTCGCAATGTCTACCGTAGTATTTACCGCAAAGAAAACATCCCTCACAGAGGCCGCATCCACTTGAGCATTGATAAAATCAATTGTTTTATCCAATGCTACTGAATCAGTCTCAAATAGCGGAGCTCGAAGGAGCACACCTTCAGCCCCACCCTTTATTGCTCGCATAATAGATACTTCAAGCTGTTGAAGATCTGAAAGATACGGCGTTATAGCAATTGATTTCGGTAAGAGACAGGCATCCAAGATCGGTTTATTTGCAGCGGGGAGCTCGTATCCATCCAATTCATCAAGCTTCACCCAACGCACTGGCTGCCCTTCCTTTCCCCAAGGCTCTCCCTCAAATGCAGTAATACTATAAACATCGAGTAAAACTGATTTATCAGGATAATGATAAGGAACCTTTATCAGCTTTTCTGCTTGGGTAAGTCTAATCCCCAACTCTTCATCAAGCTCACGGCTTAAAGCATCGAGCACTGTTTCTCCGGGTTCAACCTTACCACCGGGGAACTCCCACAAACCGCCCTGATGTTTATCATCAGGACGTTTCGCAATCAGCAACTCACGCTTACCATTCCAGATAGCAGCCGCTGCGACATGAACAACCTCATTAGCCATTAGCTACGGTAATCCGCATTGATGCTGACATAATCATGGGAAAGGTCCGTAGTCCATACCGTCTCTGACACGTCACCACGATTAAGCACAACTCGGATTAAAATCTCTTCCTGATCCATAACCGCTTGACCAGCTTCTTCAGTGTAAGTAGCGTCTTTTCCACCCTTACTAACGATACAAACATCGCCTAAATAGATCTCTAACGCATTAAGATCTAAATTTTCTATCTCTGCACGCCCAACTACCGCTAATACACGCCCCCAGTTTGGATCTGAAGCGAATAAAGCCGTTTTAACCAGTGGAGAGTGAGCAATATCAAAAGCCGTTTTCAAAGCCTCTTGCTGAGTCTTAGCCGACTCAACTTTTACTGTCACAAACTTAGTAGCTCCCTCGCCATCACGCACAATCGCATGCGCCAAGTCTTGCATAAGTTGCGTCAATTCAGATTTAAATAAGGCTAGTAGGGAACTATCTTCCGCAGAAACTGATACACCTGATTTCCCAGTCGCAACCAACATACAAGAATCATTTGTAGATGTATCACTATCAACCGTAATACGGTTAAAGGAGCAATTGGTTGTATCAGTAAGTAGCACTTTCAATAAATCAGCATCAACTTGGGCATCTGTTGCCACATAGCCCAGCATTGTCGCCATATTTGGCTTAATCATGCCTGAGCCTTTTGAAATACCAGTCAAAGTTACAACCTTGCCTTGATACTCAAATTGACGACTAGCGCCTTTGATTCGTGTATCAGTGGTTAAAATCCCTTCTGCAGCCTCATCCCAACCTGATTCAGATAGAGCACTTTTAGCTGCCGGCAAAGCTGACACTAACTTCTCTACAGGCAACTTTTCACCAATAACCCCAGTGGAGAAAGGAAGAACCGCCTCAACATCCGAACCGCAAAGCTTAGCGACCTCTTCACAGGTTGTAATAGCATCATTCCAACCTTCCTCACCGGTACCCGCATTAGCGTTACCTGTATTAACGATAAAATATCGCGTTGCCGCAGCCTCTAAATGTTTTTTAGAAATCTGCACCGGCGCTGCGCAAAAAGCATTCAAAGTAAAAACGCCTGCGACAGTAGCTTCTTCACATAACTCCATCAGCACTACATCTTTTCGACCTAGAGTTTTAATACCTGCAGAAGCTGTTCCTAATTTAAACCCTGCAACTGGGTGCATTTTTTCTGGGAATGTAGCTGGCCCGACTGCCATTTTCTGTCTCCTAAGATGCAGAAAGCAGCTTAAAAGCTGCTTTCTGTGTTGACCAATAAACAGTTCACTCTTACGAAAGCTTACCGTGACACTGCTTGTATTTTTTACCTGAACCACAAGGACATGGTTCGTTACGACCTACTTTACGGCCATCTCGAACGAAAGTTTCTGGCTGAGCTTGTTCTTCAGCATTGGAACTTTCACCCTCTTCACCCGACATAGCTGAGCTATTGTCATGTTTAAAGTCCATCTGCTGTCGTTCAGCTTGCTCACGACGCTGCTGCTCCATCGCTTCAACATCTTCTGGCTGCTGAACTTGCACATGACTTAGAATACGAATGACATCACGCTTGATATTTTCCAGCAATTCTTGGAATAGGTGGAAAGATTCACGCTTGTATTCCTGCTTAGGGTTCTTCTGTGCATAACCTCGAAGGTGAATGCCCTGACGCAGGTGGTCCATAGTCTGTAGGTGTTCTTTCCACAGGGTATCTAGCACCTGAAGCATAACCTGCTTCTCAAAGTTACGCATTGTAGATTCACCCACTTGCGCTTCTTTCTGCTGATAAACCTCTAGCACTGTATCCTGAACTTTTTGATGCAGGGTTTCTTCATGCAATGAATCATCCTGATCTAGCCACTCTTGGATAGGCATTTTAATGGAAAAATCAGTTTCCAATGCTTTCTCAAGACCCGGAATATCCCACTGTTCTTCAAGGCTCTGCGGCGGAACAAACTCACTAAATTTATTCGCGACAACCTCTTCACGAACAGAATTAACTGTTTCAGAGATATCGTCAGTTGCCATCAAATCATTACGCTGCTCGTAGATGATTGTACGCTGATCATTAGCTACATCATCATACTCAAGTAATGACTTACGGATATCAAAGTTACGCCCTTCTACTTTACGCTGCGCCTTCTCAATCGCATTGCTTACCATCTTATGTTCGATAGCTTCGCCACGCTCCATACCTAGCGCTTGCATCAACTGTCTTACACGATCAGAAGCAAAGATTCGCATCAAATCATCTTCTAGTGACAAGAAGAATCGAGATGAACCTGGATCACCCTGACGACCTGCACGACCACGTAGCTGGTTGTCAATACGACGAGATTCGTGACGTTCAGTACCTATAATATGTAGACCGCCATTTTCCAATACCTGCTCATGGCGCTTCTGCCAAGCAGCCGTCAATTCAGCAATTTGTTCTTCAGATGGGTTATCAAGTTCAGCTAGTTCAGCCTCTAACTTACCACCCAGCACAATATCGGTACCACGACCAGCCATGTTAGTCGCGATAGTCACCGCACCCGGACGACCCGCCTGCGCGATAATTGATGCTTCACCACCGTGGTTTTTAGCGTTCAATACATTGTGCGTAATTTTTTCTTTCTTCAGTAATGAAGAGATCAATTCAGAAGATTCGATTGACGCCGTACCTACCAGTACTGGACGCTCTGCTTCCTGGCAAGCACGAATCTCTTTGATAATAGCTTCGTACTTTTCTTCAACCGTCAGGTAAACCAGATCGTTCTCATCTTTACGCGCGATCGTTTTATTAGTTGGAATAACAACAACGTCTAAACCGTAAATCTGACGCAGCTCGAATGCTTCCGTATCCGCCGTACCCGTCATACCAGAAAGCTTGTCGTACAAACGGAAGTAGTTCTGGAATGTGGTTGAGGCAAAAGTCTGGCTCTCATTCTGAACCGATACACCCTCTTTTGCTTCTACCGCCTGGTGCAGGCCTTCTGACCAACGACGGCCTTCCATGATTCGACCTGTGTGTTCATCAACAATCACAACCTGATTGCCTTGCACAATGTAATCAACATCACGTTGGAATAAGTTATGCGCTCTCAATCCCGCTAGCACGTGGTGCAGCAAGTTAAGGTTCTGAGGTGCATACAGGCTATCTCCTTCACTCAGAAGACCTTTTTTCGCCAGCATCTCTTCAACAGCAGTATGACCCGCTTCAGTCAGTTCAACCGTACGGTTTTTCTCATCAACAACGAAGTGCTCGTTAATTTCCTGCTCTTCGTCCTGAGGATCAATTTCACCATCGAATTTCTCTAACGAAGGAATCAACTCATTAATAGTGATGTATAACTGAGAACTATCTTCAGCTGGACCTGAGATAATCAAAGGAGTACGTGCTTCGTCGATTAGGATGGAGTCAACCTCATCGACTACAGCGAAGTTAAAGCCACGCTGTACTTTTTCAGCAGTACTGAAAGCCATGTTATCGCGAAGATAATCAAAGCCAAATTCATTGTTTGTGCCGTAGGTGATATCACAAGCGTAAGCAGCACGTTTTACTTCTGGATTTTGACCAGAAAGCGCAACACCTACCGTTAAGCCTAGAGATTCATAAAGAGGGCGCATCCATTCAGCATCACGCTCTGCTAGGTAATCATTCACTGTGACTACATGAACGCCTTCAGCAGGCAGCGCATTCAGATACACAGCCAAGGTCGCTACAAGGGTTTTACCTTCACCCGTACGCATCTCGGCAACTTTGCCATCATTTAGCGTCATACCACCGATAAGCTGAACATCAAAATGGCGCATACCCATAACACGCTTTGATGCTTCCCTTACCGTAGCAAAAGCTTCAGGAAGGATCTGTTCCAGAGTCGCGCCATCATCAAGACGCTGACGGAATTCAGCCGTTTTAGCCTTTAGCTCTTCGTCCGTTAGTTTTTCTAGATCTACTTCCAACGCATTGATCGCCTTTACGATCTTGCCCATGCGCTTTAATTCGCGATCATTCTTACTACCAAAAACTTTCTTAAACAGTCCTGTCAGCATATCTCGACTTATACCTGTGAAGTCTAAAACCTGTAGTCCGCTCGATTAGCGGATAAAAATTAACTCAGCATTCTACCTTTATTGGGGGCAGAAAATGAATCTAAAAGGGGAAATAAAAAAAATATGAAAAAAAATAGGAAAATAGACAAAAAAAAGCCGAACTATAAAAGTTCGGCTCTTAATGATTTCTATTTATCAGACCGCTAACACTGGCTTCTGATAAGAGATAGGTGCGCTTTCTTCATTGTCTTCGAAAGTCACCACTTCCCAAGCATCTTCTTGCGCCAACAATTCACGCAATAGACGATTGTTAAGGTAATGTCCTGATTTGTTTCCGTAGAACTCACCGATCAAGCTCTTACCTAATAGATACAGGTCACCCACCGCATCCAGCACTTTATGCTTCACAAATTCATCGTCATAACGAAGGCCGTCTTCATTAAGAATACGGTAATCATCAACTACGATTGCATTATCAAAGCTACCACCTAATGCTAGGTTCTGAGAGCGAAGGTATTCATAGTCACTCATAAAACCAAAGGTTCTCGCACGACTAACTTCTTTAACAAAAGAAGTGCTAGAGAAGTCTAGGAAAGCTTCCATGTTACGGCCTTCAAATGCTGGGTGCTCAAAATCGATTTTGAAGCCTACTTTAAAGCCGTCAAACGGTTTGAACGTCGCTGACTTGCCATCAGCCTCAACCGTTACTTCTTTCTTAATACGGATAAATTCTTTAGGAGCATTCTGCTCTTCTAGGCCTGCCGACTGGATCAAGAAGACAAACGGCGCAGCACTACCATCCATAATTGGAACTTCTTCTGCGCTTAACTCAACATAGGCATTATCGATACCTAGGCCAGCCATTGCAGAAAGTAGGTGCTCAACAGTCGCTATACGCGCGCCATCTTTAGCCAGGTTGGTTGACAGTTTTGTATCAGAAACATTGTGCGCATGCGCAAGGATCTCAACAACTGGATCCAAGTCAGTACGACGGAAAACAATACCGGTATTTACTGGCGCAGGCTTCAACGTCAGATACACTTTCTGACCCGTATGCAGACCAATACCTGTTGCTTTAATGCTGTTTTTTAATGTTCTCTGTTTAATCATGCTATCTGCCAAAAAATAAAATAGGCCACTCTAGCGCGAGATACTAACAAATAATCGCCCTTTTAGAAAGGACATTCCAATTAATCCGCTTGTTTGCGCAGAAAAGTAGGAATATCTAAATAAGCGGACTCGCTCTCAGTACCTGTTGATTTTAACAACTCACTTTCAGGCTCCGCCGGCCCGTCAAGTGCCTCATTTTTTTTGCGACGCAAAACCGTAGGCAGATCGATCTGCTCAAGGTCTAAACTTCCATCCACTTTTTGCATTCCGCCAGAAACAGGGCGAACCGTTTCTTCTGGCTTATCTAAACCCGTAGCAACAACTGTCACTTTCAGTTCGTCAGTCATCTCAGGTTCAATAACAGTACCGATAACAATCGTGGCATTTTCAGATGCGTACTCTTCAATCTGATTACCCACTTCGGTAAATTCGCCCAAGCTGAGATCCATACCCGCAGTGATATTTACCAAGATACCGCTCGCGCCTTTCAGATCTACGTTATCAAGTAGTGGACTCTTGATCGCTTTCTCTGCAGCTTCAGCAGCTCGGTTCTCACCACGCGCACCACCGGTACCCATCATCGCCATGCCCATTTCGGACATAACAGTCCGCACATCAGCAAAGTCAACATTGATCATACCCGGACGCGTAATCAGATCCGAAATACCCTGAACAGCCCCTTTCAAAACATCGTTGGCAGACTCAAATGCATTCAAAAGGCTGCAATTACGACCTAGTACCTGCATCAGTTTTTCGTTAGGGATAATAATGAGGGAATCAACACTTTCGCGAAGCTCTTTGATACCTTCAATAGCAATACTCATTCGTTTACGGCCTTCAAACGGGAAAGGCTTTGTCACGACTGCGACTGTTAGAATTCCGAGCTCTTTAGCTACTTCGGCTACGATAGGTGCGGCACCCGTACCTGTACCACCGCCCATACCAGCCGTGATAAATACCATATCCGCACCTTGCAACATTTCTGCAATGCGATCCCGATCTTCCATAGCTGCCTGACGACCAACTTCTGGATTTGCACCCGCGCCTAGGCCTTTGGTAAGCGTATTACCAAGCTGGATAACTTTTTGGGACGCCATAGATGAAAGCGCTTGCGCATCTGTATTTGCACAAACAAATTCCACCCCTTCTAGGTCACCACTTTCCATGTGTTTTACAGCGTTTCCGCCTCCACCACCAACACCGATAACTTTAATAACGGCATTTTGCGGAACGCTATCTAACAGTTCAAACATTGTTAGCTCCTTTAGTGCCCTGCCAAGCACTATCCCCTAATAAAGCAGCACGCTACTTTTGCTGCTATAAATCTAAAAACCTTCAGCTTGTTCAGAAGTTGTTCTGAAACCAAGCTCTCATCTTGTCTAAAACACTCTTTTGCGAACCCACAACGACTTCTGGCTCGACGTCTTGCTCAACAGCACCAACATGATCTTGTTGTGCGTATTGCAGAAGCCCCATACCTGTTGCATAAATAGGACTACTTAAAATATCTTCCATCCCACGTACACCGTGTGGTGTCGCCAAGCGAACCGGCATATGGAAGATTTCTTCAGCTAATTCAATGGCACCTTCCATTTTCGAAGTTCCGCCTGTCAGCACAATGCCTGCTGCAACCAAATCTTCAAAACCACTGCGTCTCAATTCGGCCTGAATCAGGCTAAACAATTCTTCGTAACGGGGCTCAACCACTTCTGCTAACGACTGTCTAGAAAGATCCCTAGCAGGCCTATCACCTACACCAGGCACCTTAACGGTCTCTTCACCTGTAGCGAGCTGTGCCAGTGCACACGCATATTTAACCTTGATCTCTTCCGCATGCTGCGTTGGTGTTCGCAAAGCCATCGCGATATCGTTTGTAACTTGATCACCAGCAATCGGAATGACAGCGGTATGACGAATAGAACCGCCTGTAAAAATAGAGATATCAGAGGTGCCACCGCCGATATCCACCATACAAACACCCAGTTCCTTCTCATCTTCCGTCAAAACGGAATAGCTTGAAGCCAATTGCTCAAGAACTAGGTTATCTACATCAAGACCGCAGCGGCGAACACACTTCTCAATATTCTGAGCAGCATTCACTGAACCCGTAACAAGGTGCACCTTCGCTTCTAAACGCACACCCGACATCCCTAAAGGCTCTTTGATGCCCTCTGAGCTATCAATCTCATACTCTTGAGGCAAGATGTGTAAGATTTTCTGATCAGCAGGGATTGCTACTGCTCGAGCCGCATCGATCACACGCTCTAGATCATACTCAGTTACTTCTCTATCACGAACAGCCACAATCCCATGAGAATTTAGGCTATTAATATGACTACCTGCGATACCAACAGTCACAGAGTGAATCTTACAGCCAGCCATCAACTCAGCCTCTTCGACCGCACGCTGAATCGAGCTCACTGTTGATTCGATATTCACTACAACGCCTTTTTTCAGGCCTCGAGATGGATGCGAGCCAATGCCGATAATTTCGATGGCACCATCAATACCGATCTCCCCTACAAGGCACAGCACCTTTGAGGTCCCGATATCGAGCGCAACAACCATATTGTTTTCCATCGAACCACTCATTATGTTTTATCCTGCATTTCGCTTTCGGGTTTTTCCCGCCATTTCACCGCCACCCCATGGGTGTAACGTATATCGATTGATTCTATATCAGCCGCTTGAGCAGCCAATCGTTGTTTATACAAAGTCAAAAAGCGTTGTAAACGTGCATTAATTGCCTCTCGGCCTACAACCACTTTGATTTGATTATCTAATTCCATTGTCCAGGCGCCACGAGCCTCTAAATCCAGTGCAACAACACTCAGTCCCATCGGCTTCAGCATCTGATTAAAATCATGGAACTGTGACATGACCCTTTCAGTATCTGGAGCAGGCCCACTCAATCTAGGTAAATTCCGATACTCTTTAGAAAGCTCCGGCCAAAATATATCGCCCTGATGGTTCAACAATCCCCTCTCTCCCCAACGAGCAACCGGCACCTCTTCCTCAACTTCAACCAGCAAGGTATCGGGCCAATCTCGTCGAATAGAGGAGACCCTGACCCATGGCTGTTCACTTACTAGAGATTGAACCGATTCAATATCAACCTCTAATAGATTCACTGTTAGGTCACCAGCGATAATCTTCCCTAACTTTTCTCGGTCCAAATGCTGGGTTTTACCTTCAATAACTACGCTCGTTACTGGACGGTCCAGCCATTGCCATAAGTTATGACCAATACCCCATAAAACGCCGATAAAAATAACCAGCGAAGATAACGTCCAAAATGGCTTCCACCAAAACTCAGAATCGTTATTTACGCGGCTATCCTTTTTAGGATTCTTTTTATCAGCTTTCCCTTTTACAGGTTCTTCTTTAGCGATCTTTTCACGACTGGCACCGCGAGGCTTAGCAAGCTCTACTTCTTGCTCCCCCAACGGTTCAGTTTGTCGAAAAAATCGCAAAAGGTTCATTTTATTGGGCCGTTTTTAATATTCTAACGACCAACTCATCAAAGCTAATTCCTTGCTCTCGCGCAGCCATTGGCACAAGACTATGATCCGTCATACCCGGAGCCGTATTAACTTCTAATAGTTGGAAGTTTCCATCTTGATCTTGCATCACATCTACACGCCCCCAGCCTTTACAGCCAACCGCGGCAAATGCTTGTTCAGCTAGACGTTTCAGGGATGTTAATTTGTCCTCTGACAAACCATGATCGAACTTGTACTGCGTATCGTTCGCTAGATATTTTGCATCAAAGTCATAAAACTCGTGCTGCGTGACTAGCTGAATAGGAGGCAATGCAGAACCATCAAGCACCGCAACGGTATACTCGTCACCACTCATCCAACTTTCTGCGATCACACTACGATCAAAACCAGCGGCTGTTTCCAATGCTGTTTCTAGTTCACTAGCACTGGCAACTTTACTCATTCCAATACTGGAACCTTCGTGCGCAGGCTTAACAATCATCGGTAAACCAAGACGCTCAACGATGTCATCAACCTCAAATTCACCATTAAATGCCGCAAATGTTGGAGTCGGTAAGCCTGCGCCTATCCACACCTGCTTGGTTCTTAACTTATCCATACCGATTGCAGAAGCTGTCACACCACTTCCAGTGTATGGTTTGCCTAGCATTTCCAACGCACCTTGCAAGGTACCGTCTTCACCGCCTGGGCCATGTAAAATCAAAAAGGCACGATCAAAGTGATTTTCTTGTAGTTGCTGTAACGGCTGTTGATCGCCATTAGGACCATAGAGATCGATACCAAATGCATCAACACCTGCACGTTGTAGTCCAGCTAAAACCTCAGCACCACTCTTGAGTGAAACATCACGCTCAGATGAATTACCACCAAAAATAACCGCAACTCGTCCGAAGTCGGATTTCATTTGAGCATCAATTTGATAACTCATTTTTCCTCCTTATCGGCTACAAGGTTGGCCTGTTTAAGCTGATGAGCAAGCGCTGTAATATCACCCGCACCTTGAGTCAGCAATAGATCACCTGGCTCCAAAATATCTTTCAGCACATCGGCAACGGTGTCTTTATCACTAACAAATACCGGATCTATACGACCACGCTGACGAATGCTTCGACATAGGCTACGACTATCAGCACCAGCAATTGGCTCTTCACCAGCGGCATAAACCTCTAGCAATAACAACACATCGGCTTCAGACAGTACTTCCACAAAGTCTTCGTACAAATCACGAGTTCGGCTATAACGATGAGGCTGATTAATCATCACCAAACGCTTTTCAGGCCAGCCTTCACGAATGGCTTTAACAACGGCATTAACTTCTCTTGGGTGGTGACCGTAATCATCAACCAACATAACGCTACCACCATTGACAGGCACGTCCCCCAAAACTTGGAAACGACGACCAACGCCTTCAAACTTAGTTAAAGCGGTGCAGATCGCTTCATCACTAATGCCCTCATCGGTAGCCACAGCAATCGTTGCTAAGGCATTCAACATATTGTGATGTCCCGGCATATTTAGTGAGATTTCTAGATCGGCAAAATCTCCCGGGCGCTTAACGGTAAAGCGGGTGTACATACCTTCTTGTCTGATATTCTCAGCACGGTAGTCAGCATCTTCCTCTACACCGTAAGTCAGCACTGGACGACTAACTTCCGGAAGGATTTCCCTTACAACAGGATCATCGATACACATAACCGCAAGACCGTAGAATGGTAGGTTATGTAGAAACTCGACAAATGTTTTCTTCAACTTAGAGAAGTCATTCTCATAAGTTTCCATATGGTCCGCATCGATGTTTGTAACAATCGCAACCATAGGCTGTAAGTGAAGGAATGAAGCATCACTTTCATCAGCCTCTGCCACAAGATAGCGGCTCGTGCCCATTTTGGCGTTGGTGCCAGCACTGTTCAGTCGACCGCCAATGACAAATGTTGGATCAAGCTCGCCTTCAGCAAAGATGGAAGCTAACAGACTTGTCGTCGTTGTTTTGCCGTGCGTGCCAGCTACAGCAATACCGTGACGGTAGCGCATCAATTCAGCCAACATTTCAGCACGACGAACAATCGGAATACGCTGTTCACGCGCAGCTTTCACTTCTGGGTTTTCTTCGTTAACCGCAGTGGAAACAACAACCACATCCACACCTGAGACATTGGTATCAGCATGCCCAATAAAGATGTTCATCCCCAAGCCTTCTAGGCGTTGAGTTGTCGCGGACACTTTAATATCTGAACCTGAGATCTGATATCCCTGATTCAGCAATACTTCCGCAATACCACACATACCCACACCACCAATGCCGATAAAATGAATTCGGCTGATACGGCGCATTTCCGGTATTTCATAACGGGTGAAAGCATTTTGTTGTTTCATTACTTCATTGCCTCAAGACAAACATTTGCTACCACATCACTTGCTTCGGGTTTACCTAGTGATAGCGCTTTGTTCGCCATTTCCATCAACGTTTCTCGTTGATTTAATTGTTCTGTTAATAATGCTGTTAGCGTTTCTTTATTAAGATCCGCCTGCTGAATTAAAATTGCAGCATCTCTCTCAGCAAGATAATTTGCGTTTTTAGTTTGGTGATCATCAACCGCATAAGGAAAAGGCACTAATACAGATGCCACACCTGCATTGCTCAATTCACTCACCGTTAAAGCACCAGCACGACATAAAACCACATCTGCCCAACTATAGGCTTCTGCCATATCATCAATAAATGGCACAACTTTACACTCAGTTACGCCCAGCGCTTCATAACGCTGCTGAGTTTCTTCAATATTTCTTTTTCCTGCCTGATGCCAAACCTCTGGACGTTGCTCCTGAGGTAAATCAGCAAGCACTTCAGGCAGAAGGTCGTTAATCGCTTTCGCGCCTAAACTTCCACCTACAACCAAAAGACGCAAAGGTCCTTCACGATCAGAAAAACGCTCTTTAGGTTCAGGTAAATTCAAAATACTTCCGCGTACCGGATTACCCACAGTTTGAGTCGTCAGGCCACTTTTGAATGCACCTTGGAACGCTTCCAGAACTTTTTTGGCTAATTTAGACAAAGCCTTGTTAGTCATTCCTGCAACAGCATTCTGTTCGTGAATGATCAACGGAATTCTTAGCAACCACGCAGCAAGACCACCTGGGCCAGATGCAAAACCGCCCATACCTAATACAACATCAGGTTTAACAGAGCGAACAACCGATAGCGCCTGCCACAAAGCGATCAACAGTTTAAATGGAGCCAAAAGCAGACTTAACTTGCCTTTGCCTCTTAAGCCTCTGACTTCAATAGAGTGCAGTTTTAATCCTGCTGCAGGTACCAAATCAGCTTCTATTCCGTGTCGAGAGCCCAACCATTCAACATGAACACCTTGTGCCTGTAATTTCTCTGCTGTGGCCAATGCAGGGAATACATGACCACCAGTGCCACCAGCCATAATCAAAGCTACTTTTTTATCAGAAGTACTCATGCGACAGCCTCCTGATTTTTTGATTTACGTTCTTTGGCTTCAGCATCTGGCTGATTTTTTCCAGCTAATTTCAATTCGTAGTCAACTCTCAAAATAACGGCCAACATGGCGCAACTCACTAATAAACTACTTCCACCGTAACTCACCAAAGGAAGCGTCAAACCTTTTGTAGGCAACGCGCCAACATTCACTCCAATATTGATCAACGCCTGCCCTGCAAAGATAATTGCAAAACCGTAACAGACATAAGCAGAGAAAAAGGATTTTACCTTTTCAGCTCGACGACCAATACGGAAAATATTCACGATTAATACGGCATAAACCAAGATCAAAGCGATCGCGCCGATAAAACCCAACTCTTCAGCCAATACAGAAAACACAAAGTCAGTATGAGCTTCTGGCAGATAAAATAGCTTTTGAACGCTATTACCCAACCCTGTTCCAAACCATTCACCACGACCAAAAGCGATCTGAGCCTGCGATAACTGGTACCCAGTTCCAAAAGGATCGGACCATGGATCTAAGAAGCTCTGAAGTCGAGCTACTCGGTAAGGCTGCAATCCTACAACAGCGACCAGCAGACCCACTACACCAGAGATCACCATCAAGAATTGGGAAAAGCGCATCCCACCCAAAAAGATCATTCCCATAACTGTCCCCATCAGGACAACTAAGGCACCAAAGTCCGGTTCGAAGTACAGCAGCACACAAAAAATACCCAGAGGTAGAGTCGGCTTCGCAATCCCTTTCCAGCTGCTACGCACTTCATCCAAGCGTCTTACTAAGTAGCCAGCCATGTACATCACCATACAGAACTTAGCGACTTCCGAAGCCTGAAGGTTTAAAGGGCCCAACGGTAACCAACGGTGACTACCATTTACCCCTTTACCTACACCTGGAATAAGAACCAAAATCAACAAAACACCGGCAGCTAACATCCACCAGTGCCCGGTCTTCTCCCAAAAGCGCATTGGGATATTCCAAACGACTACAGCACCAATCATCGCCAGCATGATAAATATGAACTGACGAATAACGTAAAAATACGCTGTACCGTTATTTTTTAGCGCCACATCTAAAGATGCAGAGCTAATCATTACAAACCCCGTTAGAACCAAAGCAACTGAACAGGCCAGCACCCAAGGGTCAAATGGCAACACTCTTTGTGACGCACAAACAGGCGGAGGCGAAGGAATTAAACCCTCTAACCTCTGCTTAATGTTTGTCATCGCCAAAGAGATCATTAAAGAGCCTCCACCGCGTCAATAAAAGCATCACCACGAGCGGGGAAACCAGAGAACATATCAAAGCTCGCACAGGCAGGTGAAAGCAGAACAATATCTCCCTCCTTCGCTTGTGCTTGCGCCTTTGCAACAGCAGCTTGCATATCGTCCGCTGATTCTTTAATGACACCTTCACAACTGTCAGCTAAACGAGGCCCATCTTCACCGATATAGATCAGCGCTCTTGCAAACTGCTGCATAGGTTCAGCCAATTCAGAAAATTCGGCACCTTTACCAACACCACCAGCTATTAACACAATACGCTGATCTGCAGACAGGGTTTTTCCTAAACCGTTCAGCGCAGCAACAGTCGCACCAACGTTAGTACCTTTGGAATCGTTGTAATATTCAATACCGGCTTTTTCAGCAACCCACTGGCAACGATGTTTCAAACCAGTAAAGTTCTTTAAAGCTGTTAGCATCGCATCCATTGGCAAGCCAACTGACTGGCCTAAAGCTAACGCTGAAAGTGCATTAGCCATGTTATGGCTACCACGTATTTTTAACTCAGATACAGGTATTAATTTGTCCAGGCCAACGGCAAGCCAAGTTTCACCCTTTTCTTCAGTCAAACCAAAGACTTTAAGATCGGGTTTACCTAAGTGGTAAGCAAGCTGATCAACACCACTCGGCATTAATGGCATTGTCAGTGCATCATCACGGTTAACAACGACTTTTTTAGCTCCGCGGAAAATCCGGTGTTTAGCCTGATAATAACCCTGCATAGAATCATAACGATCTAAATGATCAGGGCTAATATTGAGTACAGTTGCAACTGCTGCTCGAAGATCATTGGTTGTTTCTAACTGGAAGCTTGATAGTTCGATAACATACAGATCTTTTTCAGGCTCGTTTAACATCTCGAGTACAGGCGTACCAATATTCCCGCACACTCCAACATTTAAACCGGCAGCAGCAGCCATCTCACCCACTAAGGTAGTGACCGTACTTTTAGCATTTGAACCGGTAATCGCAACAATAGGTGCACTGATCTCATTACAGAAAAGATCAATATCACCACTTAACTTCGCGCCCGCTTTTACTGCCGTTTGAATAGCAGGATCACTTTGTGCAACACCAGGGCTCAAAATCAATTCTGATGCACTACTCAGTAGTTCAGCATCAAAAGGCCCGCAAATCAGTTTAACGTCAGGAAGCTCTGTTGATAGCTCATCCATGCCTGGAGGATTCTCTCGGCTATCAACAACGACAAAACGCTCATTTTTAGATGCCAAATAGCGTGCACATGCCAGCCCGGTCTGACCTAAACCGATGACTACTTTTAATTTATCGCTGGCGATTAAACTCATGCTCAAACTTTACCTTAACGAATTTTCAGAGATGCCAAGCCAATCAGCACCAAAACTACTGTGATGATCCAGAAACGCACAATTACACGAGGCTCTGGCCAACCTTTCAATTCAAAATGGTGATGCAAAGGCGCCATACGGAAGATACGGCGACCTGTTAATTTAAACGATGCCACCTGCAAAATTACTGACACGGTTTCAGCAACAAACACACCGCCCATAATGAACAGTACAAATTCCTGACGGACGATAACAGCAATAACGCCAAGCGCAGCACCTAAAGATAAGGCACCGACATCACCCATAAATACCTGAGCTGGATAAGTGTTAAACCACAAGAAACCAAGACCCGCACCAACCATGGCACCACAGAATATAATCAGCTCACCAGAACCCGGCACATACGGGATCAATAGATATTCAGCAAACTTGATGTTACCGGACAGATATGCAAATACACCTAATGCTCCGGCTACCATTACGGTTGGCAAAATAGCTAGACCATCTAAGCCATCAGTAAGGTTTACGGCATTAGAGCTACCTACAATTACAAAGTAGGTAAAGACAATAAAGAAGATACCGAGATCAATCGACACATCTTTTAGGAATGGAATCAGAAGTTCTGTTTCAACAGGTGTGGAAGCCATGCAATAGAGTAATACTGCCGCACCCATACCACCTACTGACTGCCACAGATACTTCCACTTAGCAGGTAATCCTCTCGGATTTTTCTCAACCACTTTACGATAATCATCGACCCAACCCACTGCACCAAAAATTAGCGTCACGCCCAACGTAATCCACACATAAGGGTTAGTCAAATCACTCCACAAAAGGGTACTAATCGCAATTGCAACTAGGATCAAAGCACCACCCATTGTTGGTGTACCTGCTTTGCTCAAATGCGTCTGAGGACCATCATCTCGTACCGCTTGACCAATCTGATTACTACGTAGTTTGTTGATCATATGAGGGCCGACCCACAAAGCTATCAACAATGCTGTTAATACACCCAAAATCCCACGTAGGGTTAGGTACTGAAATACAGCAAAGCCGCTGTAATATTCCGATAAAAATTCTGCCAGCAGTGGTAGCATTGCCTTCTATTCCCCTTCAGTCAGGTTCTTCACGACCTGATCCATCGCTGCACTTCTCGAGCCTTTAATCAGAATATTGGTATTCTGATCAGCCAACTTTTTCAATGCAGCTGTTAATTCTTCACGTGTATCAAAATGCACTCCCTGCCCAACTGCTGCAGCGTTATACGCTGAAACAGAGTGCCGGGACAGCACGCCAGTTGCATAAAAGCAACTAACCCCCTTCTGCGCTGCCCGACAGCCTACCTGTGCATGCTGATCAGCGGCATCCGCCCCCAACTCAGCCATATCCCCTAAAACCAATACTGATTTACCCGGCAAACTAACCAGCAGATCCACTGCCGCATTTACCGAACCAGGATTGGCGTTATAACTATCATCAATTACTTGAGCACCAGACGCTGTCGACAAGCAACGCATACGTCCAGATACTGCAGTGAAGGATTCCAAACCGCTGCAAATTTCCGCTAACGACATTTCTTTAGCGCTTACAGCAGCTGCCGCAGCTAGGGCATTTGCAACGTTATGCTGTCCCATCACCTGCAGCTGAACCGTTTTAGACTCAGAGCCTCTGTGCAAAACAAAAGAAAAACAGCCATTGCTAGATGGTTTCAAGTCCGACGCATACACAGCAGCTTTCTCGGAGCTAAGAGAGAAGTTGCTCTGAGGCTTTCCTTGGTTTTGATTTAACCAATACTCTGTATGCGGATCATCTAGGTTGATAACAGCCGTGCCTTGAGTTTCATCTAACTGCGAAAAGATCTCAGATTTGGCTTCGACTACACCTTGCAGAGAGCCAAACCCTTCCAGATGAGCGCCCATCGCGTTATTCAAAATCGCAACATCAGGCAGAGAGATCGCAGTAGTGTAAGCAATCTCGCCACCGGCACTAGCACCCTGTTCAATCACAGCAATTTGATGCTGATCACTTAATTCAAAAAGCGTTAGCGGTACACCGATGTCGTTATTCAAATTACCTTTAGTAGCCAATACCTGATTATTTTGGGACAGAATTGCAAATAGCATCTCTTTAACAGTCGTTTTCCCGCTACTACCTGTCACTGCGTAAACAGTGCCATCAAAGCGCTGACGATTCGCTTGCGCAATGTTCCCTAAAGCAATACGCGTATCTTCAACTTGCCACAATGGCGCTTTAATTTCTGGCATAGATCGAGAAACAACCGCGGCGACTGCGCCTTTTTCAAGTGCCTGTTCTATAAACTGATGACCATCAAAATTAGGGCCAACCAATGCTACGAATAGATCACCCTGCTTAATCGTACGCGTGTCTGTACTTACACCTGTAAATTCAGTATCAGCCGTTATCTGCCCGCCAAAAGCTTGTTTTAACTGCTGCAAAAACCACTGACCAATCATACCGCTACCCCTAAAACTGACTTACTCACATCAACATCACTAAACGGGTAACGTGTACCAGCAATCTCTTGATAATTTTCGTGACCTTTACCTGCGATCAACACGACATCTTCTGGTGAAGCAGCATTGATCGCCATTCTGATCGCTTCTGCACGATCCGCTTCAACATCCGCCTGATGATCATGAATACCGCTCTCGATCATCTCAATAATGCTATCTGGCTGTTCGGTTCTTGGGTTATCGCTAGTCACAACCAACCGATCTGCAAATCGGTCTGCAATATTACCCATTAGTTCTCGTTTACCTGTATCGCGGTCGCCACCACAACCAAATACGCACCACAAACGCCCTGACGTATGAGCTCTAACAGCTTGGATTGCTTTCTCTAGAGCATCTGGCGTATGCGCATAATCAATAATTACCAACGGCTTATCCGCAGTGACCAATGCCTGCATTCGCCCTGGCACTGCATCTAATTTGGAAAGCCCGTGCATAACCTGCTCTCGGCTAAACCCTTGCTCGGAGAGCAAAGCTGCTACGAGAAGCAGATTGTCCAGATTAAATTCGCCGATAATTTTACTAGCGAAAGCAAAGTTGCCTTGCGCCGTTTTCAGCTCCGCTTCGATGCCGTGCAAAGCTAAACGGTATGCCGCGATCAGATAATCGCCTTGTGCACGCCCAACCGCTACTTTTTTACCTTTAACTTCGTCATCAGCTAACAACGTTTGACCAAAAGCATCATCACTGTTGATAACAGAAGCTTTTAGATCAAAGCGTTTAAACAATCTTGCTTTAGCCGCACCGTAAGAAGCCATAGAACCGTGGTAATCCAGATGATCACGGCTTAAGTTGGTGAGTGCGGCATAATCAAATTCAACCCCAGCAACTCGGCCCTGCAGTAAAGCATGACTAGAGACTTCCATCACAACGCTTTCAGCACCTGCTGCGCGTAATTCAGCAAACAAACGCTGCAAGCCTACAGCATCTGGCGTTGTATGAGTTGCCTGTTCTAGCTGGCCTGGAAAACCATTTCCGATGGTGCCAACAATTGCTGTTTTCGTGCCTATAGCATTCATCGCCTGTGCAACAAAATGCGCACAAGAGGTTTTACCGTTAGTCCCCGTAATGCCAATAACATTCAGATGACGGCTTGGGTGACCATAAAAATTCGCAGCCACAGGGCCAATCTGACTGACTAAATCAGGCACAGAAATCACTGGGATGCCAAGCGAAGGACAATCATCAACTTCACGACTATCCAACAAAATCGCTACTGCACCACTTTTTTCAGCCGCTTCAACGAAATCGACACCACGATGCTGAATACCGGATCGAGCAATAAACAGAGTGCCGGGCGTAACCGTGCGGCTATCTTGCGAAATAGCAGATACGACAAAGCCGGCGTAAGTTTCATCAACCCACTCCGGCGCAATCTCTTTCAATGTTCTACTGATTTCCAACATAGTCACCTCATTCAACGCTGAGCAACCTGCTTATTTACTTCCGGCCAATTATCCGGTGGGATATTCATCAAACGCAAAGCTCCACCTACCGCTCTTGAAAAAACCGGAGCTGCTACCTCACCACCGTAATATTCCTGCCCTTTAGGGTTATCAATCATCACTACTGTTACTAAGCGCGGATCACTTACCGGCGCCAAACCTGCAAATGTAGATATATACTGATCGTCGATATATCCACCGCGGCCAACTTTATGCACTGTGCCTGTTTTGCCGGCTACTCGATATCCCTGCACAGCCGCTCTTCGACCCGTACCTTTAACGCTAATCACCGTTTCCATCATTTCACGGACATCAACCGCCACATCCGCAGGCATGACTCGAACAGGTTTGCCTGCTTCGTTCTGTCGAATCAGACTGACAGGGCTAACGACCCCATCATTAGCCAACGCCAAATATGACTGCGCTAGCTGCAATGGCGTTACCGATAAGCCATAGCCATAAGAAAGCGTCGCACGCTCAACTTGCTGCCTCGAATTCAGATAAGGCAGATAACCTGTACTTTCACCCGGGAATCCGATGCCTGTTGCCTGCCCTAAGCCTAAATTGTGATACAGATTACGTACTGAACCTTCAGGTAAGCTTAACGACAACTTCGTTACACCCACATTGCTGGATTTCGTAATAATGGTTGAGATATCTATCTCACCGTAATTACGATGATCTCGGATGGTTTTACCTTTAACCCGCATATAACCAGGTGCAGTATTTACGATCGTTTCCGGCTCGTATTCTCCGCTCATCAAGGCCGCAGCAACCGTCATAGGTTTAACCGTCGAACCCGGCTCAAATGTATCGGTTAACGCTCTGTTTCTTAATGCCGTCGAAATTCTCTGTTTTGGATCATTTGGGTTGTAAGATGGCTGATTAACCATCGCCAACACTTCGCCCGTAGATGCATCAAGCATCACAATCGACCCGCCATCAGCTTTATGCGCTTTTACTGACGCTTTTAATTCTCTATACGCTAGATATTGCAGCCTTAAATCGATACTTAGCTGAATATCATTACCATGCAGCGCTGGCTTAACTTCGCGAATATGCTTGATCGTTCTACCCAAACGATCTTTCATTACAAGCTGCTTACCAGCATCAGCCTTTAACCAATCCTCATAAGCCAGCTCTAAACCTTCTTGGCCTTTACCATCCAAGTTAGTAAAACCAACCAGATGCGTTGTGACCTCGGCTGCCGGGTAGTAACGCTTATATTCACGATCAACATGCACACCCGGTATACGCAAAGCTCTAATTTTTTCAGCTAGCTCAGGTGTAACTTGACGCTGTAAATACAAAAACCTACGGCTGCGATTTTCAGATAACTTAGCCAGTAGTTTCTTTTTGTTCGTTTTCAGCAGCACCGCTAGTTTTGACAAACCATCGTGCTGCATATCTGTCATTTTCGGATCAGCCCAAATAGTCGCTACCGGTGCACTCACCGCCAAAGGCTCACCATGCCTATCCGTGATAATCCCGCGATGAGCAGGTACCTGAACCGTTCTCAATGAGCGAGCATCGCCTTGGGTTTGCAAAAACGACTGTTCTTCTACATAAAGGGAAAGCATGCGAGCCGTAATTCCACCTGCAACGAGCAATAGAAGAACCAGCACCAACCAAAGGCGCCATCCTCTACCAACTGCTGCTTCAGTGTTATCGCTCATGCTTAACGATCTCTATTTGTTCAACATCTGGCACTTTCATGCCCAACACGCTCGTTGCTTGTTGTTCAACTCGGTTATTGGCAGCCCATGCACTTTGCTCAAGCAGTAGCTGTCCCCACTCAACTTGAAGCTCATCCCTTTGCTGTATCAATTCCTGATGCTGGTTAAATAACTGTCGATATTCAAAGGCGCTCATGACTACGCCCAAGCATGACACCAAAAGCACCACAACCAACACAAACACCAATAAAAATGGGCTCAGCAACTCTTCAGCACTATAAAAATTGTCTCGACCAGATGAATTCCCCTTCTCATCCTCCTGATCGCCAACCCAATTTTTCCAGAACCTTCCAAGCATCAAGCGACCTTTTCAGCCACTCGCATAACTGCACTTCGAGCCCGTACGTTCTCTTCGGTTTCAGAGGCACTCGCTTTCACAGCCTTACCCACATTCTTCAACCGAATTTTCAACATATCGTTTGTAACCGGAATACCACGTGGAATATGCTCATCGCCTTTAACATGCTGACGAATAAAGCGCTTCACAATCCGATCTTCTAGTGAGTGGAAGCTAATAACTACTAGACGCCCACCCACTTTCAACATTTCTAAAGCCTGATCCAAACAGCTTTCCAGATCTTCCAATTCACGATTAATATGGATACGAATACCTTGGAAAGCACGTGTTGCAGGGTTCTTACCTTTCTCCCAAGCAGGATTGGCTTCAGCAATAATTTTTGAAAGCTGCGCTGTCGTGGTAATTGGCTCTTCTTCACGCTTAGCCACAATCGCTTTCGCCATACGACGGGAGAAACGCTCCTCGCCATAGGTATAAATCACATCAGCAATCTCTTTCTCTTCGGCGCGAGCGATCCAATCAGCCGCACTTTCACCAGAAGAGGTGTCCATTCGCATATCCAGCGGACCATCATTTAGAAAGCTAAACCCTCGGGAAGCATCATCTAACTGTGGTGAAGACACACCCAAATCCAGCAAAATTCCATCAACCTGTCCTTGCAAACCGCGCTCAGTTACAAATTCTTGCAATTGTGCAAAACTGCCGTGCGCTATAGAGAAACGATCTTCATCTGCAAAACGTTCGTGTGCATGCGCAATGGCGGTTGGATCCTTATCGATTCCCATCAACTGACCATCTTCTGCCAATTGATCCAATACCAATGCAGAATGACCGCCACGACCAAAGGTCCCGTCGACATAGAAACCAGACGCGTCCTGCACTAAAGCTTCTACAGCTTCATTTAACAGCACTGTGATATGTTTAAATTCCTGGCTCATTCGTCGTTACTCGATCCGCTATAGCGATAAATTTTGTAATTCTTCAGGCATTGCCATGCCACCTTCTACCTCTTGAAGATACTCTTCGCGGGTAGCTAACCATCTGGACTCACTCCAGATTTCAAACTTCTGCCCTTGCCCAAGCAACACAATTTTTTTATCGAGCTCCGCATACTCTCGAAGTGGAGCGGGCAAAAGCAATCGTCCATTTCCATCCATATCAAGATCAGTTGCATGACCAATCAGTAGACGCTGAATTCGACGCGCTGCGGGATTAAAGCTAGGCAGGCTTTCAATTTTCTCCTGAATAACTTCCCATTCTTCCAGTGGATAAAGCAGTAAACAGCGCGCTTCAGTATCAATCGTAGCCACGAGCTGACCATCGCAACACGTCGCGATTTTCTCGCGATAACGTGCCGGAATCGCCATGCGCCCCTTGGCATCCAGATTGATTTGATTAACGCCTCTAAACATTTTCGGCTCTCAAAACCCACTTAAATTACAGAAAAACCCACTTTTACCCACTTTATCCCACTAGAGCACACTATAGAAAGTAACCCCAACTAAAGCAAGGCTGAAAGCGCCGTAAATGACGGTTATCAGAGATCAAACATTAGAGAAATGCATACAAAGAGAAGCTCTCAAAAACAAAGCATCGAGAGACTGCATATAAAACAATGAATTAGGCGAATCAGACCTTTACAGGAAAAGCAGTGGACACCGCTCTTCCTGAAAAGAAAGAATAATGAGGAGTTTGCCGATAAGCCGGGTTCTGTCGTGGACAATCATTCATCTGGGATGCATATCACTATGCACCTCAAGCAACCTACCCGGTTCCAGCGCGGGTCACGCCTATAGGAACCCTATTTGGTCTTGCTCCGAGTGGGGTTTACCATGCCGTGGAGTGTTACCACCCACGCGGTGCGCTCTTACCGCACCATTTCAACCTTACCGGCATCCGAGGATGCTTAGGCGGTATATTTTCTGCTGCACTTTCCGTCGACTCGCGCCGCCCAGACGTTATCTGGCACTCTACCCTTTGGAGCCCGGACTTTCCTCCACCTTCAAAGAAGGCAGCGACTGCCTGGCAAACTCCTCGGCGCGAATTCTAACAAAAGCGAAATCAGTTAGCGATCTAAAGCCGCCTGATAAAGCACTTTTTTCTTCAAACCGGTAATTTTCGCAGCCAAAGAAGCCGCCTGACTCGCTGGCAGCTCTGCAAGAAGAATATCCAGCACCTCCAGAGCTTTAGCATCAAGTTCAGCTGCGCCTTTATTTTCTATACCGTGAACCAAAACAACAAACTCACCGCGCTGCTGATTGGAATCAGCCTCCATCCACTCTATGACAGCATCCAACTTATCCACATGGATCGTTTCATAAGTTTTAGTTAGCTCACGAGCAATACCCACAACACGCTCACCACCAAAGACTGACTGCATATCTTTCAGGGAGGCCACAATACGATGCGGAGATTCATAAAAGATCAGCGTTCGCGTTTCATCAACCAACCCCTTTAGCTGCTGCTTACGCCCGCTCGATTTATGCGGCAAAAATCCCTCAAAGATAAATCGATCTGTAGGCAAACCCGCCGCAGACAACGCAGCAATAAAAGCCACACAGCCAGGAACAGGCACAACTTTAAAACCCTGCTCTCTAACCCCCTGAACTACAACATATCCAGGGTCCGAAATTAGAGGCGTTCCAGCATCAGAAATTAGTGCAACACTGGCACCAGATTGCAACTGGTGTACAATCGTCTCAATTCGCTGGCGTTCGTTATGCTCATGGACGGAAACAAGGCGGGTATTGATACCAAAATGCGCCATCAAACGGGCACTATGACGTGTGTCCTCAGCAGCTATCAACTCAACTTGCTGCAAGACCTCAATAGCGCGAGGTGTCATATCCTGCAGATTTCCTATTGGCGTTGCTACAACGTACAGTGCGGGTTCTAACATTACAGATACCATCTTAAAACGTGGGTTGCGAAGTATATGAAATTTCAGTGGCGCCTGTCTCTTTCAGCAATTTTAATCAGCACAATTATTTCTGGTTGTTCAGTTAGTACGACATCCACGAAACCAACGCTGACTGCAGCTGAGCAAGACCAACAACGAGTAGAAAGCCTACTTAAAAAAGCGAATTCTGCAAAACCGATCAAATCTGCTCAGTATCGAGCAGACGCCGCGAAGATTTTACTTAGCCTAGACCGCAAGCAAGAAGCTGCTGCCGTACTAAGCCAAATAGACGTTGCCCTCCTAGCCCCATCTCTTCGCTTTGAGATCGCTAAACTTCAAGCTGAAGCCTCACTAGAACAAAACCAGCCTGAACAAGCCCTGCAACAGCTAGACAGATTAAATGGTTTGTCGGATCTTAAACTCCTAACCGAGCAAGAGATTCAAATTCTCGAATTGCGTGCCCAAGCATTCCAGCTACAACAGCAACATTTTAGTGAAGCTAAAGCACTTATTAGATTAAGCCAACTGCTCGACACGGACGCAGCAAAGCAAATCCTGCACGATCAAATCTGGAATAGCCTACTTAAAATTGAAGCAATCCAGCTTTCCGAGCTTATTCGTAGCGGAACTAATAGTTATCATGAGCAGGGCTGGCTAGAGCTAGCTTACGAGCTAAGCGTCAACACTCAACTAGACACACAAAACCAAGCGCTGAATAACTGGGCCGTATTATGGGAATCTCACCCAGCCCAAAAGCTACCACCTCAATCTCTTGGCGGACTAGGTGCACAGACATTCTCAGCTCAAAAAATAGCAGTACTATTGCCACTTGAAGGCAAATTAGCCAAACCTGCCAACGCCATCAAAGAAGGCATTATGATGGCTCATCTACGCAGCCAACAACCAGGCAAAACCTCTCCAGAACTGCTATTTCTGGACTCTGAAAAGATAAATACCCCGATTCAGCTGGCTTCAATCGTTAATGAGCAACAAGTCGATATGATCATCGGGCCTTTAGCTAAAGACTATGTTACAACCTTGGCTGCCGATCAGCATATCCAAGTGCCTGTACTCGCCCTAAACTACACCGATTCACCCGCTCGCGAAGGCATGTATCAATTTGGCCTTTCAGCCGAAGATGAAGCCATTCAAATTGCAGAGCGCGCATGGAAAGACGGCATACGCCGTGCCGCAGTATTAACACCAAACAGTGGCTGGGGCGAAAAAATCAACAAGGCTTTTGAAGAACACTACACAAGCCTGGGCGGCATGGTTGTCCACTCTAGTAACTTTGGGGATATCAGCGAATTCTCTGAGCATGTGAGTCAATTTTTATCCACAGATAAAAGTAAACAGCGCTACAAGAACGTAAGAAAAGTTGTTTATACCCATAAAATTGAATTTGAAGAACATCGTCGCCACGATATGGAAGCGATTATCCTCACTGCACTACCAAATGATGCTAGACAGCTAAATACTATGCTAGCGTTTAACTTTGCAGGCGACCTGCCAATTTATGCCACCTCACACGTATTCAGCGGTAGCAACAACCCTATTCAGGACCAAGACCTGAATAACGTTACTTTCCTAGGCACCCCTTGGAACCTAAAACCACCATCCCAAGACAAAGTACTTATTTCACAGCAACGAAATGACACAAACAGTCGTTTTGGTCGCTTATACGCTCTAGGCCTTGATGCTTATCGCATTCATCCTTATCTAAAACAATTAAGCGCGGTTCCTGGCACCCAGATCAACGGCGAGACAGGCCAACTCAGCATTAATAACAACGGCCTTGTTTTCAGAACGCTAACTTGGGCCCAATATAAAGATGGTATCCCACAAATTATTGAGTAAATAATATTCATGGACAGAAACAAGACCGGCAAGGACGCCGAAAAACACGCCGAAAGATTCCTCTCAAAAAACAAACTCACCCTAGTCGAACGCAATTATCATTGCCGCTTCGGCGAGATCGATCTAATCATGTTAGATCGTCGCACACTTGTCTTTATCGAAGTCCGTTACCGCAATTCAAAAAAGTATGGCGGTGCAGCAGCTTCAGTTACTACCACCAAACAACGAAAGATCATTAAAGCAGCACAACATTATTTGAGCCATAAAACGCAATTTTCTAACAATAATTGCCGATTTGATGTCATTGCTTATGAATATGATGCAGCACCAACGGAGCCGCTGTGGTATAAAGATGCCTTCAGAACTTAAGGTAAACGATTAAGGACAGCATGGAACTCGAAGACCGCATTGTCAGCCAGTTTCACAACTCAATGGAAGTCAACGCAATCACCATTGAGCAGTACACCCCACTAATTGCCCATGCTGGCGAACTTTTACTCCATTGCCTTGTCAGTGAGAACAAGATTCTCTGCTGTGCCAATGGAGCCTCCTCATCTTTAGGGCAACACTTCACCGCACTATTGATGAATAGATTTAGGCATGAGCGTCCAGGTCTACCCGCAATCAATATTAACTCAGACGGTGCTACGTTAAGCGCAATCTGTGAAGATAGCGGCTTTATGGACGCGCAAGCCAAACAGATCCATGCCTTAGGCCAACCTGGGGACATTTTATTACTGATAACACCTCACGGTCGCTCCAGCAGCCTTGTACAAGCAATACAGGCCGCCCATGATCGTGAAATGACTGTTATCGTCCTGAACGGTTCTGATGGTGGCGATATCACAGCGCTTCTCAGCCCAGAAGAGATCGAGATATGCGTACCTAGCGACGATAGTTCGCTAGTTCACCATGCGCAGTTACTAGTTTTGCACTCTTTATGCGATTTAATTGACTACCAACTTTTTGGAAGCGAATAAACATGATCAACAAAAAGACATTTAGTTTAATTGCAGGGATTAGCTTATCGCTATTAGTTACAGGCTGTTCCGATATCCTAAGTGCCGGAAGAGAAGGTCCTATTCAGGAAGACCCAGGCAATCGAACCGTTGGTTCATACATAGACGATGAAGTGATTGAAACACTATCCATGGTTAACCTTGCCAAGGGCTCAGAACAGATGCAGGCGACCAATATCAGTGTAACAAGCTATAACGGCGTTGTTCTGTTAACTGGCCAAGCACCTGCAGAAAGCGCAAGACAGGAAGCTGAACAGATCGTCAGCCAAGTACGTAAAGTACGCAAGATTCATAACGAAGTAAAAATCTCTGGCGTTTCATCCACTATCGCTCGCACTAACGACACGTGGCTAACCACAAAAGTTAAAGCAGAGCTATTAACAAACGAAGCAGTTGATGGATCTCGCATCAAGGTAGTAACTGATAGCAGCACGGTTTACCTTATGGGCCTTGTAAGCCCTCAAGAAGCTGAGAATGCTATCAATATCGTAAGAAATATCGCTGGCGTAGAGAAAATTGTAAAAGTGTTTGAATACGTTAATCGATAAGAGCCACGGTGCGTACTAACCCTTAGTACGCACCTTTAATTCTATAGGTTCAACCCTTCCACTTCCCTCAACTACTTTACAACTTTTAATGACGGCCTTTTTGACTTTGCTGGCTTTTCAGCGTCCTTAGGCTCATCCGCATCCATATCTTCTACGTTATCCAGTATTGCCAACTCCTGCGTATAGCAGTCAACACCTGGCTCACCACCAAAGCCCATACCCTGCCCATTTTCACGTGCATAGATGGCTAAGATAGCCGCCATCGGTACATATATATCCATTGGCTGGCCTGAAAAACGCGCATTAAAAGACAGCGCTCGATCATCGAGATAAAAATCCCGAACCGCTGATGGATTAATATTTAAAACAATCTGGCCATCATCAATAAACTGCGTAGGAACAGTAACATCATCCTGCGTAGCATCTACCAAAAGATGAGGTGTTAAATCACAATCCAATAACCAGTCATACAGTGCTTTAACAAGATAAGGGCGACTCGGCTTCATTTCTTTATCCAAACATTTAACAAAATTACGACATAAAAAAAGGGATGAAACATCATCCCTTTTTTAACTTTACTACGAAACAATTAATCGCGCATTTCACGCTCTGCTTCTGACAAGCTCATTTGGAAAGATTCACGCTCAAATAAGCGCTCCATATACTTAACCAAAGGCTTGCACTGATCTTCTGGAAGATCGATACCCAACAACGGCAAACGCCACAATAGTGGAGCTAGGCAGCAATCAACCAAAGTAAACTCTTCACTCATGAAGAAAGGCTTATCAGCAAAGATAGGTGAAATCGTAATCAAGCTATCACGTAGCTCTTTACGAACCTCTTCTGCTGTATCTTCATCATCAGCCATCGCAGCTTCAATGATTTTATCCGCAAGATCACACCAGTCACGCTGGATGCGATACATGTATAGTCGGCTTTCCGCACGAGCTACAGGATAAACAGGCAATAGCGGAGGATGCGGGAAGCGCTCATCAAGATATTCCATCATCACATTTGGCTCATAAAGAACCAAATCGCGATCCAACAAAGTTGGCAGGCTATTGTACGGATTCATTGAAGTTAGATCTTCAGGAAGATTACCTTCATCACAATCATGAATCTCTACAGCAACACCCTTTTCTGCCAGGACGATACGAACTCGATGGCTATACTGGTCCTCGCCATTAGAGTAGAAGGACATGGAAGAACGTTTTGCCACAACACCCATTAAGAATACCCCTTATTAGAAACAGATACGCGGCCCCTTAAAAAAGAGGCCGCGTTTTAAAGCTCACGATTATATCGTAAAGCTATTAGTGTACATCTCTCCAGAATTCTTTCTTCAGCGCATACGCAAGGAAGAAGAATAGGAACAAGAAGATCAACACGTAAGTACCGATACGCTGAGAATCCAACTTAGATGGCTCACCCATGTAAACCATGAAGTTAACTAGATCATATACTAGCGCATCAAACTCTTCTGGAGATAGCTCACCAGTGCCCTTCTTAACAGAAGTACAGCTAGTTAGCGGCTTGTTAGTTAGAGGATCAATACCCTCACCACGCAAACCATGAGCGTTCATTTCTTCCCAAGAACAGCTTGCAACAACTTCACCCTGAAGTGGGCCAAGTACGTTCGGCATACCAACGTCTTTGAACACTGCGTTGTTCACGCCCCATGGACGAGACTCATCAGCATAGAAACTACGTAGGTAAGTGTACAACCAATCTGGACCACGAAGACGCGCTTCTAGCGTAAGATCTGGTGGAGGGTTACCAAACCACTTACCAGCATCGCCTTTATCCATAGAGATAGTCATCTGCTCACCCACTTTGTGATCACCAAAGATCAAGTGCTCAGCAACAAGCTCTGGATTCATGCCTAGATCTAGTGCAGCACGCTCATAACGCTGATATTCAGCAGAGTGACAGCCCAAGCAGTAGTTTACAAACGTTTGCATACCACGCTGCAAAGATGCTTGGTTATGTAGATCTACATCCATCTCATCAAGGTGGCCTTTAGCACCACCAGCAGCGCTTGCAGCCATCGGCAGCGCCGCCATTACTAATGCAATAAGAAACTTTTTCATTAGCCTGTAACCCTTTCTGGAACCGGTTTAGTTTTTTCCATCTTGGTGTAGAACGGCATCAGGAAGAAGTATGCGAAGTAAAGCGCAGTACAGATCTGAGCCGCTAGCGTACGACCTGGAGTAGATGCAACCACACCCAAGTAACCCAGGATTACGAAGCTTACACAGAAGATAACCAACCACAGTTTACTCATCCAACCTTTGTAACGGATAGATTTAACTGGGCTACGGTCCAACCAAGGAAGCACAAACAAGATAGCAATCGCTGCACCCATCACAACAACACCTGGGAACTGAGAACCTAGGATTGGTGGGATAGCACGTAGCATTGCGTAGAATGGCGTGAAGTACCATACAGGCGCGATATGCTCAGGTGTTTTCAGCGGGTTAGCTGGCTCAAAGTTTGGCGCTTCAATGAAGTAGCCACCACCTTCTGGGAAGAAGAAGACTACTGCACAGAAAACAAATAGGAACACAACCACACCTACAATGTCTTTAACAGAGTAGTAAGGGTGGAATGGGATACCGTCAACAGGTACACCGTTCTCATCTTTGTTATCTTTAATTTCGATACCGTCTGGGTTGTTAGAACCCACTTCGTGTAGCGCGATAATGTGCAGAACAACCAATGCCAAAAGAACGATTGGTAGAGCAATTACGTGCAGAGAGAAGAAACGGTTTAGAGTAATACCAGAGATCAGGTAGTCACCACGGATCCATTCAGCTAGTTCTGGACCAACATATGGTACAGCAGCGAATAGAGATACGATTACCTGTGCACCCCAGTAAGACATCTGACCCCATGGCAATAGGTAGCCCATGAAGGCTTCAGCCATAAGCGCTAGGTAGATTGTCATACCAAATAGCCATACAAGTTCACGAGGCTTACGGTAAGAACCGTACATCATGCCACGAAGCATGTGCAGGTAAACAACTACGAAGAATGCAGACGCACCGGTAGAGTGCATATAGCGCAGCAACCAGCCGTATTCAACATCACGCATGATGTATTCGATAGAATCAAACGCACCTTCCGCAGAAGGGTTGTAAGACATAGTTAGCCAGATACCCGTTAGGATCTGGTTAACAAGCACTAGAAGCGCCAATGAACCAAAGAAGTACCAGAAGTTAAAGTTCTTTGGAGCGTAGTATTTAGATAGGTGATCTTCCCACATAGCTGTAGCTGGGAAACGATCATCAATCCAACCCATGATACCCGGGTTACCTTTGTTACGAGAACCAGCCATTATGCAGTCTCCTGATCAATACCTACGATGATCACATTTTCGCTCTCATAGTGATGAGGCGGGATCACAAGGTTACTTGGAGCCGGGGAACCGTTCATTACACGACCAGAAAGGTCAAAACGTGAACCGTGACATGGGCAGTAATAACCACCAACCCAATCTTCACCCTGACCAGATGTAACACCTACTTCAGGAAGATAAGTTGGAGAACAACCTAGGTGAGTACAAATACCTACCAATACAGCGATATCTTCACGTAGAGAACGCGCAGGAGTTTTTGGAATGTAATCAGGCTGCTGTGCAGGGTTATCCGATTTTGGATCCTGCAAGTTGCTATCTAGCTTAGCCAGATTAGCCAATGCTTCTTCGCCACGACGAACGATCCACACAGGCTTACCACGCCAGCTAGCAATCACCTGCTGACCCGGTTCCAGTTTACTTACATCCACCTTGACTGGTGCGCCGGCAGTTCTTGCCTTCGCACTCGGCGTCCAGGAAGCTACGAATGGGACAGCTGCTCCTACAGCACCAACCGCACCAACTGCGGATGTAGCACCGATTAGGAGACGGCGCCGACCCTTATTCACGCCATCATTGCTCATTAAGTTATCTCCCCTCAATCGACCTTATTTTATATCTCTGCAGGTGCAAAAATACTCTGGCCGCTAAGAATTTTATAGCTACGGAAATCTGTATCTTAAAAATGGCCCAAATAGTAAAGAAATTACCCCTTTCTTACAAGGTGAATTACTTATTTTTCGCCGTACTTTAGGCCAATGTATTGATATAACGCAGTGCAAAAAAAACGCCCGCCCCGACAAAGGGGCAGGCGCTTTTTCTGAATCCAAAATCTTTCGAAAAAGACGTTGAATTAACGCTTGGAGAACTGTGGCTTCTTACGTGCTTTACGTAGACCAACTTTCTTACGTTCAACCATACGAGCGTCACGAGTAACGTAACCTGCTTCACGTAGAGCTGGACGAAGCGTTTCATCAAATTCCATTAGTGCACGAGTGATACCGTGACGGATAGCGCCAGCTTGACCGAAGCCGCCGCCGCCTTTAACAGTAACAACAACGTCGAACGCTTCAAGATTGTTAGTAAGCTCTAGAGGCTGACGAACGATCATGCGTGCAGTTTCACGACCGAAGTATTCTTCGATAGTGCGGTTGTTGATAGTGATAGCACCTGTACCTGGACGCAGGAAAACACGTGCTGTAGAAGTTTTACGACGACCTGTACCGTAATACTGTGTAGTAGACATGATTATCCTTCCCCTTAAACGTTAAGTTCTTTAGGCTGCTGAGCCTGATGCGGATGTTCTGCACCAGCGTAAACTTTCAGCTTCGCATACATAGCGCGACCTAGTGGACCTTTTGGTAGCATGCCTTTAACAGCAAGCTCGATAGTGCGCTCAGGGAAAGTTTCTACCATCTTCTCGAAAGAAGCTTCTTTCAAGCCACCTGGGAAACCAGTGTGGTGGTAGTAAGTTTTATCTTTACGCTTGTTACCAGTAACGCCTACTTTTTCAGCGTTAACAACTACGATGTAGTCACCAGTATCAACGTGTGGAGTGTATTCTGGCTTATGCTTACCACGTAGACGACGTGCAATTTCAGTAGCCAGACGACCCAGAGTTTTACCTTCTGCGTCAACAACGTACCAGTCGCGTTTTACTTCGGCTGGCTTAGCGACGAATGTTTTCATCTGTATAGCCTTTCAACTTTACTCAGATCTCGTTGATTTTATTAATAAAATCGCCCGATCTGACTTATAATTATTTGTTGCTCCAAATTGATTAGAACAACTCTCTTCTGCCCAAAATTTAAGCAAGCCTAAACTTGGGAGCGCGCATTATATATATCAACACCATTGCCCGCAAGTTAAAATCTAAATAAAACCTCAAACATTCGACACTAGAAGCGTCTCCTACAAGTTCAAAATTCAACATTGTTGAGCGTTGTCATGCCCTGCCCGTCAACAATACAAACAACCTGTGGGAGCGGCATCTTGCCGCGAAAAAAAGCACCCTAAGGTGCTTTTTTTGATAATTACACAAAGCCTATGCTCTATGCTCACGCGCTAGATATTCATGAGACTGCATCTCAAGTAAACGACTTTGAGTTCGCTCAATTTCGAATTCCAAACGCCCTTCTGAATAAATCTCATGAATTGGCTTTTCAGCACTGATAATCAACTTAACGCCACTATCATAGAATTCATCGACCATGTTGATGAAGCGACGAGCGGCATCATCATTGGAGCGACCCAGCTGCGGCACATTACCCACCATCACAGCATGGAATATTTTGCCCAGTTCAATGTAGTCATTCTGAGAGCGAGGACCTTCGCAAAGCTCTTTAAAGTCAAACCACACCACGTCTTCACAACAGCGGCGAGTTTGCATATCACGACCATTAATATCCAGAACCTCGGCTTCAACCACCTCTTCTAGATCTGGCGCAAGACTTTCAAAACTGCGGTTTAAACTCTTATCTGCTTCAGCATCTAACGGATAGTGGTAAAGCTCTGCCTGCTCTAAAGCACGTAAACGATAGTCTACGCCACCATCAACATTCACAACTTCAGTATAACGATTCAGCATATCGATCGCTGGCAAGAAGCGAGCACGCTGCAAACCATCTTTATATAGCCCATCAGGTACAATATTGGATGTCGCCACTAGAGCCACACCGTTCTTGAATAGTTCTTGCAACAAGCCGCCCAAAATCATGGCGTCAGTTATATCCGTAACAAAGAACTCATCAAAACAGATAATTCGTGCTTCTTGCGCGTATTTCTTACCAATCTCCACCAGCGGATTAGGAGTACCGTCAAGCTCTTTTAGCTCGGCATGTACACGCTGCATAAAACGGTGGAAGTGGGTACGCATCTTCTGTTCGAACGGAAGACTGTCGTAAAAAGTATCCATCAGGTAAGTCTTACCACGACCTACACCACCCCAGAAGTACAAGCCTTTTACCGGCTCTTTCGGCTCCGGCTTTTTCAGCTTACTCTTCAAGCGCCCCATTAAACCGACTTTAGGCTCTTCTGCCTTAACCGCTACAAGATCGTCATATAAACGCTGAAGATGCTCAACAGCCATCTCTTGGGCTGGATCATAAGAGAAATCATCGCGCTTGAGGTCTTGCTTGTATCTTTCTAATGGAGTCATGAGATTTGCCAATTTGATCTACTTTTTAACCTGCGCGAACTTTACCGGCGAAAGCATCATTTAGCAAATGCAACATAAGGAGGGGTGTTACTAGGAAACATTTCAATTCAGTGGATAAAGTACAATACAGCTAGAAAGGTTTTTTCAGCGCAGATACGACTCCCAGAGATGCTCATTTTTAGGCTGTATCGTAGGATAGGTTTCTAGACTAAATAAATTTCGGTGCAGGATGCACCTCCTACAATAAAACTTTCTTTGTAGGAGCGGCATCTTGCCGCGATAAGATACTCTTGCAACTACAACCCCAACAAAGGCACCAAAACCGGTAGCATAAACGCAGTAAAAGCCCCAGTCATACCCATAGCCAAGCCACCGAATGCACCTGCAACCATCCCGTACTCAAAAGCAAATGCAGTACCCATCGCATGAGCACCAACACCTAAAACAAAGCCTTTTACAGACTCATCTTTAATACCTAGCAGACGATAAACAAACGGCGCGATCAAGCAGCCCATAGCACCTGTAATGAGAACAAGTCCGGCAGCCAAAGAAGGAAAACCGCCCATTTTTTCAGCTACCGCAATTGCGATTGGAGAAGTAACCGATTTAGGTGCCAAGGTTAATAGCAACTCATCACTCAACCCAAAAGCTACACCGATGAGAATTGCTGAACTCGCGGCTACAACAACTCCTACAACACAACCTACCAGTAGAGGCACCAGCAACCGCTTAACAGTCGCTAGGTTGTCATATAAGGGCACCGCCAACGCCACCACAGCAGGACCTAATAGTAAGTGAATATACTGCCCACCCTGCATATAGGTCGCATAGTCCGTTTCAGTTAGCTTTAGAACAACAATAATCAGAGAGAGCGATACCAATACAGGATGTAAAAACGGAGTTTTTCCTGCTTTTGCATTTATCCAGGACGCACATAAAAAAACTACTAGCGTCAAGACAAGCCATAGCACTGGAAATACTTGAAAATGAGACCACAATTCAAGCATCGTCATCTCCTAAATCCTGCTTAGCACTCGCCTTTTCTTTCGAGAGCACCTTCAACAAAAAAGCCACAACAAACATGGTTATCAAAGTACTTACAAATAACGATACCATCAGCTCCAGCCAATAATCGGAAAGCACTCCAAAATAGTTCATCAACCCCACACCTGCTGGCACTAAAAGCAATGGCAGCACTTTCAGCAACCCCTCAGCTGTTACACGCAGCCCTTCTGGCACCTCACCTCGAATAATCAACCCTACCAGCAACAAAACCATGCCAACCACTGAGCCAGGAATAGGAACAATTGCAGCCGTAACGATGAGCTCCCCAACCAACTGACATACCAACAAAATAAGAAAACCCTGGATCATATCTACATCACCAATTGTGCTAACTGCCAAAAAGCAACTAAAGCAAAACCAATAAATAAAACACCGGCTGCCCGATGAATCCAAATAACAGACAGTCGTTGAAGTAAGAATTGCCCCAACCAAACTCCCAGCAACGTCGTCACCAACAACGCAGATGTTCCCGAAAGCCAAACAATCCATGCATTCTCTACAGCAGATAGTCCCGCTATAGATAACTGCGTTTTATCACCCAATTCAGCTAGAAATATCAATACAAATACAGACAGAAGCAGATGCCTACCAATATTAAGCTCCCCCTCCTCTTCATCATCTTCAACACGTAAGGACTGAACACCAAAGACCAAAAACAGCGTTCCGACCAGCGCAAAGATTGCAGCCTGAGGCAGATAAACACTAATGGTTGCGCCAAACAAAACGGCCAATAGGTTCAATACTGAAAACGCAGCCACCGCGCCAATTAAAACCGGAACAGGCTTATATCTAGCCGACAAAGTCATGCAAACCAACTGACTTTTATCACCGAATTCAGCAAGAAAAATAAGAAGAAACACTTTAAGAAAAGGCTCAATCAGATCCATATTTAACTCTACAACATAATTAGACCGAGCATACTAACACTAAATCTTATTAGAAAAACTTCACCATCAAGTCAATCAAACCAGAGCTTTATCTAAAGACAAAAATCACTTCACTCTCTTAACAACCATAGCGCACAAGCATGTTATTATGTGATTAAGAATGGCGTTCAGACAAAAGGATCTTTTTTTCTATGACAAAAAATATAACCAAAGCGGTAATACCTGTAGCTGGCTTAGGCACTCGGGTACTTCCTGCAAGTAAAGCGATTCCAAAAGAGATGATGCCTGTTGTAGACAAACCTGTGATACAGCACGTCATAGAAGAAGCTGTAGCCGCAGGAATTAAAGACATTGTTTTAGTTACACGATCAGGCAAAGCATCTATAGAAGACCACTTTGATTGTCATTACGAACTAGAAACCGAATTAGAACGAAAAGGCAAAACAGCCATTCTAGAATCGGTAAAGGACATCCTTCCATCCGATGTATCCATCAGCGCAGTACGCCAAGACAAAGCGCTTGGATTAGGCCACGCTGTTCTTTGCGCTGCACCAATTATCGGAAGTGAAGACTTTGCAGTTTTACTTCCAGATATGCTAATTAATTGCCACGGTTTACCACAAACAGACCTATCAGCAATGGTAGATAATTATCAAAGCACTGGCTGCGGCCAAATCATGGTAGAACCTGTACCAATGGAACATGTAGATCGATACGGAGTAGTTGATTGTTCTGGTGTTGAAATTTCTACTGGGCAATCTGCAAATATTTCTCGCATGATTGAAAAACCACCTGTAGATGAAGCCCCGTCAAACCTAACAATTAACGGCCGCTACATTTTACCAGCGCGCATAATGGAACTACTCAAGGACACAAAACCTGGCGCCGGCGGAGAAATCCAACTTACAGATGCCATTGCCGACTACCTAAATGAAGGTAACCTACAAGCATTCCATATGAGCGGAAAAACTTACGATTGTGGTAACAAAGCCGGTTACCTACAAGCGAATGTTATTTATGGTCTTCAACACGAAGAAACCGCCAACAGCTTAAAAACATTTATCAAAGAGCTTGGTATATAAAGAAACTAGAGCATAAAAGCGCGCCTCTTACCACAATCCCGTGTGGAAGCGACGCCCCGTCGCGATTAAAGCGTGCCGTACTCCAAAGGAATATGCAGCTATGCTATGCCTTTGGGCACACATTCACAAAAAGATACCTCTAGCTGTATCAGAGATATCCAAGGAAGGATTTTACCCTGCATAAAAAGTACAGGTAAAATACTGAATCTAGCGATTAGCTCCAATAAGGAACACCTGATGCCATCAACTGAATCAATAGCATGGAAGGACCTACAATCCCATGCTTATTATATGTCTCAATCACATATAAGCACTCTATTCCAACAGGACTCTGATCGCTTCCAACACCTCACCTTTGAACAGAAACATCTGCTCCTCGATTTATCAAAGCAAAGAATCACAAGCGAGACGATCTCTCTATTGATAAAACTCGCTGAGGAAAAACAGCTTTCCAAATGGATTGCAAAGCTGTTCAAAGGAGATCATGTAAATGATTCTGAAGACAGACCAGCCTTACACACAGCTTTGAGATCTCCCGCCCATTACTCTCTAGATCTATCAGGGACTAACATCATTGATAAAGTCCACGACAACCTAGAAAGAATGGAGCAACTTGTAACTCGAATTCACTCAGGCCAATGGCGCGGTTACACGGGACACTCGATAGATACCGTGGTAAATATTGGCGTGGGAGGGTCAGACCTAGGCCCCTTAATGGCATGTAAAGCCTTGTCAGAAAACACTCCAAACATCGCGCGTAAAATAAAGGTCCATTTTGTATCCTCAATGGACGGCAGCCAGATGGCCGATCTACTCGACGAATTAAATCCAGCCAGAACGCTATTCATTATTTCGTCGAAATCATTCACTACAATAGATACCCTAGCCAACGCTCAAACAGCTAAAGAGTGGCTAAAGAAATCAAGCTACGCTGGCAGTGAAGAAACGCTTGTATCCCGTCATTTCATCGGCGTTTCAGCCAACCCTGATAAAGTCGTGGAATGGGGCATCCCTAAAAGCAATCAACTTGAATTTTGGGATTGGACTGGCGGACGATATTCAATGTGGTCCACTATTGGACTGCCAATCGCATTAAAACTCGGTATGGCCGGATTCAAAGATCTACTTGCTGGTGCACATGAAATGGACGAACATTTCAAAACAACACCACTAGAGGTAAATCTACCCGTTCTTCTTGCTATGACAGGCATCTGGAACATCAACTTTCAGAACATAAATGCTCACGCGATCCTTCCGTATGACGGTAGACTAAGCCATATACCAGCCTATCTTGAGCAACTTGAAATGGAGAGCAATGGTAAATCCGTTGATCGACAAGGCAATGCCGTAAACTATAAGACCTGCCCTATATTATGGGGTGAAGTTGGAACCAATGCTCAGCATGCTTTTTATCAATTGCTTCATCAAGGCACAGAAGCAGTAATGTGTGATTTTATCGTTGCAGCTAGAAGGTATCATGACACTGACAATTCGGAACTCCAACATCAACATCAGCTAAATTTAGCAAACTGTCTAGCCCAATCTAGAATTTTAGCGTTAGGCGATTCCGTTCTCGAAGGAGCTGAAGATGCTCCGGCCTACAAGCGCTACAAAGGCAATCAGCCATGCACAACAATCATGTTAGATGAACTTACTCCATTTTCTTTTGGACAGCTAATTGCTCTCTACGAACATAAAGTTTTTGTGCAGTCTGTTATCTGGAATATTAATCCGTTTGATCAATGGGGCGTAGAACTAGGCAAAAAAGTAGCCACGTCCTTGCTTAGCGCCTTCGATACAAACAACGTAACACCTAAATTCGACAGTTCAACCGACGGCTTAATAAACAGAATTGCAGCCAAAGGAGAAGCTAAATGAAGATTACCATTTGGGGTAACGAACTCCTTGCATGGACTGCAGCCGCTGCACTAGCTGAAAGCGGCAACCATATTCTCTTAGTTACCAATGACCACGAAGTGCCTAACGAGCAAGATCTGGAGTTCAAGGTTAGCAATGAGCCAGGACTTGAACAGTTAATTCTGGATGCTCAATCTAATGGCCGACTCATCATTGGATCACGAGCTGAAGGCATAGAACATGCTTCAAACCATATTTTGGCATTAAACCCTAACCAGTTTAAAACCGCCGAACGACTTATCAGTCACATCAGTCAGCATCATTCATCAAACGCATTGATCATCAACCAATCCAATTTTGGTGTTGGCAGCTCAGACAAATTACAAAGTCAGTTAGACGAAAATAACAATCAGGTTATTTGCTATATACCTGACATGCTATCCGAAGGCTCAGCCCTACAGGATTACAAATGGCCACAAACCATCATCTTAGGCTGTACTAACGACTGGGCTATACTCAATATCAAAGCCCTCATGCGGCCATTTAGCCAAGCCGTCAAACAATGGATGATCATGTCGTCTAAAGAGGCTGAATTCACAAAGTTTGCCAATACAGGAATGCTTGCGCTCCGACTCGGCTATATAAACGAATTAGCAAACCTAGCCGATCAGCTAGAGGTTGATATTGAAGTTATTCGAGAAGCAATGATCACAGACCCACGTATTGGGCCACACTACCTTCACCCAGGCTGTGGTTTCGGTGGCCTGCATTTCCAACAGTATATTGAAGCACTGTCAGAATTAATGACGGAAGCAAGAAACTCAAAACTGCTGGATACAGTACTAATTGAGAACGAAAAGCAAAAAGAGCAGCCATTCCGAAAATTATGGCGCCACTACTCTTGTGACCTTAGAGACAAAACGGTAACCATTTGGGGGCTTTCATTTAAATCAGGTACCGCCAGTATCGATAATGCTCCCAGCTTAAAAGTAATCGATACATTGCTCGCGCAAGGCTGTAAGGTTCAAATGCACGACCCTGAAGCAATGAACAATATCCTTGAGCATTTCGGCGAACAAGAACAACTTCTGTACTTTGAGAACAGCTATGAAGCCCTTAGAGGCAGCGACGGGCTCTTATTACTAACTGATTGGCCTGAATACTGGTCCCCTGACTACAACGAGATATTAAGCTCAATGAATCATCCTCTAATCATTGATGGCAGGAACATTTTTGATAAAAAGATGCTAGAGAACCTTGGCTTCACCTACTATGGCGTCGGACGCTAGATCTCACCTACTACCAATATCTATGAGTAGGAGCAACCTGTCGCGAACAACTTATCCTGACCTAGAGATTAATATCGCCACGCAACTATTTAAAACTGAGAAAACAATTGAACAACACTTTTATCCAAAAATATAAGACTATGATCTGGGTAATTTTCCTTCTAGCCTTAGCTGCACTGGCCTATGGTATATTCCGCCCTTCGCCACCTGAAAGGATCTTTGAAAATTCGGATAAGGCAGGACACTTCATAGCATTCTTTAGTGTTTCATTTATGGGAAGGCTAGCTCTATACAAGATCTCTAGCTGGATCTACTGGAGCAGCTGGTTTTTACTGGCAGGGCTGCTTGAGCACCTTCAAGGCGCTCTTCAACCATCACGTCACTTTTCTATTGAAGACGCGTATGCAAATGCGGTAGGCGTAGTTATTGCGATTATAGTTTGCCTTGTAGCGTCGAAGATTTCTCGGAAAACTAAAGAGCAGTAACCACCACAAAACTTTACTTAACAAGCAAGATGGTTCGATGTGGGAGCGACGCCCCGTCGCGATTGTTTCAGTGTTTCGCCGCGAGCACCCAAGGGCACAAAGGCACACCTCCTACCAAAACGCCACCTAAGAGCGTCGCAATTATACCCATTAGATAACCCTAAGCTCAAAACAGACCTTATTCACTTACACCTAACATGAAACAAGATATCAATTACTGAGCCCAAAAAGCCTACAGCGCCCCCTCTAAGCCCACCTTCTCTAACTGATAAGAAGCATCAGCCTTCATAATAATATGCATGGAAAAATCGCCTATGGTTTGATTAACTGAATGCTCAAGCGTTTGATTAACAGGTATAGGAATTAACTCCCCACTTCGGGATTTAGCTACCAACTCTGCATTAAAATTAACCTTAATACTACTTAATTGAGCCGCTTTATGAAATTTGTACTGCAGACGTAGATCTGCACCCCTGCATTAATTCAGCCCCCATTATTTTTTCACAGGCTAAATCAGCAGCCACCATATCTATTCTAAGTTCTTCAGGGAGTGACTGCTCCATGACTTTACGCTCCTCTTTTAAAAACGAGCTATGCATAAAACCCTCAGTCTTACCTATTAGCTTCTCTTTACCTATAAGATAAATTCGAGTCCAATCCGCTTTTTCTTCTAATTTAATAACCAGATGCCCTTTATTGAGCATCAGCATACTTCTGCCTTGCAACCCAGGTTGTTCAGGTACTCTCACTCTATCGTTAGTTACAACCAAATACTCAACAGCAAAGACAGAAGTCGAAAAAAACAGAAGAAAAGCTGAAAAATATCTATACACGCTTAAAACCTACCCATTGGTTTAAAAATCAAAGTAATTGTATCCACGCATATCAAGGACGCAAAGTACTAAAGAGTTTAAACCATCCGAACAAAGGCAAAAAACAACACCTTAGCAAGGCAAATCAAATTAGGAATTTTTCTTATATATTTACGCTAATTCTGAACTTAATATGTTTAACAGCAGAGGGGTCAAGGAAGATCTAGGCCTTCAAGGATGAAGGCATCTGCTATTTGATCAGGGAAGATAAGGAGCCGACAAGGATGTCGGTACCCTTCCCCCCCTTCGGGGGCAAATACCTGCTAAAGGTCCCCCAATTATTAAATATTCACCCAGACAGCATTCCAGTGAGAATAATTACCAATTTTTGACGCTATACCAGCTCTTAGCGGATTCAATACCCCATACCTAGCAAAATTAACTAATCCCTCATCCTTTATTAGTGCATGATCATAAAAGCCATCTTACCAAATCGCCTCACTGCCATTGTGCCCAAACTTTCTGTTCGTATATCTAGAATAAATAGATTTAACCCGCTGCACCGTTTTACTCAGCGAAGCATCTCCCTGTTGCAGAAGCTAAAGGACATGATCTGGCATCACAACAAAGCAAAACATCTTAGCTTATTCAATTTCACGTTTTAATACTTTCACCATTAATCTAGTATCATCAAATTCGGTGAAAATCACTCTGCGCTTGCAAGTAACAAAAGTAACTAAATAGATTCGACCAGTTTCAGAATACCGGCCTTTTCGTAGTCTTAATGAATTCCCTTTTATCCCCTCCTCCTCTTTCTTTCGCCGCGAGACGCACCTACTACCAATTACTCCCAGTGGGAGCTACTCCCCGTCGCGATTATAACTACCTTACCCCTCAGCCCCCCAAACCTTAGCGTCAGGCACAATCTCTAATAAATCACCCTTTAATACTTCCTTAGCCTTATCATCCCCATGAACAATACGTATTTCTTAAGGCATTTCCCCCATACCAGAGACGAAATTAACCAGATCCTGCTGATCAACATGGGCGGAATAGCCACTGATGGTATAAACCCCAGCTTTAATATCAATTCTCCGATTATCCAAAAAAACATAGCAACCCTGAGGCCCATACTTCTGAATATCCCTGCCCGGCGTACCTTTGGCCTGATAGCCAACAAACAACACATCAGTTTTCGGATCAGTCAGCAAAGCTTTTAGGTAGTTGACTATCCGCCCACCCGCACACATACCACTGGCGGCAATGACAATGGCAAGCCTACCCAAAGCCTTTAAGTACTTAACCAACCGCTGATGCTCTTCATGACTATGAATAGTAATCAACTGCTCAAAAGATAGCGGATGCCGACCAGTCACCACCCACCTCATGGATAATAGACTCAAGTTCATATAGTAATTCCTGAGTGCACCCTATACTGAATGCAGGAATTAAAACCGTACAGGTATTACTTAGACAATTTTCTATCACTCCTCTCAAGCGTGTGCTTCTATCCTGTCTAGCTTCATGCAATTTATCCCCATAAGTACTTTCAAGAACTAACACGTCAAGGGTTTCCAGAGACTTTGGCGGTGGCAACAAAGGAGAGTGAGAAGCCCCAATATCAACTGAAAACACAACTCGCTCAGTAGAAAGCTCAACCTCAATAAAAGCAGAGCCCAAAATATGACCTGCAACCTGAAAACGAAGAGCTTCAGCATTAAAGCCGGGAATCTGAACCCATTCGTTATACTCGACAGGTACAATGAGAGATCTAAGTAGACCCAAGACCTGCTCTATGAGCCGCTTATCCCAAGTAAAACCGACTTTTAGAGCACCCTCTATCACAAGAGGAAGTACTTTCGTAGCAGTAGCAGTAGCAGTAGCAAAAATAAGTTTATCAAAGCCAGCGACTAAAAGGTAAGGTAATCGGTCCACATGATCGATATGACAATGAATAACAACAAGGGCTTTAATCCTATCTATTGGAAATTCAATACGCAGGAAATGTTCAGCTTCAGAATTAAGCTCACCCCCTTGGAATAATCCACAATCAATTAGAATAGGGCTTTCTTCATTATCAAATAACTGATGACAGGAACCGGCTTCACCCTTAATCGCTCCATGATGAGTAATTTTTGCCATATAACATCCTTGTTATTAGTATTTGTAGGAGAGGTTCTTTCTTTTCCCTTTAGGGACCAGCCTTTAAGAAATATCACTCCAAACTATATCTTAATCACGCCCATAAAGATCATCAAAGCGCTCGATATCATCGAGCCAAGATATGAACCTGATTGAACCTCAATAATCACAAGCTCTTCCACAGTTGGTTTTTTGAGAGAATGGATCTCTCCAATAGGTATGTAAGTAGATGCATTCTCCCTGACAAGGAAAGATGAATCACCTTTTAAAACCTCAGCACAGCCTTTAACCACAATCCAATGTTCTGCTCTTTAGCTATGCTTTAGCAGCGAAAATGATACACTTGGCGACACTGTAATTTGCTTTACCTGATAACCCTAACCTACACCGATCAGATCATACTTACCCCAGGGGCGGTATACCTCACGATGATGAAGATACTCAAATCGGCTTTACGCTTCTAGCCGCTGAACGATATTTTTAACATCCTGAACATTATTTTTATCAGCGATAAGCACAGCATCCTGAGTTTCGACCAGAACCAATCCCTCTACCTCGACTGCTGAAATAAGCCTGCCTGAAGAGTGAAGTAAGCTGTTTTTAACGCCATGCAGAATACATCACCCTGCACTGCATTACCTGCCTCATCCTTTTCAGCAACCTCCCAAAGAGAGTTCCAGGTCCCCAAATCAGACCAACTTGAATGATAAGGAATAACAACAGCAGCCTCATTGGAGTTTTTACACAAAGGCTCCATCAGGGCATGATCAATAGATATAGAAGGAATTTGCTCGAAAGCGGAAGGCAAAACTCTGATAAAATCACCATCCACTTTTAAACCCTCAAATGCCTCAACAGCCTTTAAATACACATAAGGTGCATGCTTTATCAACTGAGCCAGGTAAGTAGCAGGGATAAGAATATAGATACCACTATTCCAATAGAAATGACTAGTTCGAACATAAGCTTCAGCCGTAACTTGATCAGGCTTTTCTGAAAACTTCTCAACTCACAACACATCTACGGAACCAAAAACCGGCTTACCGGCCTTGATGTATCCATACCCAGTTTCTGGCCGGGTTGGTGTAACCCCTAGGATCACAATTAAACCATCTCTAGCATAGCCTTCTGCCGTTTTAATTGCCTCATGAAACACATTGATATCTTCAATAAGATGATCAGACGGCATAACCACCATAGTTTCACTTTCTAGACCATCGGCAATAGCAAGCAAAGCAGCAATGGCAATAGCTGGAGCAGTATTTCTGCCTACAGGTTCCAGAAGAATTTTTCCATTGACGTCAGAGCCGCGCTTTTGTTCAGCCACCAAGAAACGATGTTCCTCGTTAGCCACAAAATAACAATGATAAGATTTTGTAGAACGCTCGATAGTGAAACCGAGGAGAGAGCTTTCTAAAAATAGATTCAGAAGCTGTTTAGGATATTGAGAACGTTAAAGCAGCCATAGCCTTGCACCGCTACCACCGCATAGTATGACTAAGATCATCAACAAGCACGTCTAAATCAAAACAGTTTAGCATGGAAACAAGTACTGCTATATTTACTAGTAACCATTAGGGTTTGGGGACTGCCAGCGCCATGTATCAGCCATCATCTCATCCAGTGTTCTCGTTGCTGCCCAGCCCAGCTCTCTCAGCTTTACTAGTATCGGCCCAGAAAGCGGGAAGATCTCCCTTCCGCCTAGGCGCAAAGCAATAAGGAACATCAACAACTGTAACATTCTTGAACGCGTTAACCATCTCCAATACGGAAAGCCCCTTGCCCGTACCAAGGTTGTATATGTGTACGCCAGTTCTATTAAGGCACTGCATAGCTCCGAGGTGCCCATCAGCAAGACCCATCACATGGAGATAGTCTCGTTCACAGGTCTCATCGTTAGTTGGATAATCATTGCCGAAAATAGATAACTCTTCACACTTACCCACAGCAACCTGACGAATAAAAGGCATCAAGTTATTTGGGATACCCTTTGGATCTTCACCTATCAAACTCGAAGGGTGAGAGCCTATTGGATTGAAGTATCTGAGTAAGGCAATAGACCATTCAGGATCAGAAACAGAGAGATCTTCAAGAATCTGCTCTACCATAGCTTTGGAAGTACCATAGGGATTAGAGGTATTACCACGGGGCATAAATTCCATATAAGGGATCAGGGCATCTTCACCATAAACCGTAGCAGATAGACTGAATATCAGTTTCTTTACCCCAGCCTCTTGCATCGCATCACACAAAACCAATGTTCCATGGACATTATTATGGTAATACTCAATCGGCTTATCTACGCTTTCACCAACCGCTTTAAACCCCGCAAAGTGGATAACAGAGTCAATGATATAATCTGAGAATAGTCGATCTAAACATTCTCTATCGCAGATATCGCCCTCGATAAACACAGGCTTATTATCTGTGACTTCCTCTATTCGCTTAAACACCTCTACACTACTGTTGCAAAGATTATCAAGGGCTACAACATCTTGACCTGCCTCTAACAGCTGAATAACAGTATGAGAACCGATATAACCTGCACCGCCTGTCACTGAGATTGCCATTGATTAGCTCCGAATTTCTCTTTTAACAACAGCCATGCGAATTTAGAATTAGTACTCAAATAACGCTTCAACATACGTCTGGGTTCTTGAATAACTCGGTATAGCCATTCCAGCCCAGACTTTTGCATCCATAAAGGATGCTCGTTGCACCTTCTTTTAGAAATTCGGGATTAAAGACTACATGACATTCAAGCGTTTTATTTCTAGAGTGCAGCACAGATAAAACTTTGGTGGAAACTTTGTCTGCAGTCCCCACAGGCACTGTTGATTTATCCACAATGATCTTTGGTGATTCCATATGAGTAGCAATCATTTCTGCAACTGCTAACACATATTTGAGATCCGCTGAGCCATTTTCATCTGGCGGTGTTCCCACAGCAATAAACTGTATTTCAGCATGAGCAACGCCTTCTGCTGCGTCCGTAACACCCTGCTTCATGGTTGGTTTGAACAATAGGCGTGAGACCAGCCTCATAGATAGGGATTACACCTTTATTTAAATCATCGACTTTACTTCTGATCAATATCGACACACATTACTTCATGCCCTACATCGGCAGAACTGCAGCCTGAACCAGACCTACATATCCAATACCAAAAACAGTAACCTTCATGCTCTTCTCACTTTTTCAACGAATGAGAAGACTCTATGACTTGTTTGCTAAAAACTTATTTCGGAGATATGACTGATTAATGACAACAGTACAGACATAAAAAACGGCGACCTCCTGCACAGAGTCGCCGTTTGTTTTTTTCACTCTCGAAAAAGTCGCCTCCGAAGAGGCGCGAGCCAAGAGAGTGGAAAACTTGCTTATTAGAGTACTAGGCGGCGAATGTCGCTTAGCAAGCCGTTTAGGTAGGTTAGGAACTTACCTGCATCACCACCATTGATAGCCCGATGATCGTAAGATAAGCACAGAGGCAGCATCTTACGTGGTTCAAACTCTTTACCATTCCAGCGTGGCTCGATATCAGCTTTAGACACACCCAAGATCGCCACTTCTGGTGCATTAACAATTGGCGTAAAGCCAGTACCACCAATGCCACCTAGGCTAGAGATTGTGAAGCATGCACCCTGCATTTCGTCAGGTTTAAGCTTACGGTCTTTAGCTTTACCAGCTAACTCGATCGCTTCCTTAGAAAGCTCGTAGATACTCTTCTTATCTGCATCCTTAATTACAGGAACCATCAGACCGTTAGGCGTATCCACAGCCATACCGATGTTTACATACTTCTTGTAAACAATGTGCTCGCCATCTGCATGCAGAGAAGCATTGAACTTCGGATGCTCTTTCAGTGCGATAGCAATCGCTTTTAGCATAAACGGCAGCGGTGTTAGCTTAACGCCAGACTTCGCAGCTTCGTCTTTCATCTCTTTACGGAACGCTTCCAGATCAGTGATATCAGCCTTATCAAACTGAGTCACATGCGGAATGTTCAACCAGCAGCGGCTCATGTTGTCGCGTGTAACTTTAGCGATTTTGCTAAGCTTCTCGACTTCCACTTCACCAAACTTGCTGAAATCTACCTCAGGGATTGCCGGAATACCTGAACCACCCGTTACTGCACCGCCTTTTGGCGCTTCAGCTAGCTGTTTCAGAGCACCTTTGACATATGCCTGAACATCTTCTTTTAAGATTCTTCCACGACGACCAGTGCCGGATACAAGAGACAGATCAACACCGAATTCACGGGCAACTGCACGAACGGCAGGGCCAGCATGAACTGTTTTGTTTTTCTTCTCTAGCGCTGCAAGATCAACCTTACCCGCAGCAGGCGCTGGCTTAGCAGGAGCTGGCGCCGCAGGTGCAGATGCCGCAGGAGCTGGCGCAGCAGCAGGAGCCGCTGAAGCAGGTACGGCGCCGCCTGAAACTTCAAGTTCTAGCAGCAGATCACCTTCGTTTACTGTATCGCCTTCATTGATCTTCATGGAAACAACCGTACCTGCTTTAGGTGCTGGTACTTCCATAGATGCTTTATCGGTTTCTAGTACGATCAGGCTATCGCCTTCTTCAACGCTGTCGCCGTCTTTTACCAATACTTCAACAACGTCTACATCGCTCGCACCCGATAGATCAGGGATAAGCACGTTCTCTTTACCACCTGCAACAGGTGCTGGCGCTGGCGCAGCTTCCTGAGCTGGTGCTGGAATCGCAGCAGGTGCAGTTTCAGCTGGAGCAGCCGCACCTCCTACACTCAGTTCCATCAAAAGATCACCTTCGTTAACTTGATCGTCAACGTTGATCTTCATAGAAACTACAACACCATCTTTAGGTGCTGGCACTTCCATAGATGCTTTATCTGTTTCCAGTACGATCAGGCTATCGCCTTCAGATACTGTATCACCGTCTTTTACTAGTACTTCAACAACATCAACATCAGTTGCACCAGACAGATCCGGGATCAGTACATTTTCAACGGCAGAAGCGGCTGCAGGTGCAGCAGCTGGAGCCGGTGCAGCTTCTGGAGCAGCAGCCGGCGCAGGAGCCTCTTCTGCAGCAGGAGCTTCAGATGCAGCAGCACCTGTGTCTAGCTCAAGCAGAAGATCACCTTCGTTTACTTGGTCATCAACATTGACCTTCATGGATACAACCACACCGCTATGAGTCGCTGGCACTTCCATGGATGCTTTATCTGTTTCCAGAACAATCAGGCTATCGCCTTCGCTGATGGTGTCGCCGTCATTTACCAGCACTTCAACAACATCAACATCTGTGGAACCTGATAGGTCTGGCACAGTAATTGTGATAATACTCACTTTGAATTCCTCCAGTTCTAAGCTGTTAAGAAGCTCATCGCAGACTTAAACAGTCCACGGTGCCGGTTTAGCCGGGTTGATGTTGAACTTCTGCATGGCTTTAGCGACAACTTCGCCTTCAACCTTGCCTTCTTCCTGGAGTGCTCTTAGCGCAGCCAGAACAACGTAGTAACGGTTAACTTCAAAGAATTCACGCAACTTAGTACGTGTATCAGAGCGACCGTAGCCATCTGTACCTAGCACTTTGAAGTTACGAGGAATGTATTCGCGTAGCTGATCAGCATAAGAGCGCATGTAGTCAGTCGATGCGATAACCGGACCTTCACCACGGCTTTCTATGCACTGAGTTACGTAAGCTTTCTTCTGCTCAGCTTCTGGATTCAGCATATTCTCACGAGCTACTGACATCGCATCACGACGAAGTTCGTTGATCGATGTAGTGCTCCAGATATCAGACTCAACACCAAACTCTTCGCTTAGAATTTCAGCCGCAGCTTCAACTTCACGAAGGATCGTGCCACAGCCCATTAGCTGAACTTTCTTATCGGAGTCTTTACCCTCTTTCAGCAAGTACATACCCTTGATGATGCCTTCTTCAGCACCTTGAGGCATTGCTGGATGGTGGTAGTTTTCGTTCATTGTCGTGATGTAGTAGAAGCAGTTTTCCTGATCCTGATACATGCGACGTAAACCGTCCTGAACAATCACAGCTAGCTCGTAGCCATAGGTTGGATCGTAGGACTTACAGTTCGGAATCATCTGAGCCATCAGATGGCTGTGACCATCCTGGTGCTGCAGACCTTCACCGTTTAGCGTTGTACGACCAGAGGTAGCACCGATCAGGAAGCCACGCGCCTGCATATCACCTGCAGCCCACGCCAAATCCATCACACGCTGGAAACCGAACATAGAGTAGTAAATGTAGAACGGCACCATTGTGCAGTTGTTGTTTGCGTAGGATGTAGCCGCAGCCATCCATGCAGACATCGCACCCGCTTCATTGATACCTTCTTCTAGAATCTGGCCTGTCTTAGATTCTTTGTAGAACATGATCTGATCAGAATCATGTGGTACGTAGCGCTGACCTTCGGACGTGTAGATACCCAACTGACGGAACATACCTTCCATACCGAAAGTACGTGCTTCATCAGGTACGATTGGTACAACACGCTCACCCATGTTTTTGTTTTTAACCAGCGTGCTCATCACTCGGTTAAGCACCATCTGGGTAGAGGCTGCGCGCTTACCACTGTCTTTCAACTGACCATCAAAATCAGACAACGGCGGTGTTTCTAGCTGTTCGAATTCCGTACGACGCACTGGGTAGAAACCACCCAAACTCTCACGGCGCTCGAACATATATTTCATTTCTGGAGAATCAGGCGCAGGACGGTAGTACGGCACGTCCTTCAACTGATCATCAGATAGTGGGATGTTAAAGCGATCACGGAAATCTTTAAGATCGTCCATCGCTACTTTCTTCATCGAGTGCGTGTCGTTCTTCGCTTCGCCCGATTTACCCGTACCGTAACCTTTTACAGTCTGTGCAAGGATTACAGTTGGCTGACCTTTGTGATTTACCGCTTCGTTGTATGCAGCAAATACTTTGTATGGGTCATGACCACCACGGTTCAGATTCATAATGTCGTCGTCAGACAGATCTGAAACCATCTCTAGTAGTTCTGGGTACTTACCGAAGAAGTGCTCACGAGTGTACGCACCACCATTAGCCTTGTAGTTTTGCAACTCACCGTCACAAACTTCGTCAAAGCGTTTTTGAAGAAGACCTTTAGTGTCTTTTTCGAACAGGGCGTCCCAATGACGACCCCATAGACATTTGATAACGTTCCAACCAGCGCCGCGGAAGATACCTTCAAGCTCTTGAACAATCTTGCCGTTACCACGAACAGGACCATCAAGACGCTGTAGGTTACAGTTAACTACGAAGATCAGGTTTTCAAGCTGCTCACGACCTGCAAGAGAGATAGCACCTAGAGATTCTGGCTCATCACACTCACCGTCACCTAGGAAAGCCCATACCTTACGATCACCACGGTTAATTAATTCACGCGCAGAAAGGTAACGCATAACGTGCGCTTGGTAGATTGCTTGAATTGGACCAAGACCCATAGATACGGTTGGGAACTGCCAAAAATCAGGCATCAACCAAGGGTGTGGGTAAGATGAAAGACCGTTGCCATCAACTTCACGGCGGTAGTTATCCATCTGCTCTTCAGTTAAACGACCCTCTAGGTATGCACGAGAGTAGATACCTGGAGAAATATGGCCTTGGAAGAAGACCATGTCAGATTCCTGACCGCCTTCATTACCACGGAAGAAGTAGTTAAAACCGATATCGTATAGTGTTGCAGAAGAGGAGAAAGATGAAATGTGGCCACCTAGGCCATCTTCGTTATCGTTAGCACGCATAACCATTGCCATTGCGTTCCAACGAATGAAAGAACGAATACGGCGCTCCATAAACAGGTCGCCCGGCATACGTGATTCATCTTTAACAGAAATAGTATTGCGATAAGGTGTAGTCAGTGCCGTACCTGAGCTTACGCCCATATCATTGGCTTTTTCACCTAACTTACGCAGTATGTATTTGGCACGATCGTCGCCATCATTCTTTGCAACTGATTCCAGCGCATCCAACCACTCTTGGGTTTCAATTGGATCAACGTCATCAATAATGTCTTGCACTTTGACCTCTCCACTCTAAAAAGTTAACGCAGCATGTATTTTTTGTAATCTGATCTTTGTTAACCAAACCAACTTGTTACATTAAAAGTAGCAGCTGAATGACTAAACAGACCTTATAATATTAATTTTGTAGTAATACTACATTTATTTTAGTACTTATGTCTATATTTATACCTAAAAAGATGTATAAATCGCTTTATACATACCTTATATGTAGTTTATATACAGAAAACAAATACGGTTATATGTTTGCGCGGCGCAACGCACGTTCTAAACGTGTGTTCTCACGCTCACCTTCCAGCAGTGCATCCTCGACATAAGCCAGATGATGATGAGCTGCCTGACGCGCCTTTTCAGGATCACCATCTAAAATCGCATCCATCAGCACTTTATGCTGATCATGAATTTTTTCGCGGTAATCTGAGTTCGGGTAGATGTTTTTAAGGTTGTCCCAGATATGTTCGCGCAGCAGATTGAACAGTGCTCGCATCATATGCAGAAGAACCATGTTGTGAGTTGAGGCTGCAATTGCCAAGTGGAAGTCCACATCAGCATAAACCTCTTTCTGAATGTCTTTAGTATCGTGATAGCGCTGAAGATCATCGTAACACTTCAAGATCGCCTCTTTATCAGCAGGCGTACTTCGAAGGGCCGCATAATAAGCTGCAACACCTTCTAAAGCGTGACGAAACTCTAGCAGATCATATTGAGCTTCAGGGTGGGTTCGAAATAATTCAAGCAAAGGGTCAGAAAAAGAGCCACCTAAATCCTCAGAGACATAAGTACCACCGCCCTGGCGACTGATTAGCAAACCCTTAGCCGCCAATTTTTGAACTGCCTCTCTAAGCGAAGGCCTAGATACTTCAAACTGCTTTGCAAGTTCGCGCTCAGGTGGTAATTTTTGTCCTGGCTTTAACGTCCCTTCCAAAATCATGGCTTCCATTTGCTCCATGATTACGTCAGAAATCTTTGGCTGTTTAACCCGGTTGTAACTCATCTTCTGCACTCAAATTATATTGGTAAGACCAATATTAATAGTAATTTATTCTACATTAGCAACACAATAGCCCAAGCGGAATAATTTTTTTCACCGTATTTATACTATCCACAAAGCCTATGTAATAGCTGACTATGAAATAGATTTAACCAATGTTATAAATCTAGACTATAGTCATTTAGCAACAAAAAAATATTGACAGACCCTGCTCAAAAAAAATACAGTAGCATATCTCTGATGGTAAATTGGTATTACCAATTGAGATTACTGCAGCGCAGCAGAGGTCTTATCATCCCAATACCCTCTCCTCCTGCATCTCAATACTAAATATAAAAAATGAATCTCTTAGAGGATGTGACATGAAAAAGTTCGCCAAGTCTCTGATCTCTGCAGCTGTAGTTACTGCTGCTATTGCAGGTACGACAGCTCCAGCTCAAGCTGCTGACAAACTACTTCTAAAAACTCCAATTGCTTTCGGTTCTCACCTACCTGCGCTAGGCACTCCAATCGTTTGGGTTGCTGATCAGCTTAAGCTTGTAAGTGACGGCAAAATGAAAATGAAAATTTATGAGCCAGGCAAATTGGTTAGCCCTAAAGAGATTCTGGACGCAGTTTCTACTGGTAAAGTTAACTCTGGTTACTCTACTGCGGGTTACTGGCAGGGTAAAATGCCTGCGGCTGCACTGTTCTCTGCAGTTCCATTCGGCCCAGAAGCTGGTGAGTACATGGCGTGGTTGTACTACGGTAACGGTATGAGCCTTTACCAAGAGATGTACGACAACGCAGGTTACAACGTAAAAGTTCTTCCTTGCGCAATCATCTCTCCTGAAACATCTGGCTGGTTCTCTAAGCCAATCGAAAAACCAGAAGACCTAAAAGGTCTTAACATGCGTTTCTTCGGTCTAGGTGCTGACGTAATGGAAAAACTGGGCGTAGGCACAGTTCAACTTCCAGGCGGCGAAATCTTCGGTGCACTTGAGAAAGGTGCAATCGACGCATCTGAATTCTCTCAGCCAGCAATCGACCAGCGTCTAGGTTTCCACAAGATCGTTAAGTACAACTACTTCCCAGGCTGGCACCAGCAGGCGACTGTATTTGAACTACTGATCAACAAAGACACTTGGGGCAAGATGAGCAAAGGCCAGAAGGCACTTGTTGAAACAACTTGTAAAGCGTCTATGACTAACGCAATCGCTGAAGGTGAAGCGATGCAGTTCCCTGTAATGGAAAAAGCGCAAGAGAATGGCGTTCAAATCCGTTACTGGAACGACACAATGCTAAGCACTTTCAAATCTACTTGGGATGAAGTAGTTGCAGAGAAAACTGCTGCGGATCCTTTCTTCAAGAAAGTATGGGATGACATGAGCACATTCCGTAAAGGTTACGACCTTTGGGAAGCTAACGCATTCCTGCCGCGCGCAACTAAGTAAGACGATAATCTTCGGAAGGTGCCCAGCCCTCCGAAGAACATCAGGGCAGCTTCGGCTGCCCTGTTTGCCTATACAAAGGCGACCTATAACAATAAATAATTAGATTTTTGAGTGAGCACTACTCTGCAAAGAATCTAATAAGAAGTAGCGAAGGTAAGTTTCAGTGACTGAAAATGAAAAGCTGACCCCCGTGCCCCTCGCAGATGCGATTGATAATTTTATTAAACGCATCGGTCTCACTATCGCTTGGACCTATGTTGTTCTTGTATTAGTGATTATGCTGCAGGTCATTTTGCGCAAAGGATTTGCTAGCGGCTTAATTGCCCTAGAAGAACTGCAATGGCACCTATATTCCATTGGCGTAATGTTTGGTCTTTCTTATGCCCAAACCACAAATTCACATATTCGCGTAGACCTGTTCTATTCCCGCCTAAGGGCGAACACTAAGCGCTGGATCGAAGTTATTAGTATCCCAACAATGGTTCTTCCATTCGTTGCAATCATCTTTATGCAAAGTATCGATTTCGTTGCTGAATCCTATCGAGTAAACGAAGGCTCAGAAGCCGCTTCCGGCCTGCCGTATCGCTGGATCATAAAAGGTGTTATTCCGGTAAGTTTTGGCTTACTAGCATTAGCACTTATCTCTCGTTTTATTCGTGATTTGACTCTAATTATTAAAGGTGATGACTGATGGATGCGAATGAAGTTCTCGTAATCGCGATGTTCCTGTCGTTCATCGCGCTTCTATTTACAGGTATACCTGTCGCTTGGGTATTAGGCGGCATCGGTATCATTTTTGCCTTCCTAGGGCAATTTACAGACACATACATGGATACCATGACGGGTCTGGACTACACCACACTTGGGCTTGTAGTTAACCGTCTATGGACCATCATGGAAAACTGGATTCTTGTAGCCCTCCCCATGTTCATATTTATGGGGATCATGCTTGATAAATCTGGCGTCGCAGAACGCTTGATGAAATCAATGCAGGAGCTATTTGGTCGTGTTCACGGCGGTCTTGCTATTACAGTGACAGCGATTGGTATTATCCTAGCAGCATCAACAGGTATCATCGGTGCATCCGTTGTACTACTGGCAGTTATGTCACTACCAGCGATGACTAAGCAAGGCTATAACATGCCACTTGCGCTAGGTACGATTGCTTCTGCAGGCACGCTAGGCATTCTAATCCCACCAAGCATCATGCTGGTTATCATGGCTGACCAATTAGGCCTGTCAGTTGGTGACCTATTTATGGGCGCTGTATTCCCAGGCCTAATGCTTGGCGCGTTTTACATTATCTACATTCTTGCTCGTGGCTTTATCAACCCAAGCCACATGCCGATCCCGGATGATGCTAAACCTGTTGACCTAAAGATCTTCTTTAATGTCCTTAAAGATGTTCTACCGACACTACTGCTTATCATTGTCGTACTTGGTTCTATCTTTGCGGGTATTGCAACACCGACCGAAGCCGCTGGTGTAGGTGCATTTGGTGCAACGCTTCTAGCAATGTACAACAAGAAGTTTAGCTTCAAAGTACTACATGAAGTTGTTGGCGGCACAATGAACACAACTGCCTACATCTTCGCGATCTTCATTGGTGCAACATGTTTCGCTCTTGTTCTTCGTGAACTAGGTGGCGACGAGATGATCGAAGAGTTTCTAACTGGCCTTCCATTTGGCCCTTACGGAATCATCTTCTTCATCCTAGCGGTTATTTTCCTACTAGGCTTCTTCCTAGATTGGATTGAAATCACGCTAATCATCTTGCCGCTATTGGCACCTGTAATTTCGGCCCTCGGCTTAGACATTACAGCACCGGGTATCGATAACCCAGAGTTGGTTTGGTTCGTCATGCTTGTCGCCATGGCCTTGCAGACCTCGTTCTTAACGCCCCCCGTCGGGTTTGCCCTCTTCTATCTTAAAGGGGTATGCCCACCAAACGTTAAGATCACTGATATTTATAAAGGTGTAATTCCTTTCATTCTTCTTCAGTTAGCAGCGCTACTGGTACTAGTATTCTGGCCTCAGATCGTTCTTTGGCTACCAACTATCGCCTACAGTTAAGATAACTGAATAGCACTGGGTATCTAAGATACCCAGTGCACACATATATAATAATTAGGCCTTAAGGCCATTTAGAGCTAGTAGAGTACTTCATATGTCCAGTCACGATCTTCTCGATGAGTTAAGGTCTATCCTTGGCGAGAACAATGTTCTCACTGGGGAAAACCAGACCGAACACTATCGCACAGGTTTCCGCTCCGGCGAGGGTTCTGCCCTTGCAGTAGTATTTCCAACCACACTTTTAGAACAGTGGAAGGTTCTAGATACCTGCATTAAAGCCGATACGATTGTGATTATGCAGGCCGCTAACACAGGCCTAACAGAAGGCTCCACTCCAAGTGGTGACGACTATGATCGTGAGATTATCGTCATCAACACCACACGCATGAACAAAATCTACCTGATTGACGAAGGCAAGCAGATCATCAGCTTCCCTGGGGCAACACTATTTACCCTAGAGAAAATGCTTAAGCCTATTAATCGTGCACCTCATTCAGTTATTGGTTCGTCCTGTATCGGCGCTTCAATTGTTGGCGGAATTGCAAACAACTCCGGTGGTGCCTTAGTTCAACGTGGGCCAGCTTATACTGAGCTATCTCTGTTTGCTCAGCTTAACGATAATGGCGAGTTGGAATTGGTGAATCACCTTGGTATTGACCTAGGCGAGACGCCAGAAGAGATCCTTACAAATCTAGAACAGAAAAACTTTACCGATGCTGATGTTAAAGCTAGCACTCAAAAAGCATCGGCAAACGATTATCCTGAAATTGTTCGCGATGTAGATGCAGATACACCTGCACGCTACAACGCTGATACTAGCCGCTTATATGAATCCAGCGGTTGCGCAGGCAAAGTAGGTGTATTCGCTGTTCGCTTAGATACTTTCCCTGTCGCACAAAAAGAACAGGTTTATTACATTGGCACCAATGATGCCAATGAACTGACAGAAATTCGTCGCCACATTCTGCAACACTTCGATAACCTACCTGAAGTTGCTGAATACATGCATAAAGATATCTACGACATTGCTGAAAAATACGGCAAAGATACCTTTATGATGATTAACTACTTTGGCACCGACCCGCTTCCAAAGCTTTTTGCTATGAAAGGCCGTATCTCTGCAGCTCTGAATAAGATCAGCTTCTTGCCAAAAGATATTCCAGATCGCGTTATGCAGGTTATGAGCCGATGCTGGCCAAATATTCTGCCAAAACGTATGCGCGAGTTCCGCGAGAAGTATGACCACTACCTCGTGCTAAAAATGAGCGATGGTGGCATCTCTGAAGCAGATAAATTTCTGAAAGAGTTCTTCAGCAACAGTCAGTCTGGCGATTACTTCGAATGCGATGCAGATGAAGCTAAAAAAGCTTATCTACACCGCTTCGCCGCTGCCGGTGCTGCTATTCGCTATCAGATCATCCACCAAAATGAAGTCGAAGATATTTTGGCGCTGGATATAGCTCTGCGTCGAAATGATCCGGATTGGGTAGAAAAACTACCGGAAGAAATCAGCAAGCATATCGTTCACTCGCTCTACTACGGCCACTTTATGTGTCACGTTTTCCATCAGGACTACATCCTGAAGAAAGGCGCTGATGGTAAAGCCGTGAAGAAGATGATGCTGGACCTACTTGCACAGAAAGGTGCGAAATACCCTGCTGAACATAACGTTGGTCATCTTTATGAAGCCGAAGAAGGTCTACAGAATTTCTACTTCTCATTAGACCCGACAAATACATTTAACCCTGGTATTGGTAAGACTCCAAAGTCTCGCTGCGGGTGTGGTTCGCCACATTAAATTGAGTTCTAAATTTAAATATTGAGCTAGGTCTATAGATTGTCGAGTAAATCTGAGCACCGACTTACGAAGTGCTAAACTGACCGAATTCAATACTTTAGTCTAAGACTGTTTTTGAGGAAATGATCATGGCACTTCCAGATATCAAAACTATTCTTTACGCAACATCTTTGGGTAAACACACTCGACCTGTATTCCGCCAAGCGGTTAACCAGGCAGTTCTAAATGATGCCAAGATCGTAATGCTACACGTAGTAGAACCGATGGGTGAGATGGGTCATGCTCTGATCCAAAACTATGTTTCTGAAGATCTTATCAAGCAGATGCATGATGAAGGTATCAAAGAGATCCACAAAACAATGCAAGATCGTGTCGAGAAGTTCTGCGAAGACGAACTGCAAAGTTTGGATAAGCCAGTAGTGCTTAACATCGAGCATAAGGTTGCGGAAGGCAACCAAACCGATTCTATTCTTGGTGCTGCACAAGCTGAAAATGCTGATATGATCGTTATGGGCGCGGAAAACCGATTTGGTCACCATAGCCATACAAGCCAGCAAGTGATGCGTAATTCCAAGATTCCTGTACTGATTGTTCAGACAGGCAAAGAGTACGATTAAACGCTCCAAAGTAGGCCAAAACTGACATAGAAGGTAGTTATTGATGGAAGTACAAGGTCTACTGATTGAACGGATATTCCTTACCGTGTTCCCACTTGTGGCGATTGTCACAGTGGGATTTTTTTATGCCCGCCGCTATCAGCCGGACATGAATGCAGCCAATCAGATCAATATTGATGTATTTGTTCCTGCGTTGATTTTTGCTGTTTTATCTGCTGAATCATTCGATCTAATTAAGTACCAATCTCTCGCCATTGGCGCCGCTATTATAGTCATTGGCTCAGGTATTCTGCTCTACCCTGTCTGTAAACTGTTAAAGGTACATCCTAAAACCTTCCTTCCGCCAATGATGTTCAGCAACAGTGGTAATTTAGGTATACCGCTGATTGTCTTAGCCTTTGGAGAAAACGCGCTACAAGCCGCTGTAGTCTTATTTCTAGTGGAAAATTTGCTCCACTTTACTGTCGGTATCTACATACTGGATCATAAGACTCGTTTGCTTAATCTACTTCGCATGCCGATGATTTTAGCAACGATTTTAGGCCTTATCTGGAGCGGCTTCGATCTACCGATCCCTAAAGTAGTCCATACCTTTATAGACATGCTGGGGCAGATAGCCATTCCATTAATGCTCTTTGCACTAGGTGTAAGAATGACTAGCGTAGACTTTTCTAATTGGAGGATAGGTAGCCTCAGCGCGGTCCTCTGCCCTGCCAGCGGTATTATCATTGCTTTAATCTGCCAGCAGTTCCTACAACTGGATGCGACACAGTTTGCCTATTTAGTTGTCTTTGGTGCACTACCACCAGCCGTTTTAAATTACATGATTGCTGAACGTTACAATCAAGAGCCCCATCAAGTCGCTTCCATTGTTTTGCTAGGCAATATGGGCAGTCTCATTTTTATTCCAATCACTCTCGCTTTTGTTATATAAAATTACATAAATTTCTCAAATAGTTTGAAAGAAAAATGGACTACTGTATCGGTATAGATCTTGGTGGCACCAAGATCGAGATTATTGCGTTGACTCCATCTTCAGATGTTCTATTTAGATATCGTGTTCCCACGCCGCAGGGGGATTATCAAGCTACGCTAGATGCAATTTGCTCGCTTATAGAAAGAGCAGAAAGCAACATAAAGCATCCAGCTAATTCCATTGGTATTGGAATTCCCGGTGCAATTTCACAAGAAACAGGCTTAATCAAAAACGCCAATTCCACTTGTTTAATCGGCCATCCATTAGATAAAGATTTAAGCGATCGATTACAAAGGCCTATTAAAATAGCTAACGATGCTGATTGCTTTGCATTGTCTGAAGCTGTCGATGGTAGCGGTGCAGGCTACAACTCTGTCTTTGGCGTTATTTTAGGAACAGGTGTCGGTGGAGGCATTGTTATAAATAAGCAACTGCTTAGTGGTCCAAATTCTATATGCGGTGAGTGGGGGCATAATTCACTGCCTAGGATTAATGAATTAGATGGGGTTGGGCGAGATTGTTATTGCGGCAAACAAGACTGTATAGAGACGTTTTTATCTGGCCCTGGTTTTACCACTCACTATAACGATTCGACTTTCTCACAATTAGATACCGAATCTATATGGGAGCTTGCCAAAACTGAAGACAAGTCGGCAATAGAGCATTGTGACTTATACATCGAACAGCTAGCTAAAGCGCTATCATCGGTTATTAATATCTTGGATCCCGAGGTTATTGTTCTAGGCGGTGGGCTTTCTAACCAGAGCGATATCTATCAGAAACTTCCAGATAGATTAGCCCAATATGTATTCTCTGATTCGATGAATACGCCGATTTTGAAAGCACAATTTGGCGACTCCAGCGGAGTCCGTGGAGCCGCCTGGTTGTAACACCCAAGTCGTCCTGAGCCTTTACAACCTAATACTAGTGCTTAGCGCTACTTTTTACTCGCCACTTCGTTCTTTTGATCCACAGCTTCTTGAATAGAGATATTTGAGCGATTTTTCTCAACTGTGGCAGCACCAATGCCTTTCACTTCAGTTAATTGATCTACCGATGTGAAAGGACCATTTTTAGTACGATACTCAACAATAGCTTCTGCCTTAGCTACCCCAATACCATTAAGGTTTTGTGCTAACTGTTCGGCTGTAGCGGTATTAAGATCGATAGGAGCTGCAAAAGCAGACAAAGAGAATACACAAGTGAACGCCAGCATCAGCGCTCTTAAAGAAGAGAGTTTCATAGTAAATTCCTTTTACTTTATTTTGGGTCTGACCTCATCCATTAAGGCCAGACCTTCTTTATAGCTTGCTAAAGCTACGAAAGCAACGGTGCTAATTCAGCATCGATTTTAGCTAGCGCGTCTACAGGCGAATCTGCTTTAGTAATTGGGCGGCCAATCACTAGGTAATCACTGCCTGCTTTTAATGCATCTGACGGTGTCATAATACGCTTCTGATCACCAACATCAGCATCTGCTGGGCGAATACCCGGTGTTACTAGCTTGAATTCTTCGCCAATCACTTGGCGTAATGGTGTTACTTCCTGTGCAGAACAAACCACACCATGTAGACCACTTTCTTCAGTTAACTTCGCCAAACGCTTAACATGCTCTAACGGCTCGATATCTAACCCTAAGTCACGTAGATCACTGCGCTCCATGCTCGTCAGTACAGTAACACCAATTAACAGCGTCTCAGAACCATTAACTTGCTCAAGCTCGTTGCGAGCAGCTTCCATCATACGGCGGCCACCCGAAGCATGAACATTGACCATCCATACGCCTAGTTCGGCAGCTGCGCGAACGGCTTTAGCCGTAGTATTCGGGATATCATGAAATTTCAGATCTAGAAAGACATCAAAGCCTAGGCTCTGAAGTGTTTCTACAATAGCCGGACCACTTCGCGTGAATAACTCCTTACCAACTTTTACACGGCATCGAGTCGGGTCCAACTGCTTAGCCATTGCCAAAGCCTGATTTTGATCAGGGTAATCTAGTGCAACAATGACTCTTTTTTTATCCAATAACATATAAGTTCTCTAAAATTTATTCGCCTTCCAAGCCTTGAATAGGCTTAGTCGTGCCCCAGCTTTTACATGATGGGCACTGCCAGGAGAGCGTTCTGCCTGAAAATCCACAACTATTACAACGGTATACGGGTTTTGAGAGCTCTAACTGTCCTGTCAGACCACGTAATACCTTTAAGCTATCCTTCGCACTATCTGAGCCATATTCTATATGAAGATCGATCAGACTATTAAATCCTTTTACTGAAGGACGACGCTTTAATTCTTCAGTAATAAAACTTCCAGCCGCATAAACACCTCTCTCCTGCTTAACATGCTCAGCAAGGGCAATCAGCACTGTCGTTGAGGGAGAATGCACCAAGCAGCTACGTAAGTATTCTAGGTGATCTTTATGATCTCCTGTTCTCTCATAACATTCCCTCAGCAGAGGAATCGTTTCGGAGACAAATAAACGGTCTTGTTTTGATACTTTTTTAAGATGTTTTATCGCCTGCTTCCACTGTTCAGACTTCATTGCGATCTGAGCTTTTAAAAAGCTTACACGAACATTATTCGAATCAAATTGCTCTGCATCTTTGAGATACTCAGCCGCCGCTTTGATAAGCTTTTGCTGTAATGCCATATCAGCTAATTCACAGCAGTAATGCGCTAACTCGTTATTTAAATCACGTCTTTCATCCGTTGGGAGTTTATTCGCTGTAACTAAGGCTTCTTCCCACTCACCTTCTTTCTCATAGAGCTTAATTAACAGATTGAGCGCTTTACTGTGGATGCGTTTAGGGGAAGGAGATTTAATAATTTCCTGTAAGAGATTTTCAGCTCGGTCCAACAAGCCCACAGAATAATAGTCATTCGCTAGCGCCATCTGAATCCGCATAAAATCATCCCGATCCAAATTGGGGCGCGCTAGAAGGTTTTGATGGATCTGTATTGCTCGATCTACATCACCTTTACGACGAAAGAGCTTGGCTAAAGACAGGTGGGCTGGAATGGTATCTGAATTGATTTCTAAGGCACGGATAAAGCTTTCAATCGCCTCATCCATTTTCTCGTTCAAAAGATAGTCTAAACCGGTAAAGTATTCATGGCTTAGATTCGTTTGAGGAGGCGTAGGTTTTGACTGCTTATCACGCCGGCCTAGCAACCAGCCAATGCCGATCGCCAGAGCAAACGGAATTAAAAGAAAAGCGTTGTCGAGATTAAACGGCATCTTTCAGGCTGGATACTCGCAACTGATCTAGCTCTTTTTGAGTACTAGCAATTTTACGGCGCGCAGAGCCCAAGCGGGTTTTTAACATCACGATAATCATTGTACTCAGCGCTCCACCGATAAGAGCACCCGCAACAAATGTCGCTACTAGCCAAGTACCTAAACTAAATTCTGGTAGCTGCAGAAAAACAAGATTAATCGCAACCTGATCTGTGTTGTTAATAACTAACATTAAACCAATAAATAGTGCCAAAAACGCTAAAACAACGAAGATCAATTTTTTAACTAAACGCACCGGATTAAACCTCAATTACCTAATTTTGAATTGAATCATTTACCTGTTCACGCAACTCTTTACCTGGTTTGAAGTGCGGAACATATTTAGCATCAAGCGCTACAGACTCACCCGTTTTGGGGTTACGGCCTGTTCTAGGCGCTCGATAATGTAGTGAAAAACTACCAAATCCTCTGATTTCTATACGATCACCTTGAGACAAAGATTCTGTCATGTGATCTAGCATCGTCTTCACGGACAGCTCGATATCCTTTACCGACAATTGCTCATGTCGATCTACTAGTACTTCAATCAGTTCAGATTTCGTCATACCTATACTCCTTTGCTCGTGGACCGCACATTCTGCCTAGTTACTCAGAGTCACCTTTATTCATCTGAGCCTTAATTAAATCACCGATAGTCGTTGGGCCTGATAGCGTCGTTTCGGACTGCTGACTGATTTTATCCAGAGCTTGTTTCTCTTGCTCTGCTTCCATCTGCTTGATAGAGAGCGAAATCACTCTGTTTCTACGATCGATTTGGCTGATCATAGCCTCAACTACATCTCCAACGCTAAAATGATCTGCTAGATTATCTATGCGCTCTCGAGACACATCGGAGATTCTTAGTACCGCTTCAACACCTTCCGCCACGGTTACACTAACCGCCTTGTCAGTGATATCAGAAACCGTACCTTTAACAACTTTGCCCTTGCCATGACTCGCAGTAAAACTACTAAATGGATCTTCATCTAACTGCTTAACACCCAAAGCGATTCGCTCTCGCTCTGAATCAACCGAAAGCACCACCGCTTCTAAGTCATCGCCTTTTTTCAGTGTTTTAACAACATCCTCTCCGCTGTCATCCCATGACAAATCGGATAGGTGTACAAGGCCATCGATACCACCTTCTAAGCCAATGAAAACACCAAAATCAGTTATTGAACGGATTTTACCACTTAAGCGATCACCTTTTTGGAATTTAGTCGCAAATTCTTGCCAAGGATTCGCTTTGCATTGCTTCATACCTAAAGAGATACGACGACGCTCTTTATCGATGTCTAATAACAACACATCGACTTCGTCTCCCACCTGAACAACTTTAGATGGGTGGACATTTTTATTGGTCCAATCCATTTCAGAAACATGGATTAAACCTTCAATACCTTTTTCGATCTCAGCGAAACAACCGTAATCAGTAAGATTCGTCACTTTCGCTTTCGCTTTGGTACCGATTTCGTAATTAGCAATCAGCTGTGTCCACGGATCTTCCGTTAACTGTTTAACCCCTAGCGATACACGGTTACGTTCTTTATCGAAACGCAGTACCTGAACATCGATACTTTCGCCAACCGTTAGGACTTCACTTGGATGCTTAACGCGTTTCCATGCGATATCAGTGATGTGTAACAGACCATCCACACCGCCAAGATCGATAAATGCACCGTAGTCGGTGATGTTTTTGACAACGCCTTTAACAACAAGGCCTTCTTTCAGTTCTGAAAGTAGTTTTTCACGCTCAACACTGTAAGCCGCTTCGAGCACAGCGCGACGCGAAACAACAATGTTATTGCGCTTGGCATCGAGCTTAACTAATTTAAACTCGAGTTCTTGGTTTTCTAAGTGACTGGTATCTCGAAGAGGACGGACATCGACTAAAGAGCCCGGGAGGAATGCTTGAATACTTCCAAGCATAATCGTTAGACCACCTCGGACTTTACCCGAGATGCGCCCTGTTACAATTTCATCAGATTCGTAAGCTTTCTCAAGCTCTGCCCAAGCTTCTGCACGTTTCGCTTTATCACGAGAAAGCTGGGTAGAACCGAAGCCGTCTTCGACAGCTTCTAACGCAACTCTGACTTCGGATCCAACATCGATTGTTAGCTCGCCAGAGTCATCAATAAACTGCGACCGCGGGATAACACCTTCTGATTTGAGACCTGCATTGACGATAACAAAGTCATCCTCAATCGCAATTACTGTACCCGTTACGATAGCGCCCGGCGCCATCTCCAACTCTTGAAGGCTTTCTTCAAATAGTTCAGCAAAGCTCTCGCTCATATCTGTATCCCGCTTTGTCGTTATGACACTATCAGCGAAGCCCTTTATGCCTCGCTGCATCCATTACAGCGGCTAGGACCTCTTCGATTGACATCTTAGTCGTATCAAGAATTACTGCATCCGCCGCGGGCTTAAGAGGAGCAACAGGACGATTCATATCACGGTCGTCTCGTGCCTGAATATCCTCCAATATAGCTTGAAGACTAGCACCCAGTCCCTTGTTTATCAACTGGTTATAACGTCGTACAGCACGCTCTTCAGCACTGGCATCGAGATAGATTTTGAGTGGCGCTTCAGGAAAAACAACCGTACCCATATCACGACCATCTGCAATTAGCCCAGGCATTTCAGCAAATGCACGCTGACGCTCTAATAGAGCATCACGAACCGCTGGAATAGCTGCAACGATAGAAGCATCCTTTCCTACAGCTTCAGTGCGAATAGCATCAGTAACCTCTTCACCTTCCAGAACGATCTGAACGGTATCGTCATCACGAGGAATAAACTGCACATTTAAGTGTGCAGCTAAAACGACCAACGCTTCTTCATCATCAAGGTTTACACCATGATGATTAGCTGCAAGACCGAGTAGACGATATAACGCTCCACTATCTAACAGCTCCCAACCTAATTCTTTCGCCAATAGCTGGCATATAGTTCCTTTACCCGATCCACTGGGACCATCAACGGTAATTACGGGGACCTGTCCGTTAGACATCATCCCTCCTCCTTTTCTACCTTTATTCCTGCAGTCTGTGCTAGTTCAACAAAGCCAGGGAAAGATGTAGCTACATTGGCACAGTCATTAATTGTGATCTCACCAGTAGCACGCAACGCAGCCACACAGAAAGACATAGCAATACGGTGATCATCATGGCTTTCTACAACGCCACCGCCGATCTCTCCGCCTTGGATGATCGCACCATCTGGCGTACCTTCAATATCCACACCAAGTGCTTTAAGGCCATCAACCATAGATTGAATTCGATCACTCTCTTTTACGCGAAGCTCTTCAGCGCCAGATACAATCGTTGTACCGTCGGCGCAAGCGGCTGCAATAAATAGCGCAGGGAACTCATCAATTGCCAGAGGAACTTGGTCTTCAGGAATATGGATACCTTTAAGCGGTGCATAACGAATACGGATATCAGCAACAGGTTCGCCACCGACTTCACGCTCATTAAGTAATTCAAGGTTCGCACCCATTAAACGCAGGATATTGATAATGCCAACACGGGTTGGGTTGATACCAACGTGCTCTAGAGTCAAATCAGAACCTGGTGCTATAGCCGCTGCTACCAAAAAGAATGTCGCGGAAGAGATATCAGCAGGCACATCTATGCGAGTTGCATGCAACTGACCACCCGATTTAACCGCTGCTTTAGAGCCATTTTGCTCTACAGGATAACCAAACCCCGTGAGCATACGCTCTGTATGATCACGTGTCGGTGCAGGCTCTGTTACAGAGGTCTCACCTTCAGCGTAAAGACCAGCCAATAGCAGACAAGACTTAACCTGAGCACTCGCCATAGGCATATCATAATGAATGCCTTTTAGTGCCTGACCACCCTTAATCTTCATTGGTGGACGACCGTTTTCAGCTGTTTCGATCTCTGCTCCCATCAAACGAAGTGGATCAGCTACACGACCCATTGGACGTTTAGTAAGAGAAGCATCACCAGTAAGCTCAGAATCAAATTGCTGTGCTGCCAATAAACCAGATAGCAAACGCATTGATGTACCGGAATTACCTACATATAGAGGCCCAGGAGGTGCACTTAAGCCATTAACACCTACGCCGTAGATAGTTACATTGCCATCATCAGGACCTTCAATAACCACACCCATATCACGGAATGCTTGCAAGGTCGCTAAGCTATCTTCACCTTCAAGGAAGCCTGTAACTTCCGTAACACCATCAGCTAGGGAACCCAGCATAATGGAGCGATGTGAAATAGATTTATCACCTGGAACTCGAATTTTACCACTTACGCTGCCGCCAGGCTGGGCACGAAAGGTTACTAATTGATTACTCATATCTTGTGAATATGCCGTACCAGAAAGGATTCTTGAAAAATGTTCTCGCGCAGCTCGCGCACGCGTGAAAGTGCCTAACATCGTCTCACTATCACCGCACTCAATCGCTGCTCTTAGCTTTGCTAATCCCGATGTATATCGATCTAACTGCGCTAGCAAAGCGTCTCTATTTGCTAAACAGATGTCGTGCCACATTGTCGGGTCACTACCGGCTATCCGAGTAAAATCACGGAAGCCTCCAGCTGCATAGCGGAAAATATCAGTATTATTACCTTGTTCCTGAGCCAGAGTATCCACTAAGGAAAACGCCAGCATGTGTGGGAGATGACTGGTTGCTGCCAACACTTCATCATGCTTTTCTACGTCCATAATCAGCACTTCTGCACCAGTGGACGCCCACATTTCAGTAAACACCTTAACAGCGTAAGATGAAGATTCTGCTAAAGGCGTTAGAATAATTTTGTGCTGTTCAAATAGATGTTCATCCGCTGCTGCTACACCGCTTTTCTCAGAACCAGCAATTGGGTGACCCGGTACAAAACCAGAAGGCACTTGATCAAAGACTCGCTTAGCCGCTTCGACCACATTAGCCTTAGTACTACCTACATCTGTAATCAATGTTTCTTCAGCGATAAATGGCGCAATATCCACCAGCACCTTTTCCATCGCTTTTACAGGCACTGCTAAAACAATAATATCCGCCTGACTTACAGCATCCGCTAGGCTATCAGCAGCTACATCGATCACTCCGCTACTTAAACCTAACTTTGTCTCTTCTGGGTCACGATCAAAACCAATAATCTGTCCGCAACAACGGTTTTGACGAAGTACTTTTGCTAAAGAACCGCCAATTAAACCTAACCCAATAATTAGTGTATTTTTGATACCTTGACTCAACGTTTCTCTACCACTTGTTGTAATGCTTTTAGGCAACGTTCATTTTCATGTTGTAAACCAATGCTGATGCGCAGGTGATTTGGCATTCCATAATTCGCCACTGGCCTAACAATAACACCCTGCTCTAGCATTGATTGGTAGATAGGCGAGGCATCTTTAGCCAGATCTACTGCAATAAAATTTCCTACCGATGGGATAAATGCCAATCCCAACTTGGCCAAACCTGACTGATAAAAAGCCATGCCTGCAGTATTAACTTGTACAGCTTTATCTAGATGCTCTTGATCAGATATAGCTATTTCTGCAGCGGCAAGCGCCAGATTATTCACATTAAATGGCTGTCTTACTCGGCTTAACAGATTTGCTATATCGTTGTTTGAAACCGAGTAACCGACACGTAAACCAGCCAAGCCGTAAGCTTTAGAAAAGGTTCGAGTAACGATTAGATTCGAATACTGCTTCTGTAAACTCAAACTATCCGGAAAGTCTTCTGCTTCCACATACTCCGTGTAAGCTTCATCCAAAACTACTAAGACATTTTCTGGCACTTGGGCTAAAAACGTTTCTAACTGTCCTTGGGTTAAATATGTACCCGTCGGATTGTTAGGATTAGCGATAAAGATCATACGAGTATTTGGAGTTAATCGCTCCAACATCGCATCAAGATCGTGCCCCCAATCTTTGGCTGGAGCGACCACAGCTTTAGCACCAATTGCTTGAGTCACCAACGAATAAACGACAAAAGAATATTCAGAATAGATAACTTCATCATCTGAGGTTAGAAAAGCACGAGCGATCAGTTCCAACACATCATTAGAGCCATTACCTAATGTAATCTGTTCCGACTGGCAGTTTAAATAGTCAGCCAGAGCCAACTTCAATCGGTAACCACCACTATCAGGATAAAGATTGATGCCTGACAGTTTATCTTGGAGAGCTGTGACGACTTTTGGTGAGGCCCCTATTGGGCTCTCATTACTTGCCAGCTTCACCACATCAGTTAAGCCAAGTTCTCGCTCTAACTCTTCTGGTGGTTTGCCTGGCAAATAGGGGTGCAGATTTTGCACCCCTGGTGAAGCCAGTGAAAAGAAATCACAACTCATCAATATGCCTCTTAAAGCACCGCGCGTGGGTATGAACCTAAGATTTTCAGCTCAACACTCTCTTTGGCTAACTCAGCCAGCGCCTTAGCAACGAGCTTGTCTTCACTATGCCCTTCAAAATCGATATAGAACATAGACTGTTTTGCAGAAGATCTGGTTTCTACACGTGTCAGACTAATTTGAGAACGGTGGAAAGGTTCTAACAACTGATACAAGGCACCTGGTGCGTTAGGCACAGAGACCAATATAGATGTTTTATCATCGCCGCTAGGGCCAACATCCTGATCACCGATGATCAAGAAACGAGTCGAGTTATCCGCTTGATCTTCGATATTGCTAACAGCAGCTTCTAGCTCATAAAGTTCGGCAGCCATATCACCTGCAATAGCGGCATAACCTTGACCTTCCTGCTTAGCTAAACGAGCAGCTTCTGCGTTAGAACTGACTGCAACCTTCTCGATATGTGGGTAACGCGCATCCAACCAACTACGGCTTTGCGCTAGGGACTGCTCGTGGGAATAGATCTTGAAGATCTCATCCAAGCTATCACCTTTGTTGACCAATAAATGAAGGTGAACTGGAACTTCCACTTCTCCACAGATTTTAAGATCGAACTGTTTAAACAGATCAAGCGTGCTACTAACAACACCTTCCGAAGAGTTCTCGATTGGGACAACACCGTAATGAGCACCACCAGACTGCACTTCGCGGAAGACATCTTTAGACGATTGCATCGGAAGATTGTGAGCAGAGTGACCAAAGTGTTTCATTGAAGCCTGTTGGGTAAATGTACCTTCAGGGCCTAGGAAAGCCACTCGCATTGGCTCTTCTAACGCCAAGCAAACAGACATTACTTCACGGAAAAGACGTGCAACTTCTTTATCAGGCAATGGACCTTCGTTACGCTCCATCACAGCGCGCAATACCTGGGCTTCACGCTCAGGGCGATAAAATACAGCCGCCGCTTCACCTTGATGTTTCTGCTTTACTTCAGCTACACGTTGAGCACATTTAGCACGCTGATTCAGAAGCTCATGAAGCTGACCATCTATAGAATCGATCTGGTCACGTAAAACACGTAACTCTTTTTCTTGTTCACTCATACTCTTCTCATTTTCCGCAAATGATTTTAAGCGTGTTGCTTTTCAAACTGCTGCATAAACGCGATCAACGCATCCACTGCTTCCTCTGGGACAGCATTGTAGATACTCGCTCGCATACCACCTACAGAGCGATGACCTTTAAGGTTCAATAAACCTGCTTCTTCTGCTTGTTCTAAGAACAGTTTATCCAAAGCATCATCAGCCAAAGTAAATGGCACGTTCATCCAAGAACGGTTAGCTGACGCCATTGGGTTTGCATAGAAGTCACTTGCATCAATCGCTGCATAGAGTTTTTCTTGTTTACGCTGGTTCGCCGCTTGTATCGCAGCTACACCACCTTGGGCTTTTAGCCATTTAAAGACTAAACCAGCCAGATACCAACCATAGGTTGGTGGTGTGTTACACATAGATTCAGCATCAGCATGTACTTTGTAATCAAACATTGTTGGTGTGCCGGCAACAACATCACCTAACAAGTCTTCTCGAACGATCACAACCGTCAAACCTGCTGGACCAATATTCTTTTGCGCGCCCGCATAGATCAAACCAAACTGGTTTACATCAATCTCGCGAGACAGGATTGTAGAGGATAGATCAGCAACTAGAGGAACATCTCCAGACTGAGGTACATAATCAAACTCCAAGCCACCAATCGTTTCATTTGGCGTGTAATGCAGATAAGCCGCCTCTGCATTTAGCTCTAACTCGCTTTGGCTAGGAACAGCAGTAAAACCGTTACCTTCGCTAGATGCAGCAATACGTACATCACAATAACGAGATGCTTCTTGGATCGCTTTTTTCGACCAGATACCGGTATTAATATAGTCAGCCGTAGTTTTACCGCGCAGCAAATTCATTGGAATCATAGAAAACTGCGAGGTAGCCCCACCTTGAAGGAATAGAACCTTGTAGTCACTACCAATTCCCATCAGGTCACGTAAATCCTGCTCTGCGGCTTCAGCAACCGAGACAAACTCTTTACTGCGGTGACTCATTTCCATAATGGAAAGGCCTTTACCGTGCCAGTCTAGAAGTTCCTCTTGAGCCTGCAGCAATACTTCACTTGGTAAACCAGCAGGGCCTGCACTGAAATTGTACTTACGTGTCATAGACTTATCTTCACTCTACTTAAAGTCATATATAAAAAATGCGGCACATTCGCGCCGCACTTGAGGTAGAAATTATTCCTCTGCAGTGGTCGGGGTTTCCGCCTCTGCATCAGTCTCCACCTGTTCTTCTTCGTCAGGTTCTTCGATACGAGCAACGCTGACTAAGCGCTCTTCATCGCTAACGCGAATCAGAGTTACACCTTGCGTATTTCGTCCAAGTTCTGAGATCTCATCCCCGCGCGTACGCACCAAGGTACCCTGATCACTGATCAGCATGACATCATCACCATCGAAGACTTGAACAGCACCCGCTAGGGCACCATTTCGATCAGAGCATTGCTGAGCAATAACACCCTGACCACCACGACCTTTCACTGGGAAATCATCAACAGCGGTTTTCTTACCATAACCATTTTCAGAAGCGGTCAAAATCTTACCGCCCTCTTGAGGAATGATTAGGGAGATAACCTTAACGCCGTCATCCATCTTAACGCCACGCACACCACGTGCTGTACGGCCCATTGGACGTACATCTTCCTCACGGAAGCGCATAGATTTACCAGCACTTGTCATCAACATGACATCGTCTTCACCATTGGTGATTGCAGCACCAATTAGATGATCATCATCTAGAAGGTCCAGAGCAATCAGACCGCTAGTACGCGGACGGGAGAAGTTAGTCAGTGCAGTCTTCTTAACCGTACCGGAAGCTGTCGCCATGAAGATAAACTTATCTTCTTCGTAGCTACCTACAGGCAAGATCGTGCTGATGCGCTCACCTTCATCCAAAGGCAAGATATTAACAATCGGACGACCACGTGCTGTGCGGCTCGCCACTGGAATTTCAAATACGCGTAACCAGTAAACTTTACCGCGGTCCGTGAAGCACAGAATCGTATCGTGGGTATTCGCAATCAGTAGATGCTCGATGAAATCTTCATCTTTAATCGCTGCTGCTGACTTACCTTTACCACCTCGACGCTGAGATTGGTAATCGGTCAACGGCTGAGTTTTCGCGTAGCCACCGTGAGATATAGTTACCACCATATCTTCTTCAGTGATCAGATCTGCAACTGTCAGATCTTTACGAGAAGCAGTAATTTCAGTACGGCGCTCATCACCATATTCTTCCAAAATCGCTTCAAGCTCTTCACGAATCACTTCCATTAAGCGTTCGTGTGAACCTAGAATTTTCAGAAGTTCAGCAATACGTTCTAACAGCTCTTTATATTCAGCAATCAGTTTTTCATGCTCAAGACCTGTTAGACGGTGCAAACGTAACTCTAGAATTGCTTGAGCCTGAACTGGAGAAAGATTGTACTTACCATCGCGTAAGCCATACTGTTCTTCCAGATCTTCAGGGCGACATGCATCTTCACCAGCACGCTCCAGCATCTGAATTACATCACCCGGCGCCCACGCTTCTGCGATCAAACGTTCTTTCGCTTCAGCTGGGGTTGGCGAAGTTTTAATCATTTCAATAACAGGATCTATGTTTGCAAGAGCAATCGCTAGACCTTCAAGAATATGACCACGTTCACGCGCCTTACGAAGCAAATAAACAGTACGACGAGTAACGACTTCGCGACGATGACGTATAAAGCATTCAAGCGCTGTTTTCAGATCAAGGATCTTTGGCTGACCATCAACCAAAGCGACCATATTGATACCAAAAACTGACTCCATCTGCGTCTGAGCAAACAGGTTGTTGATAACCACATCTGGCATTTCACCACGACGTAGTTCAATAACAATACGCATGCCGTCTTTGTCAGACTCATCACGAAGTTCGGTAATGCCTTCAATCTTCTTATCTTTAACAAGCTCAGCAATCTTTTCGATTAAGCGCGCTTTGTTAAGCTGATAAGGGATCTCAGTGATGATAAGTGAAGGCTTGCCGCTCTTTGCATCTTCTTCTACATGGTGCTTAGCACGCACATAGATACGACCACGACCAGTACGGTATGCCTGAAGGATTCCTGCACGGCCGTTAATAATACCGCCTGTTGGGAAATCAGGACCTGGAATAAACTCCATAAGGTCATCAACAGACAGGTCTGAATTTTCAATCAGCGCAATACAACCACGAACCACCTCAGACAGGTTATGCGGTGGAATATTCGTCGCCATACCAACCGCAATACCAGAAGAGCCATTTACCAATAGGTTTGGCACACGGTTAGGTAAAACCGCTGGAATTTTTTCTGTACCGTCATAGTTATCAACAAAATCGACGGTCTCTTTCTCAAGATCTGCCAACAGCTCATGGGCGATCTTATCCATGCGGATTTCGGTATAACGCATCGCAGCGGCGGAGTCACCGTCGATCGAACCAAAGTTACCCTGGCCATCTACCAGCGTATAACGCATGGAGAAATCCTGAGCCATTCGAACAATAGTGTCGTATACCGCACTATCACCATGCGGGTGGTATTTACCGATTACGTCACCTACCACACGGGCAGATTTTTTATATGCTTTGTTCCAGTCATTGCCCAATTCATTCATCGCAAACAACACGCGACGGTGAACTGGTTTAAGGCCATCGCGCGCATCTGGCAACGCACGGCCGACGATTACGCTCATTGCGTAATCAAGGTAAGACTGCTTCAGTTCATCTTCGATGTTAACTGGCAGGATTTCTCTGGCTAAATCACCCATTCCCTATCCTTGAATCACTCTCACAACGGAAGGTTTCCGCGGATATTTTTAACCGCGGGAGTATATCACATTTCCTACAAGGGAATCCTGAAAAAATAAGAGGTTATACAATTAAAGTTGGAGATGCGCGATCAACTGTTTTTCAATGCCTTAGCAATGGTAGAATGCCAACAAATACTTTAAAGCTAAAACATCATGACTCAGCCAGAAAACAGCACTCAAGCAAACGTTGATCCAGCAGAAATCGCAAAGTTTGAAGAACTTGCCAGCAAATGGTGGGATAAAAATAGCGAATTCAAACCACTCCACGACATCAACCCGTTACGCGTTGGTTATATAGATCGCATTGCGCATCTGGCCGAGAAAAAAGTATTAGATGTCGGTTGCGGTGGCGGCATTTTGTCCGAATCCATGGCTCAACGCGGCGCAACCGTAACAGGCATTGATATGGGCGCTGCTCCACTGAAAGTTGCAAAACTACATGGTCTAGAAAGTGGCGTGAATGTCAGCTACAAACAGATCCCCGTTGAAGAGCTAGCGGCTGAGCAACCCGAATCTTTTGATGTTGTTACCTGCATGGAGATGCTGGAACATGTTCCCGATCCATCCTCTATCGTTCAAGCTTGCGCCAAACTTTGCAAACCGGGCGGCAAGGTCTTTTTCTCGACACTCAATCGCAATCCAAAGAGCTACCTTTTCGCAATCCTTGGCGCAGAGAAAGTACTGAAACTAGTTCCTGAAGGCACTCACGATTTCAAAAAGTTTATTCGCCCTTCTGAACTTGGCAACTGGATCCGTCAAAGCGGCTTAAAGAATATCGACATGTGCGGTATGACTTATAACCCACTGACGAAAACATACAGCCTTCATCCATCAGATGTCGATGTGAATTACATTATCGCTACGACTAAACCAGAGTAATCATGTCCGATAAACCAGCTTCAGTTTTATTCGATTTAGATGGCACGCTAATAGACACCGCACCGGACTTTCACTGGGTTGTTAACACCCTCTTAAAAGAAGAAGGTCGTGATGAAATAAGCTACGAATATCTTCGCGGTTATGTCTCTCATGGGGCCAGAGCTATGGTTGGGGCTGCTTTCAATCTAAAAGAAGGTGAAGCCGACTTTGATCGATTACACCAGCGAATGCTTAGCATTTATCTTGAACATCTTGATGTAGATAGCCAACTCTTTTTTGGTATGGCCGAATTTCTAAATTGGCTTGAAGAGCACGACATACCTTGGGGTGTTGTCACCAACAAACCAGAGCTCTACACCACACCAGTGATGCAAGGGCTACAACTGAGCGATTCAGCAAAAAGCATCATTTGCCCAGACCACGTTAAAGACAAGAAGCCAAACCCAGAAGCACTTTTCTTAGCCTGCAAAGAGATCGATTGCGATCCAGAAAGCAGCATCTATGTTGGCGACCACATTAGGGATATCGAAGCAGGCAATCGCGCCGGCATGCTAACCATCGCAGCCGAGTACGGTTACATAGATGAAGGCGACGATCCTAAAAATTGGCAAGCCGATCACCAGATATCCAGTGCAACTGAACTCAAGCCACTGCTACAATCTCTATACACCGCTTTACGTTAATGATTAGGAACAGATCACTATGTTTGAATACCAAGCCCCTGCAGACTTATTAAAGGACAAAGTTATTCTGGTAACTGGCGCTGGCTCAGGCATAGGCCGTACCGCTGCAATCACCTTTGCTGCTCACGGAGCAACTGTAATTCTTCTAGGCCGCACACTAGAGAAACTTGAAAGTGTTTATGACGAAATTGAAGCCGCAGGTTATCCACAACCTGCACTAGTCCCTCTCAATCTAGAAAGCGCACAAGAACATGATTACATTGAGCTGACCAACACGCTTGATCAAGAATTTGGCCGAATCGATGGCATCCTTCACAATGCCAGCATCTTAGGTGTGCGGACACCGATCGAAAGCTATGACCCGGTAATCTGGCAGCAAGTGATGCAAGTAAATCTAAATGCACCATTCATGCTAACCCAGACCCTCATGCCACTTTTACAACAGTCAGATGATGCATCGGTTGTTTTCACATCATCAAGCGTAGGACGTCAAAGCAAAGCTTACTGGGGTGCTTATGCAGCATCTAAATTTGCGACTGAAGGCCTGATGCAGACACTAGCAGATGAGACCAGCGGCATTTGCAATATTCGCGCTAACTGCATCAATCCAGGCGCAACCAGAACACAAATGCGTTCCGATGCTTACCCAGCTGAGAACCCACAATCAGTGACCGCACCGGAAGACATTATGCCGGTCTATCTGTATCTAATGGGTAAAGACAGCACGACCGTCAACGGTCAATCGCTAGACGCTCAATGATTTAGCAGAAATAAAAGACAATAAAAGACAATAAAAGACAATAAAAAAGCAGCTTAAAGCTGCTTTTTTATTGTCTACATTTACTTAGTAACTAGTTACCTTCTTGACGACGCGCCTTCTGCTTCTTGTAACGACGTTCGTACTTCTGCTTTTCATCAGCCGTCATTCTAGCGCCACGCTTAGGCTTAAGCTCAAGCATTTTAGACAGAGAATTGACTTCTTTACCGGTCATCTCTTTCCATGTGCCCGACTTAACATCACTTGGCAAGAAAATAGGCCCAAAGCGAACACGTTTTAGGCGGTTAACCTGAATCTCTTGTGATTCCCACAAACGACGAACTTCTCGATTACGCCCTTCCATAACCACACAGTGGAACCACTTATTCGCACCCTCACCATCAAAAAACTGTACATCAGTAAAACGAGCCATGCCGTCTTCTAATAAGACACCATCTTTTAAGCGAGATAAAATACCTTCATCAACATTACCCAAGACGCGAACCGCATATTCACGATCAATTTGAGCAGACGGGTGCATTAATGCATTTGCTAGCTCACCATCAGTAGTGAACAACAACAATCCGGATGTATTAATATCAAGTCGACCAATAGCAATCCAACGCCCCTCTTTTAAAGGTGGCAGATGCCTAAAGACTGTTGGCCTACCTTCTGGGTCATGGCGCGTACAAATTTCACCCACAGGCTTATTATAAATAAGCACTCTACGCTCAGCTTGCTTATCAAATATCAACTGTACAGGATGACCATCAACTTCAGCAGTATCACCTTCAGAGATTCGATCTCCTAAGGTAGCAATTGAGCCATTTACTGAAACTCGACCTTCTTTAATCCAACGCTCCATCTCACGACGTGAGCCTATTCCGGAGCGCGCCAATACTTTATGTAACTTTTCGTCAGTCATACGACGCACCTACAAATATGCTAATTAAGACAACAGGTATTAATCAAAGTTAATACCTTTAAACAAAAAAACCCTTCCATAAAAGAAAGGGCTTCTATAAAACCGTACTCTTATTTTAAATGAGACAGTCTTCTTTAGTAAATCCTTTATCGAAATAAGCCTGAAAAGCTAACGGGGTACGGCCACGACCAGACCACTCGTGAACTTCACCGCTGTCATCTTCTATACGGTATTTAGGCTGCACCTTTTTCTTAGGCGTACTTGCAGCTTCACCAATTAGCCCCATTAGATCATTTAGATCCACACCTGCGTCCTGCATACTTTGGCGAATAGCTTCAATTTTTGCTGCTTTTTCCTGCTCAGCTGCCTCTAACGCTTCTTCTTCAGCACGCTTATCTGCAGCAATAACAGTTAAATCAGAAATCACTTTTTCTAGTTCAGAAACAGATAATTCCTGGCATTGTTTGCGCAATGAATTTTTACGCAGTAAAACTTTAAGAAAATCAGACATTTCAAAACCACCAAAATAAAAGTAAGTAAGCAATTATCTTTATAGTCGATAAATAATCAAGGAAAAATATTTTTAAGAATTAATCAAAAAAACAAATTAACTAAAATCACTTATATCTCCTGCACCTTGCCTAATTATTTCGGGTGCATCTTCAACTAAGTTAATTACGCTGGTCGCCTCCATGCCACAGTAGCCGCCATCAATTACAAGATCCACCTGATGCTGTAATAACTCACGCATTTCATAGGGATCCATCAGTGGCATATCTTCTCCAGGCATAATTAATGAAGTACTCATTATAGGCTCACCCAGCGCTTCCGTTAACGCTAAAGCAATTGCATTATCTGGAATTCTAATCCCTATCGTTCTTCTTTTTGGATGCAATAAACGCCTAGGCACTTCCGAAGTCGCCTTTAAAATAAAGGTAAAAGCACCTGGGGTGTGAGATTTTAATAATCGATAACAGGTATTATCCACTTTAGCATAGGTACTAATTTCACTTAAATCTCGACACACCAAAGTAAAATTATGCTTATCACTTAATTGTCGAATTCGCTTAATACGCTCTAAAGCTGTCTTATCACCAAGATGACAGCCTAATGCATAGGCGCAATCAGTAGGATAGATAACCACGCCACCTTTATTAATGATTTCGACCGCCTGAGATATCAATCGCGCCTGCGGATTTTCTGGGTGTATCTGAAAAAACTGACTCACTATCACACGCCTTACATAAAACTATTCTTATACAATCTATTATTTATTAAATAAGCAAAAGCAACAAACATTTAATTCAATAATCGCTCAAGAACATGCTGTCCCTCAAATTTTATCGGAGGGTATTTACCTAAATTAGTCCACCCTTGAGAAGGCGCATGAAAATCACTACCTGCAGAGAGCAATAAATTATTTTCCTTTGCAATTCTGAGCAGATGATAATGATGATCTGGTGTAACCCCAGGGTAAGAAACCTCTATTGCTTCGCCACCACAACCAACAAAGTCAGCAATAACTAAACGCAGTTTAGTAAAAGTCATCTTATACTTTGTTGGATGCGCCAAAACTGCAATACCTCCAGCAGCTTTGATCACACCCACCGTTTCAGAAAGCTCTGGCCATGCCATTTTGACATCACCTTTTTTGCCAATGCCTAAATATTTTTTGAAAGCCTGCTGCTCATTTGCAACCGCACCTTGTTCCCGTAAAGCTCGCGCAAAATGGGGGCGACCAATACTTCCCTGCCCTGCAAATTGTTTTGCTTGCTCAAATACATCAGGCAAGCCCATAGAAACTAATTGCTGACTAATTTTCTTTGAACGCTCTATTCGAAGATTAGATAAATTCGAAAGATACGACTTTAAACAGCCGGACTCTAAATCAACACCTAATCCTACAATATGAATAACTCGACCATTCCAAAGGCAGGTTAGTTCGGTACCCGTAATAATCTTAATTTCTGCAGGGTTTTCAGCCTGCAAAATTTTAACCCCAGCCACCGTGTCATGATCAGTTAAAGCTAGAACATCAATATTATTGTTTTTTGCCAACTCTAGTAATTCTATAGGGGACAAGGCACCGTCTGACGCAGTAGAATGACAATGCAAATCGTAGTGTGGTAATTCCATATTTTTCACTCTATCTATAAAGAGCTATAACGTTCTTTGTATTTTACCTTAAACGGACTGATTTCAACGACTATGAAGCTGTTACTCGATTTTTTACCTATTATTATCTTTTTCATCGTCTATAAGGCAACAAACGACATCATTTTAGCCACCGCAATCCTAATACCAGCTACGCTGCTCCAAATGCTGTACACATGGATAAAAACGCACACTATCGAAAAGATGCAGCTAGTCACTCTAGTTTTAGTTGTTCTTTTAGGTGGGGCAACGGTTGCCTTTCAGGATAAAACCTTTATCCAGTGGAAACCCACTGTTGTTAACTGGTTATTTGGCTTAGCCTTTTTAGGCAGCCAATTTATTGGTCAAAAAACAATTGTTGAACGCCTTATGGGTAGCAATATATCCCTCCCGGCGTTCGCTTGGAAAAACCTTAATATTGCTTGGGTTATATTTTTCGTACTGATGGGCATTATTAATCTATTTGTCGCCTACAGTTTTAGCGAAGAAATCTGGGTTAACTTTAAATTATTCGGCATGCTTGGTCTCACCCTTGTCTTTATTATTGCACAAGGCTTTTACCTATCACGCCACATTGAAAATACCGAAAATAACGATCAGTAGCAGGAGACCTTATGTTTTACGCTATTATTTCCGAAGATGTTGAGAACAGCCTAGAAAAAAGACTGGCAGCCCGCCCAGACCACCTAGCGAGACTGAATCAACTCAACGAAGAAGGCCGCTTACTTATAGCTGGCCCACACCCTGCTATTGATAGCGAAGACCCAGGCGAAGCTGGTTTTAGCGGCAGTTTGGTTGTTGCAGAATTCAATTCACTGCAAGAAGCTCAAGCTTGGGCAGACAAAGACCCTTATATAGAAGCAGGGGTATATGCCAAAGTGGTAGTAAAACCCTATAAAAAAGTATTACCATAACAACAGAATATAGAGAAAATCTGCAACTAAAGTGCACAGTTTGCATTCAAAAATGGGTAACTATCCCTATCAGCCCATCAAGAATAAGGGCTTTTATCAGACAATAGTCAAAAGATAGTACAAAATATTGGAATGTTTATACTATGTTCAGCTTAGAAAAGTTGTAATAAGCAGATTATTTCTTACAATTCTAAGATACAGAACCCCAATCGTATTTAAGGACAGCAAAATGAAAAAATTCGCAATTGCTTCAGGCCTAGTAATGGCTATGGGTTTGGCTACTGGTGCACAAGCACACCCAGACAACGCAGGTTACTGGGACGAAACTCCGAACGCTACAGTTTGGAAAACTGGTTCAGGTGGCTGCTGGCGTCACGGCTTCTGGGAAGAAGCTAATGCTATCGAAGGTTGTGAAGGCTACAAAGCACCAGCTGCTCCTGCTCCAGAGCCAGCTCCAGCTCCAGCTCCAATGGCTACTGTTGAGAAGCACATCGTGTACTTCGACTTCGATAGCTCTAACGCTGGCGATGTAAGCGATATTTCTAGCTACATCAACTCTCTTAAGTCTGTAACTAGCGTAAACCTAGTTGGTCACGCTGACCGCATCGGTGCGAGCGCATACAACGACGCTCTATCTATGAAGCGTGTAAACGCAGTTTCTGAAGCTCTACAAGCTGGCGGAGTAAACAGCTCTGTAATCAGCACTGGCTACATGGGTGAAAACGCTCCTGCTAAATCTTGCGATGGCCAGCGCGGCGCTAACCTAATCGACTGCCTACGTGCTAACCGTCGTGTAGAAGTTGAGATTTCTGGTACTAAGTAATTTCTTAATACCTTTATAAAAAGGCGCTCATTGAGCGCCTTTTTTTCTCCAGTTTTGAGACTTCCTGAAAAGAAAAAATAAAAAAGGCAGCCGTAGCTGCCTTTGTATCAAATGTAGGAATTTAACCTACCCAAACTCGTGCGTTGCGGAACATGCGCATCCACGCACCATCCTCAGACCATTCATCTGGCGCCCAACTGTTAGTTACTGAACGGAAAACTCGCTCAGGGTGTGGCATCATAATAGTCACGCGACCGTCAGTAGTTGTAACACCTGTAATACCTTCTGGCGAACCATTCGGGTTAGCAGGGTAAATCTCTGTTGGCTGGCCGTAGTTATCCACATAACGTAGAGCCACTGTATCAGATGACTTAAGTCCCGCTAGGTGTGTTTCATCTTTGAATTCTGCGCGACCTTCGCCATGCGCTACAGCGATTGGCATACGAGAACCTGCCATACCCTGCAAGAACACAGACCTAGAATCTTGAACTTCTACCATAGCAACACGTGCTTCAAACTGCTCTGAAACGTTACGTACGAAGTGCGGCCATAAGTCAGAGCCAGGAATCAATTCATGCAAGTTAGACAGCATCTGACAACCGTTACAGATACCTAATGCAAACGTGTCTTCGCGGTTAAAGAACTGCTGGAATTGATCACGTGCACGCGCGTTAAATAGGATCGATTTAGCCCAACCTTCACCTGCACCCAACACGTCACCATACGAGAAGCCACCACAAGCAACCAGACCTTTAAACTGATCAAGCTCAACGCGACCAGAAAGGATATCACTCATATGGACATCAACAGCTGCAAAACCAGCACGATCAAACGCCGCGCCCATTTCAATCTGACCGTTCACACCCTGTTCACGAACAATAGCCATCTGCGGGCGTGTACCCGTCTGAATAAATGGTGCAGCAACATCTTCATTCTGATCAAACGTAAGCTCAGCATTCAGGCCCGGATCTTGTTTATCAAGAATACGGTCAAATTCTTGCTGTGCACATTCAGAGTTATCACGCAGAGATTGAATCTGATAAGAAGTCTCAGCCCACCAGCGCTGCAGCTGTACACGGGACTCAGAATAGATCTCTTCCTCATCGAAGTGGAAACGAATCTCATCATCCAAGTTAGTAGAACCTACAACCTGAGCAATATCTCCAAGACCTGCGGCATTTAGCTCAGTGAGAACCGCTTCTAAGCTATCACGCTTAACCTGAATAACGGCACCTAGCTCTTCAGCAAACAATGCTGCAGCCAACTCACTCTCTTCACCAGCAAGCATATCTAGATTTAGATCTACGCCGGTTTTACCAGCAAATGCCATCTCAGCGATCGTCGCAAATAGACCGCCATCAGCACGGTCATGGTATGCAAGGATTTGACCTTGCTCGTTTAGCTCTTGAATCGCTGTAAAGAACGCTACAAGCTGCTCTGGCTGATCAACATCAGGAACATCTTGACCGACTTCGTTATAAACCTGAGCTAATGCAGAAAGACCAATACGGTTTTTACCATTACCTAGATCCAAAAGAATCAGGTCAGTTTCACCTTGATCAGTACGTAGCTGAGGAGTCAATGTTTTACGTGTATCAGTTACTGGAGCAAAACCTGAAATAATCAGAGACATAGGCGCTGTTACAGACTTCTGCTCGCCTTCATCTTCCCAAACCGTGCGCATAGACATTGAGTCTTTACCCACAGGGATAGTAATACCTAGCTGTGGACACAGTTCCATGCCCACAGCTTTTACTGTGTCATATAGTTTTTCATCTTCACCTGGGTGGCCAGCAGCACACATCCAGTTTGCAGACAGCTTAATATCTTTAATGTTGCCGATACGAGCTGACGCAATGTTAGTAACAGTCTCACCAATCGCCATACGACCAGACGCTGGAGAATCAACCAATGCAAGCGGGGTACGCTCACCCATGGCCATCGCTTCACCAGCATATGTATCGTAAGCAGCAGTCGTTACCGCACAGTTAGCCACAGGAACCTGCCAAGGACCAACCATTTGATCACGCGCTACTTGACCAGTAATAGAACGATCACCAATAGTGATCAAGAAAGACTTAGAAGCTACCGCAGGCAGTTTCATTACGCGCTCAGCCGCATCTTTAAGATCGATAGAGCTCGTATCGAAAGCCGGTACTTCGTAAGCTTTTCGCTCGATTGAACGGTGCATTTTTGGTGGCTTACCAAACAACACGCTCATTGGCAGATCAACTGGCTTATTATCGAAGTGAGTATCACCAAGCGTTAAGTGCATCTCTTCGATCGCTTCACCTACAACAGCGTATGGGCAACGCTCTCGCTCACAGATAGCTTCGAAGCGAGCCATATCAGCTGGAGCCACCGCCATAACATAACGCTCTTGCGCTTCGTTACACCAGATAGCCAACGGCGACATGCCTGGCTCATCATTGTTCACATTACGCAGTTCGAAATTAGCACCACGATTACCATCACCTACCAATTCAGGGAAGGCATTGGAAAGACCACCTGCACCTACATCATGGATAAATGCGATTGGGTTTTCATCACCCAACTGCCAGCACTGGTCGATAACTTCTTGGCAACGACGCTCAAGCTCAGGGTTATCACGCTGCACAGAGGCGAAATCAAGATCAGCAGTGGAAGAACCTGATGTCATAGAAGATGCAGCACCACCGCCTAGACCAATCTGCATTGCTGGACCACCAAGGCAGATCAGCTTAGCACCTACTGGGATTTCACCCTTTTCAACGTGCTCATCACGAATGTTACCTAAACCACCTGCAATCATGATTGGCTTGTGGTAACCACGAACTTCTTCACCCGCAGCGCCGTTTACTTTCTGTTCGAAAGTACGGAAGTAACCTGTTAGCGCAGGACGACCAAATTCATTGTTAAATGCAGCACCACCAATAGGGCCTTCGATCATAATATCCAGAGGTGTCACAATACGCTCTGGCTTACCGTATTTAGATTCCCATGGCTGCTCAAAACCAGGAATATTTAGATCAGACACGGTGAAACCAGTCAGACCAGCTTTCGGCTTAGAACCTTTACCGGTCGCACCTTCATCACGAATTTCACCACCTGAGCCTGTTGCTGCACCTGAGTGTGGAGCAATAGCAGTTGGGTGGTTGTGAGTTTCAACTTTCATCAGGATCTGAATATCTTCCTGATTATAGCTGTACTCTTTGCTGTCCGGTTTAGGGAAGAATCGACCCGCTTTAGAACCAACCATTACCGCAGCGTTATCTTTATATGCCGACAGTACGTTCTCGCCACCCATTTCATTGGTGTTACGAATCATGGCAAACAGCGATTTCTCCTGCGCTTCGCCATCGATATCCCATGAAGCGTTAAAGATCTTGTGACGGCAGTGCTCAGAGTTCGCCTGAGCAAACATCATCAATTCAACATCCGTCGGATTACGATCTAGCTCAATAAAGCTTTCAACTAGGTAATCAATCTCATCTTCAGCTAACGCAAGGCCAAGGTCAGTATTCGCTGCAACCAACGCTTCACGACCGCCACCTAAAATATCTACAGTCGTCAGTGGCTTAGGTTCTTCTTCTAAGAAAAGCGAAGAGGCGTCATCTATACTTGGCAATACAGCTTCAACCATGCGATCGAACAATGCAGCCTGTACTGCTTCTACTTCAGCATCAGTCAGATCTTTAGATGATTGAACGTAGTATGCAATACCACGCTCCAGACGCTTGATTGCTGACAAGCCACAGTTGTGAGCGATATCAGTTGCCTTCGACGACCAAGGCGATATAGTGCCCGGGCGAGGAACAACTAAGAACAGCTGACCCGCTGGCTCCTGAGCTTCAGCTTTTGGTCCGTAACGTAAAATACGTTCCAATACTTTTTGCTCATCGTCCGATAAAGCTTGTGACAAATCGGAAAAATGCATAAATTCAGCATATAGGCCTGTTACAGCAGGAACTGAAGACTGAATAACGGTAAGTAACTTTTCATGACGAAAAGCAGAAAGAGCAGGTGCTCCGCGCAGTGCCAGCATCTCTAATAGAGCCTCTTGATAGCTGCCAATATAAAGCAGTAGTTACAGGAGAAATATAAGTAGTGAATTTTACCGAAACAGCCAGTTGGATACCAGAAAAGCAGTACAATGTTTGATATTAGACGCAAAAAAGATGCAGCATATGCTCTGGTTATTTTTCTTTTGTTCTGCATTCCGGGCTTATTGAGCTGGAATAGCAAAACTCAGCTAGGCGCAATCATAGAATCTGGCGCGATAAAACTCGTCACACGCAACTCACCGAACACATATTTTATCGAAAAAGGTAAACCTGCAGGCTTTGAATACGATTTAGCTAAAGCTTATGCCGATTACCTTGGAGTAGAACTAGAATTGGTTCTTCCTGATGATTTCAGCTCTATTTTCACGACGATGAGCGCACGTGATGGTCATATCGCGGGCTCCATGCTTACGATTACCGATGAACGCCAAGAAAAATTTGAGTTCACCCAACCCTATCTCAAAACCACGACCACACTGATATACCGTCAAACCAAAGGCAAAAAAGCCCCCAAAGACATTTCCGATCTACTTAAACCGGGTAAAAAATTGGTCGTACTAGCCAATAGCAGCCATGCAGAACTCTTACAAGACCTTAAAGTTCAGTATCCAGAATTAACTTGGGACGAAACCAGTACTTTTTCTTCTACTGAATTAATGGAACAAGTACAAAACAAAGAGATAGACTACACAGTCGTTGATGCTGTTACTTTCGACAGCCAAAAAACCTTTTTCCCAGGCCTTAAAAAAGGCTTTGATCTCGACGAGCCGCAACCCCTAGCCTGGATGCTATCACCTCATCACGACCAAACTTTGCGCGATTCCATTAACCGCTTCCTTGCCCTTGAAAGCACCCAAACTCTGATAGAGTCACTAAAAGAAAAATATTTTAATCGCAGTAATCCACTTAATTTCTACGACACCACTACCTTCAAGAAGGATATGCAAACACGCTTTCCGAAGATCGAACAGTATTTCCTTATGGCTGAACAAGAAACAGGGATAGACTGGCAGATATTAGCATCCATTGCATACCAAGAATCTCACTGGGATCCAAAAGCAGTCTCCCCTACAGGTGTCAAAGGAATAATGATGCTAACCAATGCTGCAGCTAAAGAGGTTAATGTCACCGACCGGACAGACCCCATGCAAAGTATTATCGGCGGTGCTCATTATCTTGTAATCGTAAAGAAGAAAATTCCAGATCGCATTCCTGATCCTGACCACTTGTGGTTTGCACTCGCTGGTTACAACGTAGGTTACGGTCACTTAGAAGATGCGCGTGTATTGACCTCAAGAGCCGGGCTAAACCCCGATAAGTGGGATGATGTAAAAAAACACCTTCCCCTATTAACTCAAGAAAGACATTACAGCACTGTCCGTTACGGTTATGCACGCGGGTACGAACCTGTGCACTATGTCAGTAATATTCGAAAATACATGAAGCTACTTAGCTGGGAGATGCAAGTTCTCCAAACCAAGCGACAAGACGAAGAAGCAGATCTAAACCCAGACCATGAAAGCTGGGATAAAGGACAAGTAGTCGAGGATCTTCTACCCGCCCTTTAGTAGGTTTTGCTTTTTAGCTAATTTTTCAGCCTTGATTTCGGCACGACGACGCTTGAAGAACGCACTAATTTTCTCGCTGCAACGCTCGGCTAATACACCAGCCTCAACCTCAACGCGATAATTCATCCAAGCCTGATCAAGCAGTTGACCATTACTCTGAACAGCTCCAGCTTTAGCTTCAACCGCCCCAAAAACAACACGACGAATACGAGAATGAACGATCGCACCGGTACACATAGTGCAAGGCTCGATCGTTACATAGAGGTCCGCACCGACCAACCTGTAGTTACCAACATTAGCCGCCGCATCTCTCAGCGCCAGTATCTCAGCGTGCGCAGTTGGATCATGACCACTGATCGGCTTATTCCAGCCTCTGCCAATTATCTCACCATCCAAAACAACGATAGCGCCAACTGGTACTTCGTTAATTTCTTCAGCTCGATCCGCCAGCAGTAAAGCCTCTTCCATCCAGCGCTCATCTATCTCTCGCTGATCCATTCACCTTTCTCCAAACACTAAAAAGCCTGCACAAGAGCAGGCTTTTTATCATAACAATTCAGCTTTAAGAATACTTATTCCCACTCAATTGTTGCAGGTGGCTTAGAGCTCACATCGTAAGTAACACGAGAAACTTTAGGGATCTCATTAATGATACGACTAGATACAGTTTCTAGCAGCTCATATGGCAGGTGAGCCCAACGCGCTGTCATGAAGTCAATAGTTTCTACCGCACGAATAGCAATAACGTATTCGTAACGACGACCATCTCCCACAACACCTACAGATTTAACCGGTAGGAATACCGCAAATGCCTGACTTGTCTTATGATACCAATCAGCTTTATGCAGCTCTTCAATAAAGATCGCATCTGCTTCACGCAAGATATCAGCATATTCTTTTTTAACTTCACCCAGAATACGCACACCCAAACCTGGCCCTGGGAACGGATGACGGTAAACCATATCGTATGGAAGACCCAGTTCAAGACCCAGCTTACGCACTTCGTCCTTAAACAGCTCACGTAGCGGCTCAACTAGCTCAAACTGCATATCTTCAGGTAGACCACCCACATTGTGGTGAGACTTAATCACATGCGCCTTACCCGTCTTCGCAGCAGCAGACTCAATTACGTCTGGATAGATAGTACCCTGCGCTAGGAAGTTAACATCAGTTAGCTTAGTCGCTTCGTCATCGAATACTTCAATGAAAGTATTACCGATAATCTTACGCTTCTTCTCTGGGTCGTTTTCACCTTCCAAACGACCTAGGAATAGATCTTCAGCATCAGCACGGATAACGCGAACACCCATGTTCTTAGCGAACATGTCCATTACCTGATCGCCTTCCTGCTTACGCAGAAGACCGTTATCAACAAATACACAAGTTAGCTGATCGCCAATCGCCTTGTGAAGCAATGCTGCAACAACAGAAGAATCAACGCCACCGGATAGACCTAGAAGCACCTTCTGGTCACCCACCTGCTCGCGTACTTTTTCGATTTGGTCTGCAATGATGTTTGCAGAGTTCCATAGCGCTTCCGTACCACAAATCTCAACAACAAAACGCTCAAGGATACGACCGCCCTGTTTAGTGTGTGTCACCTCAGGGTGGAACTGAACACCAAAGAACTGCTTCTCAGGATTGCACATAGCTGCAATCGGAGCAGATTCAGTCGATGCAATTACTGCAAAGCCTTCTGGTAATTGAGTAACTTTATCGCCATGGCTCATCCATACATCTAGAGACAGAGCACCGTTGTTTGCAACGTGATCTTCAATACCCTCAAGTAGACGGCTTGGGCTGCTTTCTAAACGGACCTGAGCATAACCAAATTCACGCTTATCGGATGTAGAAACTTCACCGCCCATCTGAGCAGCCATTGTCTGCATGCCGTAGCAAATACCCAACACAGGCACATCGAGGTTAAATACAACCTCAGGAGCACGAGGTGAATCACCTTCAGTAACAGACTCTGGGCCACCAGCAAGGATAATACCTTTAGGCGCAAACTCACGGATATCGTCTTCAGACATATCCCAAGCGTGAATTTCACAGTAAACACCGATTTCACGTACACGACGTGCAATTAACTGCGTGTACTGAGAACCAAAATCTAGAATCAGAATTCGTTGAGCGTGAATATCTTTGGTCATAACCTTCAATCTCTTCACTTTGCGACATTAGCGTCGCCGCAAAAAAAAAAGGGGGCGGATTCTATCCACCCCTCTTTTCAGAGTTTATTTACTTAGCTTACGCGGTAGTTTGGCGCTTCTTTAGTGATGCTCACATCGTGAACATGACTTTCGCTCATACCCGCGTTAGTGATACGTACAAATTCTGGAACTGTACGCATAGTTTGAATATCGCCACTACCGGTGTAGCCCATCGCTGCACGCAAGCCACCTACTAACTGGTGAACTACGCCGCCCATTGGACCCTTACAAGGTACACGACCCTCAATACCTTCTGGCACCAACTTCTCAACGCCTTTAGAAGCATCTTGGAAGTAACGGTCAGAAGAACCTGAAGATTGACCCATAGCACCTAGAGAACCCATGCCGCGGTAAGACTTGAATGCTCGACCTTGGAATAGTTCAACTTCACCTGGTGCTTCATCAGTACCCGCTAGCATAGAACCAACCATAATCGCAGATGCACCCGCAACAATTGCCTTAGCTAGGTCACCAGAGAAACGTACACCACCATCAGCGATAACTGGAACACCACGCTCAGCCATAGCAGTAGCAACATTAGCTACAGCACTGATCTGAGGCACACCAACACCTGCAACGATACGTGTAGTACAGATAGAACCAGGGCCGATACCAACTTTAACGCCATCAGCACCTGCATCAGCTAGCGCAATTGCTGCTTCAGCAGTAGCAATGTTACCGCCAATCACTTGAACCTGTGGGTAAGTCTGTTTAACCCAAGCAACGCGATCAATAACACCTTTAGAGTGGCCGTGTGCAGTATCAACAATAACTACGTCAACGCCAGCTTCTACAAGTGCGGTTACACGATCAGGTGTTTCAGGGCCAGTACCTACTGCAGCACCAACGATCAAACGACCTTTAGCATCTTTAGCAGCATTAGGATGAGACTGAGCCTTATTCATATCCTTAACTGTCATCATGCCTTGTAGTTTGAAGGCATCATCAACAACTAGGATTTTTTCAATACGGTGCTTACGAAGCAGATTGCGAACTTCATCAGGGTCTGCACCCTCTTTTACTGTTACCAAACGCTCTTTTGGCGTCATGATAGAAGCAACAGTCGCATCCAGCTTACGTTCAAAACGGAAATCACGGTCAGTCACAATACCAACCAGATCGTCGCCATCAACTACAGGGAAGCCGGAGAAACCAACTTCAGTAGACAGCTGACGTAGTTCACCTACAGTCATAGTAGAGCTGCAAGTTACAGGGTCACTTACAACACCTGCTTCATATTTTTTAACGCGACGAACTTCAGCAGCTTGCTGCTCAATTGTCAGGTTCTTATGGATGATCCCGATACCGCCTTCCTGCGCCATAGCTATAGCCAGACCGGATTCAGTCACGGTATCCATAGCAGCAGAGACCAAAGGAATATTCAGTTGAATACCTTTAGTCAGTTGAGTTTTCAGTGAAACGTCCTTTGGCAGTACTTCAGAGTAGCCCGGAACCAGCAACACATCGTCAAAAGTGAGTGCTTCCTCAGCAATTCGCAACATTCTTTGCCAGCCTGTGTAGTAAGTAAAATTTAAACGGAAAATTATACAGAAATTAGCCTTTTGTCTCAATCTAAAACTTGTAAATTACAGGGTAATTACGGCCTAGTTTTCATTTTTTTTGCTTTCGGATGCAGTAACACGATTAGATCGTTTAATATGAGGGCCATGCAGAACTTAAATAGCTTTAAATCTGGCACTCAATCCCATGCGATCAGTGTCTCCGAACTGAATAGACAAGCACGCACTTTGCTTGAGCGATCATTTCTTACCATTCAAGTAGAAGGCGAAATCTCTAACTTTGTTCGCCCTAGTTCTGGCCATTGGTATTTCACTCTTAAAGATGACAAAGCCCAAGTACGCTGCGCCATGTTTAAGAACCGCAACCAAGTGTTAAGCAAGCAACCCAAACAAGGGGACAAAGTTATTGTCCGCGCTAAAGTTAGCTTGTATGAAGGCCGTGGCGACTATCAATTAATCTGCGACTTTCTAGAACCCGCTGGCAGTGGCCAACTTCAAGTTGCTTTTGAAGAGCTGAAGAACAAACTCTTAAAAGAGGGTTTGTTTGACAGCAAACAAAAACAAGCACTTCCGGAACACCCCAAACATATTGGCATCGTTACCTCACCTACAGGTGCGGCAGTACACGATATTTTAACGGTACTAAAAAGGCGCTTCCCTGGTTTGCCAGTCACTATTTATCCGACAGCCGTACAAGGCGAAGATGCCCCGCAACAAATCTGCAAAGCGATAATTTTGGCTGAAGCGCACCAAGTTTGTGACGTTCTCGTCGTGGGGCGCGGCGGAGGCTCACTTGAAGATCTGCAAGCTTTCAATAACGAACAAGTCGCTCGCACCTTATTTGACTGTGAAATACCCACTATCAGCGCAGTAGGGCATGAAGTTGATGTGGTCATTACAGACTTTATAGCCGATATCCGCGCAGCGACCCCCTCCGCTGCTGCAGAATTAGTCAGCCCAGACCAACAAGAGCTACAACTACGCTTAAATCAGCTCAGCCTTCGACTTAAGCGCCAACAAAAGCAACAGCTTTTTACCGCCAAGCAGCAACTTTCGAATTTACAGAGTCGATTACGCCATCCTGGCCAGATTTTAAAAGAACAAGCTCAACGCTTGGATCATGTAGAGCTAAAACTGAACAATCAAATCAGACGCATCATCGCGCAAAAGCAGATCAAATATCAGCACTTGGAAGGGCGTTTAAAGGCTCAGTCACCTGAACAGCTGTTGCTACGCAGGGAAGAACAGCTTCACTCGCTGCATCAACGCCTTAAGCAGGCATGCCAATCAAGTTTAAAAAGTCAGCAATTAAAACTTTCTTCGCTGGCGAGCCAGTTACAAACTGTTAGCCCACTTGCTACGCTAGAGCGAGGCTACTCCATCACCAAAGATAGTGACAAAAAAGTTATTCAATCAGCCTCTGATGTTGTCAGCGGACAAAAAATAGAAGTTCAATTACACAAAGGACAACTTCACTGCAGCGTAGATGAAGTCATCACGGAACATTAATATGATCAGAAAAGCATTCACCAAATCACTTCTACTTTGTACAGGCTTATGCGCTTTCAGCATCAATGCGCAAGCTCTAGAACTTCCAACCGAAAGCCGTGTACCTGGCGGCGTTGCCATTTTACCGCTTGAAGGCCTAACATCAGCTATCGCGCCATCCGCTTGGTATAAGGGAAACCGCGTTATGGTGTTACCTTCAACAGATACTGCATACGCGGATACTAGCAAATGGATCGCTGTGGCAGGCATCCCATTAAGCGCCAAACCAGACAAGAAACAGCACCTAAGAGCGGACGGAACCTCGTATTACTTTCAGGTTGAGGACAAAGAGTACAAAGCACAGTATCTAACCATCAAAAACAAACGCCACGTAGAACCTGATCCTGAAGATGTAAAGCGCTGGCGCCGCGAAAAAGCTAAAATGGTCGCGGCTTACAAACATTGGAGTGAACCTGAGCAATTACCGACTCGGTTTGTTATCCCGGCTAAAGGCCCTTATAGCAGCCCATTTGGCTTAAAACGTTTTTATAACAAACAGCCTCGCAACCCTCACAGCGGATTAGATATTGCAGCACCTAAAGGCACGCCAATTACCGCACCATCTGCAGGCACCGTTGTAGACACCGGGCACTACTTCTTTAATGGCAAAACAGTCATTATTGATCATGGTTACGGCATGACAACGATGTACTGCCATATGAGTAAAATTGATGTAAAAATCGGTGACGTACTTCAAACAGGTGACAAGCTTGGAGAGATAGGATCAACAGGCCGCTCCACAGGACCACATCTTCATTGGGGTGTAAGCTTGAATAATACACGCGTCGACCCCATATTGTTTTTAAGCAAATAATTTTCTATAGCGAGCAACTAGATTGCTCGCTTTTTTTTGACTCAACGAGACTCAATAAATGTCTGATCTTCAATTTGAAACACTAGAACAGAAAGCGAGCTACGGTATCGGCCGTCAAATGGGCGACCAGCTAGCACAACAGCCATTCGAAGGCATGGACCTAAATGCTATCTCCGCAGGTATCGCTGATTCTTTCAACGGCGAAGCAATGCGCGTAGAAGTTCAAGAGATCCAAGAAGCGTTCAACGTAATCAACGAACGTCTTCGTGCAGCTCAAGAAGCACAAGCTAAAGAAGCAGCTGCGGCAGGTGAAGAATTCCTAGCAGAAAATGCTAAACGCGAAGGCGTTGTTGTTCTTGAATCAGGCCTACAGTACGAAATCATCGAAGCAGGTGAAGAAGGCGACAAACCTTCTCGCGAGTCTACTGTTCGTACTCACTACCACGGTACTTTCACTGACGGTAAAGTATTCGACAGTTCTTACGATCGCGGTCAACCAGCAGAATTCCCTGTTGGCGGCGTAATCGCTGGCTGGACTGAAGCTCTTCAGCTAATGAACAAAGGCGCTAAATGGAAGCTATTTATCCCTTACAACCTAGCTTACGGCGAGCAAGGTTCTCCAGGTGGCATCCCTCCTTACTCTGCGCTTGTATTTGACGTAGAGCTACTAGATATTCTGTAATATCTAAGTAAGTTAATACCCAAGGCGGCCCTGACTTATCAGCGCCGCCTTTATTTTGAGTAATAGATAATGAAACTGAACTATCAGATTCACGGCGAAGGTGAACCTTTAATTATTTTGCATGGCCTGTTTGGCACCCTTGAAAACTGGGGCGCTCAAATCAAAGTTCTGTCAGAGCACTTCCAAGTAATCGCTGCCGACATGAGAAATCACGGTCGCTCTCCACACTCGGCGGAGATCGACTACGAACTAATGGCTAGTGATATCGCTGAATTGATGCAGGATCTAAAGCTAAACAAAGCCCACATTATCGGCCACTCAATGGGCGGTAAAACAGCAATGCAATTTGCTATTACTCATCCCGAACTCGTAGCAAAGCTGGTGATTGTTGATATAGCCCCAGTGGAATATACACCCCATCATGACGATGTATTCAAAGGGCTATTTTCTGTTGATCTAACATCCCTTAAATCCCGTGGCGATGCTGATAAACAACTTTCAGCTTATGTCGATGAATTGGGTGTTAGAGCATTCCTGCTGAAGAATCTCTACCGCACTGAAGATAAGAAATTTGCATGGCGTATGAACTTAGACGCACTGCACAGCCAATACTCAAACATTAGCGCAGCTCCTCAAGGTAACCCCTATACAAATCCAGTCCTATTTATTAAGGGCGCAAAATCAGATTATCTACTACCCAAATATCGCGATGCGGTTTTAGGTCTATTCCCTAAGGCAGATTACAAAATCATCCAAGAAGCTGGCCATTGGCCGCACGCAGAAAAACCGGCTGAATTTACACAGCTCATATTGGATTATTTACGGTAGGAAAGGATTGACCAGCTTATACTTGCTGGTCGAGTAGAGAGCCTTCAGGGAAAAGCTTTTGGAAGACACCTGCATCAACTAGTTTTTTGTTGATCTGTGCAAGCTCTTTATTGATATCTTTCATGCGCTCATTAAAGTCATTTAGAGCCTCAGCAGCACCATCAGAACGAGCCTGTTGCTGATCTCTAAATTCCTGCAAACGCTCACCTGCAGTTGGAGAATCATCCTCATCTTCCGATTCTGACTCTTCAGCAGCACTCGTCTCTGCAGCTCTTATATCTTCCTCTTGCTGCAGGATCTCCGCGCGTGCTTCAGCTGCCATAGCGCGAGCATCAGCTGCTGCTGCACGATCAGCTGCAGATGGCTCTGCAACACCTAGAGCAGCCCGCTGGATAATTTCAGCTTTCTCTAAAGTCGCCTGCGGATCATTCGGCACTGGAGATGTATCTATTTTTACTTCACCAGCCACGGCATAAAGACGACCATCCGGGCCACGCTCATAGGTGTAGCTCGGCGCAGATGTATATTGTCCACCGATGGAAGCGTGTGCCTGCTCATGAGCTCTAACCTCACGATCGCGCTTAGCAAGCTCGCGAGTTATTTCAAGCTCCTGCTGCTCTTGTGCCTGTTCAGATTTAGAAACGCCTAAGGATGCAGGAGCAGAAGTCGATGATGAAGACTCCAACCCTACTAGCTCGGCATCATCAGATTCCAAGCCAACAAGCTCGCCATCGTCACGTTCGAGTTCTGTGGACCTTGTGCTAGCAAGACGGGATAGTTCAGCAGCTTCGGCCGAAAGGGTGACGCGATCTCGGTTAACCAAACCGCGACTGGATTGTAGCTCTTGTTCAGGCGCCACATTTTCAACAGTCGCAAGCACCTTCCTCGCTTCACTTGAGCGAAGTTCTTGCGGTATAGCACTGGCATTCAGTGCTTGGGAATTAGCTGCATTAAATATCTGCATCAGCTATACCCCTCTGTTGATTATGTGCAAAGCAGTCTCTGCTTTCACCCAGTTCACCACATCCATTTATTAGTTAATGCACATTTACACACGCACATTAATAATCGCGCCAGGCTCGCCTGGTTCTTCCAATTGACTGACAACTTTTGTCGCAGCAGCTTCTACATCAGTTCCTGCTGCTGATTCTAGTACCGCTTGGTTTTGATCACGGCCTGTAGCTTCTTCAGGTTGATCAGGCTTACCCGAACCAGTGACATCACTAGCAGCTCGCGGCGCGTTGTCCAAACCACGATTAATACCGACCAAACCTGTCTGCAAAGCATTGGTTACATTCATAGCCACCACCTCTATATTTTTTAAACACAGCTATGGCAACAGTAATTATAGAACATCGAGAGGAGATGTTCATTTTTTGATCATGTTAATTATTCAACAATAAATCGAGATCAATATATTGGGCAACATTTTTTGCAGAAGGTTCATCTAGAAATGGCACTTCGCCAAGTAGAGGTGCGCGCAGCATATTTGCGATAGTTTCAACATTTTCTCCGTAACAATCCATCTCTGGATCAACACGGTTAGCAATCCATCCAGCTAGCTGCAGACCATCGCGGGAGATGCTTTCGGCAGTCAACAAAGCATGATTAATACAACCAAGCTTCATACCCACTACCATGATCACTGGCACATTTAAAAGCTTAGGGATATTAGCCATAGTTTCACGAAAACTTAGTGGCACTCGCCAACCACCCGCGCCTTCAATAATCACAAAATCAGCAGGCTGCATTAAAGCGCCTTTGCACATCGCAGCAATACGATCAGCGCTTAATACACGATTTTCTTTCATTGCAGCAATATGCGGTGCAATAGGAGGTTTAAATGCAAAAGGGTTTACTTGCTCATACGACATAGCAACGGATGCTGCCTCTTGCAGAGCAAGCGCATCAGAATTACGCAAGCCGTCCTCTGTTTCTTCACAACCTGCGGCAATGGGCTTCAAACCGATCGTTCTTAGATCATGCTGATTAGCGGCCTCAATCAGCCCCGTAGAAACCACGGTTTTTCCAGCATCGGTATCTGTACCTGCAACAAAGAAACTTCGCTTACCCACAACCTAACTCCTAAACTTCTTTTTCAAATACAGCATATATAACCTGATAGGTCGCCGGCAAAGCCCCATCATTCAAACGTTGCTGCTCATAACCTTCTTTAAAACGGCGCACCCGCTCTCGCCCAGTCAGACCTTGTTGCTGACCTGCGTTCATATTGTGCGCCCCAAGCCTTTTAAGCTCATCTGTTAGCTGCTTTAACTGCGAATAACGTAAAACCTTATTCTGTTGCTCTAACGTTTGACAGCAAAGCGATTCCGGCAGAGCAGCCTTTAACTGCTCCACTGGCATAAACTGATTCACATGGGTAAAGCTATCCGCATGCGACCAAGCCTGACGAAGCTCTTTAAGTGTATCGGGCCCCAGCGTAGCAACGACAAAGCGGCCACCCGGCTTTAACACACGGTTTATCTCTGAGAACAAACCCTCTACATCTTCACACCACTGTATCGCTAAACTTGAAAAGATCAGATCTAACTGCTGATCAGCAATCGGCAAAGCCTCAGCATCAGCACAGATCCAATGAGTTTGATCTTCACAGCGCTGCGCGCGGGAGAACTGCAACATCCCCAAGGCAAGATCTAGATTGAGTAAAGTTGAATCTGGGTAGGCATGCTTGAGCTTAGGGGTAAAGTAGCCCGTACCACAACCTAAATCCATCATGGTGGATACAGATTGCTTAGGGAGATAAGCCAATAGCTCCTGTCCAACCTCTCTTTGCAAGTCAGCAACACTGTCGTAGGTCTGAGCAGCTTTGCTAAATGAATCCGCTACACGGCGCTTATCAATCAACAGATCCACTATGATTGATCCCCTTGAACAAAACCAAGAATATCAGCGACCACGTCAGCTTGATGGGAAAGGAAAGGTAAGTGGCCCGCACCGGCATAAGTCACCACTTCACCACCACTTATACTCTGACTAGCTTCTGCTGCTGAATTTGGAACAAGGTGATCGACTTCACCAAATAGGTGTAACACTGGCACCGCTAGATTCTTTAACTCTGGACGCTGATCTAAGCGCAATAAAGCTAAGCTCTCTTCAGCTGCCGTGTGCTCCACATCCGATAGGATCACTTTAAGTGTCTTCAGAATATCTCGACCCGCTTCCGCTCCTTGTGTTTGCAGCATAACAAAACGGGTTAAGGTCTTTTTCTGATTCTGAGCAAGCGATACTTCGAAAGCTTGGTGCGTTGCTTCATCCATAGCCGATGGCCAATCATCGCGCTGAACAAAGCAAGGGTTAGAAGCAATAGTAATCAACTTCTCCACACGCGCAGGGAAACGATCTGCAAAAGCAACGGCGATCTGCCCACCCATGGACCAACCTAGCCAGATTGCCGATTCAGGCACCTGCTCCACTAGCAGATCCAATACCGCATCAAGCGTATAAGGGGTAGGAAACTCCTGAGATCGCCCCAAACCCGGTAGATCGATAATCGTCAGGCTAAAATACTCTGCCAATTGATCAGCAAATGGGCCCCATACCTGCCCTGTCATCCCCCAGCCATGTAATAGAACTAGTTCAGGCTTGCCTGGGTTCTCGCGGTACTCTTTATAAAGCTTTACTTGGCTCATCTACGCCTGCTCTTTAATAACTTTTTCTAAAGTGCCTAATAAGCGCTCAACTTGCGCTTCTGTATGCGCGGCACTTAAGGTCACTCTTAATCGTGCGCTGCCTTGCGGAACGGTTGGCGGACGAATCGCACTGATGAATATGCCTTCTCGCTCAAGCCCCTGACTAATCTGGATCGCTTTATCTGATTCGCCAATTACAATTGGCTGTATCGGCGTTGGAGAGTCCATTAGATCCAAACCTAAATCATCACAACCTTTTCTGAATTGTTGGATCAACGCTTCGAGCTTTTCTCTACGCCAGTTTTCTTCACGCAATATACGCAAACTCGTTAAGGTAGCAGCAGCCACTGCTGGCGGCATGCTTGTAGTGTAGATATAGGTTCTAGCGTGTTGAATTAAGGTCTCGATGAGCTCTTCAGAACCGGCTACAAATGCACCCGCAGTACCAAAACCTTTACCTAAGGTACCCACCAGCACTTCCGGTGAATTCGACCCCATAGCAAAATATTCCGCACAGCCACCACCTTGCTTACCTAAACAACCAAAGCCATGCGCATCATCAACCATTAACCAAGCATTATGATCACGACACACTGAAGCGAGTGAAGGCAGATCAGCCACATCGCCGTCCATGCTAAATACACCATCAGTAACCACTAACTTACGTCGTGCCTCTGATCTGCTCAGACGTGTATTTAGGCTCTCGGGGTCGTTATGCAAGTAACGTTGAAAACGCGCGCCGCACAGCAAACCAGCATCCAATAAAGAGGCATGATTTAAGCGATCCTGAAATACCGCATCTTGCTTATCCAATAAAGCATTTACGGCACCAATATTCGCCATATACCCGGTTGAGAAAAGCAGCGCTCTGGGTCTGCCTGTAAATTCGGCAAGCGCCTCTTCAAGCTCATGGTGAGCTTGGCTATGCCCATTCACTAAGTGCGAAGCACCGCCACCAACACCAAATTTATCTGCTGCTTTTTGAAAGCTGTGGATAACGTCAGGGTGATTAGCCAATCCCAAATAGTCATTTGAGCAGAAGGCAAGATACTCGCGCCCATCCACGCTCACCATTGGTTGCTGTGGTGTTTCTAAAGTACGGCGTTGACGATAAAGAGACTGCTGCTTTCGCTGCTGCAGTTCTTCAGACAAGGAGTCAAAAGACATAGTAAATCTCTAAGGGGTATAGAGTAGGAGGTAGTCTTCACTACCTCCTGTAAGCCATTAAGCTTCGTAGAAGTGAGTGCTGTCCTGCTGTTTCTGCAGGTCATTCATTAATGCAGCTTCTTGGGTTTCATCCGTATCAGAGATACGTTGCTCCATATTGATACCCAACTTCTTAAATAATTGAACATCGCGATGTGTTTCTGGATTTGGTGTCGTTAGTAGACACTCTCCATAGAAAATAGAGTTGGCGCCAGCAAAGAATGTCATCGCCTGCATTTCATCGCTCATTTTTTCACGACCAGCGGACAAACGAACATGGGATTTAGGCATCATGATACGCGCCACAGCAATCATACGAATAAAATCGATATGATCTAAATCTTCAACATTTTCTAGCGGAGTACCCGATACTTTAACCAGCATGTTGATTGGTACACTTTCAGGTTGCACTGGCATATTCGCTAGTTGCATCAATAAACCGTAGCGATCCTTGGCCGTTTCGCCCATGCCTAAAATACCACCACTACAAATCTTCATACCGGAATCACGAACATTCTGTAGCGTGTCTAAACGATCCTGGTAAGTACGGGTCGTGATAATTTTGTCGTAAAACTCAGGAGAAGTATCCAAGTTATGGTTGTAATAATCCAAACCCGCATCCGCAAGCTGTTGAGCTTTGCCTTCATCCAACATGCCCAAAGTCATGCAGGTCTCTAACCCCATCTCTTTGACCTTTTGAACCATTTCGATTACATAAGGCATATCTTTATCTGCTGGGTGCTTCCAAGCCGCGCCCATACAGAAACGGGTTGAACCTGTCTCTTTGGCTTTACGAGCTTTCTCCAATACTTTTTCAACTTGCATCAAGCGCTCTTTTTCCAGACCAGTATTGTAATGACCACTCTGCGGGCAGTACTTACAATCTTCTGGACACGCACCTGTTTTAATAGAAAGCAGCGTACTAACCTGAACTTCATTCGGGTCGAAGTTTTCGCGATGCACTGTTTGCGCTTTAAACATCAGATCATTAAAAGGCAGTTCAAACAGAGCTTTTACCTCTGCTTCTGTCCAGTCATGACGAATTGCACCTAGTTGTTGCATCTTGCTTCTTCTCCCGAGAAAATAGCGATACAGGCAGGAAGCCTTGCACCACGATAAAACGTACCAAAATAAAGCGACAATTTTATCCTGACAGAAGGAACTGTCAACCAATGAAAAAACAGACGGTGGACTACAGTCTACTTTTTAATCTATGTATTTTATGCCAGCTCAAGCTTGATACACCCTCTAAAAGCAATATCTGCTCTAGCTGCTTGCAGGACCTGCCTTGGTTAGAGCACTGCTGCAAAGTCTGTGCCCTTCCCCTCCCTAGCGATCAAGACAACTTAATTTGCGGTCAATGCCAAAAGAAGCAACCGGCCTTTAAGCAAGCCCAGGCACTTTTCCACTATCAATTTCCTATTAACCAACTCATTAGCGGCATTAAATTCAATCGTAATACTCAGTTTATAAGCCATATAGCCCGACTGATGACTGACCATTTAACCACCCAGCAACCTGTCGATTGCTTGATGCCTATCCCCATGCATAGAGTTAGCTTTATAAAACGTGGCTATAATCAAGCTACACTCCTCTGCGACCGGATCAGCCAATACAGTGGTATTCCCTCAGACCGTAACTCACTCATTAAAATAAAAAGCACGCCACCACAACACTCTCTATCCCGTAAAGAACGTCTTAAAAATCAAAAAGGCGCTTTCAAATGCAAGCCGATCACACATAAGCGAATATTGTTAATTGATGATGTAATGACTACAGGGGCGACTTTCGAAGCAGCGAGCCTCGCGTTACTCAATGCCGGCGCCGAGCAAGTCTATGGATTGGCTTTAGCTCGAACAGATAGATAGCATTTGAACGAAAGAATAAAAAATAAGAGTAGTGGCATTAAAGGAAAATAAAGAGTACAAACCTGAGTTCAAGACTAGTGACAACTAATTTGCGACATCACTTATGCCAAGTACTTACTCCATAGCTCCAATCGCCGTCATTCGAAGCCCTTATAAAGAAAAATTTGGCATCCCTAGGCAGCCCAATTTAGCGAAAAGCGTAACAGCTCGTGTTGAGATCTTAGAAGAGTTTTCAAGTGATGAGATTGTTAGGGGCTTGGAAAACTGCAGCCATATCTGGCTCGTTTTCCTATTTAGTGAGTGCATTGATAAAGGCTGGAAACCTACAGTCCGTCCTCCTCGCTTAGGCGGCAATAAAAGACTTGGGGTATTCGCTACACGCTCTCCTTTTCGCCCCAATCCTATCGGGTTGTCCCCTGTACGCTTAGTTAGCATCGAAAAAACATCTAACAGTATTGAACTAGTGATTAGTGGTGCAGACCTATTAGACGGCACCCCTGTGATCGATATAAAGCCATACCTGCCATACTCAGACATTATCTCTGATGCTGAATACCCAATGGCAGATCAAATTACCCTTCTATCTCAACCGGTTATATTCTCGGAACAAGCCCAACAAGAAATTTCAGCTAGTGAAATCCGGTTACAACAACCGTTAAAACAGCAACTTAGCGAACTTCTGCAATGTGATCCGCGTCCGGCTTATAAAAAGAACGATGCCGAAAAAAATTACGGAATAAAGTTACACGATCTAAACGTTCGCTTTAGAATCACAGATCAAGAAATAACGGTTGATTCAATCACGGTCGAATAGCATCCGCCTCAACGATAGCGATACTGATTCAGCTCTTCTTCAGGCTAAACTATTCAATATACACCTATAGCTTTTGGAGGCTTATATGCTGTATTTACGCGCATTGATCTGCACTGCACTAGTGACTTTATCGGCATCAGCACAAGCAAATGAGCATTTAGAAAAGATTCCTGATTGGTTACTCGCATTGCCCGAGAGTATCGAGCAACTGGAAAGCACGGGAAAGACTAGTTCTATCTATCTAAAGAACTACATGCAATGCATGGATGATCAACAAGCACTGAATCAGAAGGAATCTCCCACAGTCGGCCAGGTTATCGACAATGCTTTAGACGCGGGCAATAAATGCGCCCCTTTGCTAAACGATATGCTAGATGAGATAAAAGATTCGGTAGGGTCGAAAACACCTTCATCCGACAACCAAACTAATAACAGCTTATAACCAAGCACCTGATCAATATTTAAACAAAGCTTTGACTAAAGTATAAAACCTGATTAAAATTCTCGGGTTTTTATTTGGGATAGAAGTCTGAAGGAGTCAGGTTAACTATTGAGGTGTATATGAACTTTACTTTTGCACAAGCTGAACAAATGATCGAAGAATCCAGCGCACTGTTTGAATGTTATTTAGAGCGCGTTTTTGAGTCTGAATCTTTTACCGATCTCATTAGTGCATCTCATTGGTATAACGACGCATTTGTATCTCTGATCGTTAATCCGACGCAACCGCGTTAATCGATATTTATCCCCAATAAAAAAGGCCTCTAAATCGAGGCCTTTTTTATATCTAAATTCTAATCTTGTATACAGCAGCGACGGATCCAATAATCCACACTCACGAATCGCCCAGCACCAGTAAAGAACAAACTGAACAACATCACGAAATAGGTGATAGCAAACTCTATCCCGTTATTTAAAATAACAACAGATCCACGCCCCGTTAACCAATCGTAGTGCCCATGTTCCTGCAGCAAACTCTTTGCCGCAGCCAGACGCTCTTGGGCCTCCATGACTCTGTCATTGGCCAACCAACTACCACCATCAGAGATAGCTAACCAACCGTTTTCCCAATGCACGGCAAATGCAGCCACTAGCATAGTTACCATTAACGGAATGCTAATCCAGCGAACAGCAAAACCAATAAGCAGCAACATACCGCCAATTAATTCGGTACCGGTAGCCATTGCAGCCAGGAGTTCAGGGAACGGTAAGCCTAGACCCCACTCTTTGTTTCCAAACCACTCAACGGTGTTCTCGAAACCAATATATTTATTCCAGCCCGCCTGCAAAAACACAGGCGCGAGATACAATCTCAACAACAAAGGCGCTAGACCATCTGCACACTTCGTATTATCTAAGATATCTTGTAATCGACTAACAAAACTAACCATAGGATTCGACATAACTTCACCCGTTATCCAATGAGTGGTAACTAAACTCTTGTACCTAACACTATGCCCTTAGAACGCAGATGCTCCAATGTACTTAAACCGCCTGAAACCACTTGGGATGGATCAGGATGCTGCATCTCACTCGCGATTTGCTGTAACGCCTGCTCACCTGTGAGTGATTCATCTTCAGATAACAGGTACAACAACCGTCCAGTCACTGAATTAACTTCCATAAACTGCACTTCATCTTCGCGATTACGGTAAGCAATCAAGAAAGTTGGTGTGTCTGATGGTTCTGTCGGCTGATAATCTGGACGTACACAATGTACCGGATACTGATAAGAGAGAAGCCAAGCCAAAGGCGATTGCACGGGATGTTGTGTTAACAGATCGCCATTAACATCAACATGTTGCAAAGGTAGCTCTATCTCTGACGCATCTAATGCGAGTTCAACCCATTCATAATGAATAAGCTCTAAAAGAAACGCAGGATCATCTGCTTGCGGTTCTCGTTCATTTTGAACGTAAGCAATAAACTCCTGACCAATTTCAAGGAAATAAGGCGTATGACAACGATGTTTATCAAAAAAACCGCGCGCCAACTTAATCCAATACTCTTTCGAACTGATCTGTTTTAAAACCGGGAAATTGCCAGACAAAAACCCTTCAACATTATTGAAGAAGAGGTCTCGGTAAATACCCATGCGACGGTCTTCGATACCATCAGGACCATCATTCTCATCGGGATTCCGAATATGTGCAGCAAACTCGTATTGTAGCTGCTGGAACTTAGGCATCTCAGGCAACGGTTTGTGCATGGCGCATCTTCCATTGATTTTGATAGGAACGAACCTGATCCACCTCCAATAATAGCTCAGACAGCGGCGGAATATTAAAGTCACGCTCTAATAACGTCGGCACTAAACCAAATTGGTCATATGTGGATTCCAACAAAGACCAAACTGGATCAACAACAGGCGCTCCATGCGTATCAACGATAAGGTCTTCAGCCTCGTTGTAATGACCTGCGATATGAAGATACATAATCCGCTCTGCAGGCATTGCCCTCAAGAACGCCTTAGCATCATAGCCATGGTTGATACTGTTTACATAGATGTTATTAACATCGAGCAACAGATCGCAGTCCGCTTCTTCCAAGACAGCTAACAAGAATTCTTGCTCGGTCATCTCAGCACCAGGCGCTGCATAGTACGAGACGTTTTCCATCGCAATTCTTTGCTCAAGTACATCTTGAACCTGACGAATCCGCTCTGCTACGTATTTCACCGCTTCAGCAGTAAAAGGGATCGGCATCAAATCATAAAGATGACCATCATCAGAACAGTAGCTCAGATGCTCAGAGTACCCGCGAATATTGTGTTCTTTCAGAAAGGCTTTAAGGCGAGTCAAAAAATCCATATCTAAAGGAGAAGGGCTACCGATAGATAGAGATAGACCATGAGCCATAAAAGGGTGTTTTTCAGTATATTGTTTAAACGCTTTACCGAAACGCCCACCAAGCCCCATCCAGTTTTCCGGCGCGATCTCTAGAAAATCAAATCCATTTGGATCAATCTCTTTTAATGTCTCGGACATACAACGGCGAAAGCCGAAGCCTGCCCCTGTAACGGGATAGCGGTCTTTATTCATGAAACACCTAGCCTTTAAGTCAAAAGACCCTGAGGGCTCAGGGTCTCTATTAAGTATTACAAAGCGTAATTGGGCTTATTTAGAACCGCCACATTTACCTTCGCCACACTTGCCTTCAGACTTAGCAGCTTTGTCACCACCGCACTTGCCTTCACCACATTTGCCTTCAGACTTAGATGCTTTATCACCGCCACATTTACCTTCACCGCACTTGCCTTCAGACTTAGCAGCTTTATCACCACCACACTTACCTTCGCCACATTTGCCTTCAGACTTGGACGCTTTATCACCGCCACACTTGCCTTCACCGCATTTGCCTTCAGACTTAGATGCTTTATCACCACCACACTTACCTTCACCACATTTGCCTTCGTTCATAGCAACTTGCTGGCTATAACCAGAAGACAAGTCAGTTGTAGCAAATGGGTTTTCTGCAGCTGTCGCAACAGGCGCCGCAACCATACCAGTCATAAATGCTGCACCAACAGCGGCAACCATAGGTTTTACAGATGTATTGTTATTAGCCATTCTTAATTCACCCCAAAATTGAATAAATTTATTATCTTGCGTTAGTTGTAAAACTCAGAGCCTGTCACGAGCTCTTGCGTTTGTGACTACAGCTTGTGAATAAAGTTTCACCAAGTTCTAAATTAAGTGAATTTTTTTTCATAATCACTCATTTTTTATTAGTTTTTTCGCTTATTTATTAACATGTTACAAAAAAATTATATTTTAGAGCCTTCTTACATAACAATCGCTCAGAGATAAAATAAGAACTTGTCTTGATCAAAAATTTTAAGCAGGCTCTAATACTCCTAATTAAAAAATTTCGATTAAGGGCACTCCTAAGCATGATCACTTCTGAGCAGGTTTCTTTTGACCAGCAACATATTTGGCACCCCTACTCATCCATGATCAACCCTCCCGCGGTTTACCCTGTCGAATCGGCTAGTGGCGTTAAATTAAAGCTAAGTAACGGCAAAGAACTTATCGATGGTATGGCATCGTGGTGGTCAGTTATTCACGGCTATAACAATCCAGAATTAAACCAAGCAGCACATGAACAGATCGATAAAGTAGCGCATGTCATGTTTGGCGGCCTTACGCATGAGCCTGCAATCAATCTATGCCAAAAGCTGGTAGAGATGACTCCTGCTAATCTCGACAAAGTGTTTATCGCAGACTCAGGCTCTGTTGCCGTTGAAGTAGCTCTTAAAATGGCCATTCAATATCAACACGCCCGCGGTAAGCCAGAAAAACATAAGCTACTTACCATCAAAAATGGCTATCACGGTGATACCTTTGGTGCGATGGCCGTATGTGATCCAGTCACGGGTATGCATGAAATTTTTACGGGTGTACTACCACAGCACTTCTTTGCGCCAGCTCCTCAAACAAAATTTGATCAGAGCTGGGATGAAAGCGATATCGCTCCTTTACGCCAATTACTTGAACAACATCATTCAGAAATAGCAGCACTGATTTTAGAGCCCATTGTTCAGGGCGCAGGCGGTATGCGCTTTTACTCACCGCAGTATTTAAAAGAAGCACGCGCACTGTGCACTGAATTTGATGTATTACTCATAGCCGACGAAATTGCGACTGGTTTTGGTCGAAGCGGTAAGCTGTTCGCTTGCGAACATGCAGGCATCGAGCCTGATATTCTTTGTCTAGGTAAGGCGATTACCGGCGGATACATGTCATTAGCCGCCACACTTACGACAACACATATCGGCGAAACCATCTCCGCAGGTGGTGCTGGCTGCTTTATGCACGGCCCTACATTTATGGGCAATCCTCTAGCATGCGCTATTGCCAATAAAAGCTTGGAGCTATTGGTTAAAAACGATTGGCAGACAAATGTCACTCGAATCGAAGCCGGATTAGAAGCAGGCTTAGCACCAGCAGCGGAATTAGATAATGTACATGAGGTACGTAGCTTAGGCGCTATTGGCGTCATCGAGATGAAAGAAGCTGTTAATACTGCCGAGATTCAAAAGCTATTTATAGAGCGCGGTTTGTGGATAAGACCCTTCGGCAAACTAGTGTACGTGATGCCACCTTACATCATGACAAACGATGAATTAGAAAAGCTCACCTCTGGAATGGTAGATGCTGTCTCAGTTTACAAACCTTAAGGATTAGATATGGCCCGCATTAAGCTAGATATGCCTGACAACTATATTTTTTCCACAGAATTACCTGTGCGAATCAGTGATATTAATTACGGTGGCCATCTAAGTAACGATGCCATGCTCTCTATCGTGCATGAAGCGCGCATTCGTTTCCTCAGCCATTATCATTATGGCGAGTTAGATATTGAAGGGCTTGGCCTTATCATGACTGACTCGGCCATCGTCTACAAAGCAGAAGGATTCCACGGTGACCAACTGCAAATCGATATCGCCTTAGCCGATATTAACAAGTATGGATTCGACTTTTTCTATCTGATAACCAACAAGAAAACCGCTGTTGAAGTGGCACACGCGAAAACTGGCGTCGTTTTCTTTGACTACGAGAAACGTAGTGTTACTGCGGTGCCAGAAGCTTTTATTAACAAGGTTATTAAAGACGCTTAAGCAAAAATTCCTACAAAAAAAGGGGCACTCAATGCCCCTTTCTCATAATCATTTAGCCTTCAGGCTTTTCGCTTTGCCCTGGCGGCTCTCGATGTTTCGCCGGCTCAGCTAACTCTTGATTTACGCTGCCTTTATTAATTTTTACTTGCAGGTGTAATGCTGTTTTCGCCAACATCATTGCACTTACAGGCGCTGTAATGAAAAGGAAGATCGTAATCAAAAGCTCATGAGCACTCACTCCACCATTACGGTACGAAGTGATCAACATCGAAGCAATCAGAATAGCCCCCATGCCTAATGTTGTAGCTTTCGTCGGTGTATGCAAACGCATATAAAAATCAGGCATTTTCATTAAACCGATCGAGCCTAACAGAACAAAAGCTCCACCCATTAGCAGCAATGCCGAGCCAATTAGCTCAATATAAAAACCCATGCTTAATTCCTACTCAATGATGTCGCCACGTAACAGATATTTACACAATGCCGCTGTACTTACGAAACCTAACATTGCAATCAAAAGAGCAGCTTCAAAATAGAGCGATGTGCCCATAATCAAGCCAAACAAAAGGATCAAAGCAATACTATTAATATACATAGTATCCAACGCCAAAATGCGATCTGGCTGATCCGGACCATTAAACAAGGTTACAAGGTTGAGCGTCATCGCAATCACAACCATGGCTGTAGCAGCAATAAGACAGAACATTAACATCCGAAAATCTCCTTCAATGGCTGCTCGTAGCGCTCTTTAATCTCTTTTATAGTTCCCGCCTCATCCACAAGGTTAAGCGCATGCACATATAACCATTTTTGGTCTATGGAAACTTCAGCGCTTACTGTTCCTGGCGTTAAAGAGATCGTACTGGCCAATACAGTGATAGGAAAGTCACCTTCTATATCCAAAGGAATCGCTAGAAAACCAGGCTTCAAACTCTTGGCAGGACCAAGTACCTGCACAGCTACTTCAAAGTTTGCAGAGACAATGTCTCCTAACACTTTCAAAGCATATAAGACTACTTGAACCGGCTTGTTGATATTTAACCGGTGGAGTTGAGTTCCTCTTAACAGCAAAGGAATACCAATCGCTAAGATAGAAGCAAGTACCAGATGACCCGGTGCTATCGATTCATTTAGCAATAGCCAAACGACAAATAAAATTAAGCTTTGCCAAGGCATTGGAAAGATCATACGCATACCTTAACCTCCATTCTCATTTGACGCTGGCAGCAGCATATATGGATTCTCTGCTTGCTGATAAATTTGGTTCGCGGTTTCCTGCGTAAACTCAGTCACGGGACCACCGAAGATCACCAATAGCGGCGACATTACAAGCAGGAAGAAGACCGCAACAAACTTAACTTTTGGTAATTTTTCACAGTGGTTTGCATCACCGCTAACTCGCCAAAACAAAGTTGAACCGCCTCGAGACATCGCCACAACACCCATTAAGCTAGCAAGCAAAATAGCAGACCACGCCCAAGCCATCTCTGCAGGTTCCACAGCCGTTTGCAGTATCATCACTTTCCCCAAGAAGCCCGAGAAAGGCGGTAAACCAATCATTGATATAGCAGCTAGCGCAAACGCAATTCCAAGCGGAAGCGACTGACACATTCTACGAGAACGAGCAAAACGATCTGATACTTTACCCCTCTGTTCAGCAATAGCATCAGCAAGGAGGAACATCGCGCCAGTAATAAGCGTTGAATGGATCAGATAATAAAGTGCCGCGGATGCAGATTCAGGTGTATTGATTGCCAAAGCACACAGTAGCGTACCGACAGAAACAATCACTAGATTAGAAACCAACATACGCAATGTCTGACTTGCTAGAGCGCCTATAGCACCCATAACGAGTGTCAGCACCGCGATCGGCCATAACCAAGGACCAGCAAGGTTAGCTAACTCGCCAGCATAGTCGCCAAAAACAACGGTAAAGATACGCAAAATACTATATATACCTACCTTAGTCATAATCGCGAATAACGCGGCTACAGGTGCGCTAACACTCGAGTAGGTTCTCGATAGCCAAAAGTGCAGCGGGAACATCGCAGACTTCAAACCAAATACAAGTAAAAGCATCATACCGCCGATTTGTGCGAGCAATTTATCCTCGCCAGACAAGGTACGAATTTTAACTGCCATATCGGCAATATTTAGAGTTCCCAACACTCCGTACATAATCCCCAAAGCGAAGAGGAATAGTGCTGAACCCACGAGGTTAAGCGTTACATAATGTACGCTTGCCAACGTCTTCTGCTTACCACCGCCGTGTACAACCAACGCATAAGAAGCAAGCAATAACACCTCGAAGAATACGAACAGGTTAAAAATATCCCCTGTAAGGAATGCGCCGTTAATCCCCATCAACTGGAACATAAACAGCGGATAGAAGAACATACCTGCTCGATCATCCCCTGCGGCACCATAGAGCAAAGCACCAAAGGCCAGAACCATGGTCAGCAAGATCATCAAACTAGATAAGCGATCAGCAACAAGAACAATACCGAATGGCGCTTGCCAGTTACCTAACTGATAAATGGTAATTTCACCGCTACCCGCCGTAATCAGCAATTGAATTGCGACAATTAAAGTAACTGCTGCACCAACAAAAGTGATGAACCTCTGACGGTTTAGCGTCGTAGAGAAAGGCGGCAACATCATAAGCACCGCCGTTAGCATTGGCAGTAAAACAGGTAAAATCGGAAGATGCTGCATCATTTCGACTTATCCTTCTTCTCAATATCCAAAGCTTTTTCACGCCCATCAACATGGTCATTACCCAAATCCGCACGAGCCCTCATCGCTAAGATGACCGCGTACGCCGTCATCGCAAAGCCAATCACGATGGCAGTCAGAACCAATGCTTGAGGCAGAGGATCGGCATATTGTTCAGACGAGCCTAAAATAGCAGCCCCATTAACAACCAGTCGACCGCTGGAGAATAGGAAAAGGTTTACAGCATAGGACAGCATTGTCAGTCCCATAACTACAGGGAACGTACGACCTCGAAGAGTCAGAAAAATACCGCAGGTCGTTAACACACCCACGCAGAGCGCATACATTAATTCCATTACAGATTCTCCAACTCACGAGCGTCTACTCGTTCTGAAGTTGTCAATTTACCTAGGTTTGCCAAAATCATCATGGTTGCACCAACAACAGTGAGATAAACACCCAAGTCAAACAACATGGCACTCGCCAGCTCAAATTTGCCGACCCAAGGCCATTTGAAGTAATCAAACCATGAAGTTAGGAATGGACGATCGAATATGAAACTACCGACCCCGGTCATAAATGCAATCAACAGACCAGAACCTATCAACGCTTGATATTTCAGACGGATATTCTCTTTCATCCATTCAACACCATTCGCAATGTATTGCTGGATTATTGCAACAGCCGTAATAAGGCCTGCAATGAAACCACCGCCCGGTTCATTATGGCCGCGCAAGAAGATGTATACTGATACCAGTAATGCCAAAGGCAATAGCATCTGAGAAATCGTCGACAGAACCATTGGATGGGAATCGGTGCTCCAGTGACGTCCATGTTCATCGCCAGAAGGCATATAAAGACGCATACGAACAATCAGTTTATAGATACCCAACGCGGCAATGCCCAGTACCGTAATTTCACCAAAAGTATCAAAACCACGGAAATCCACCAGAATCACGTTGACCACGTTGGTTCCGCCACCACCCGTTTTACTGTTCGCAACAAAGAAATCAGAGATAGATTCAAGCGGGCGCGTCATCATTGCGTAGTTCACTGTGCCAATGATGCCACCGATCAAAGCTGAGATACTGAGGTCACGAACCAAACGTCGAGGAGACGATTCTTTCGGCGTATTCTTAGGCAAGAAGAACAATGCAAGCATCAACAGAATAACAGTTACTACTTCTACAGCTAACTGAGTCAGAGCCAAGTCTGGCGCAGAGAAACGAGTAAAGGCTACAGACACTATTAGACCAACGACAGAAAGCATTAGTAGAGAAGTCAGACGTTTTCTATGCCAAACCATGGTCGCTATCGCAGCAAGGATCAACAGTAAAGCAGCCATACCTGATGCGTAATCAAGCGGGATTTGTGATCTATTACCTGCCGTTTCTTGTAAATAAACCAGAGGCATAACTGAAACCGCGAAGATCATAAACAAGAAGATGGATAAATAACGTTGAAGCGAACCGTTTTCAATCCACTCATTAACTGCGCGAGTTGAGTTAACTAGTCTTTGCACCCAGCCCTCAAAAACCAACTTAGAATCCGGCTCTGGGAATTGGCCTTGGAATTGGAAGAGCTTTTTACGATTGTAGTAGATGATAAAGCCACCGAGCATGGCCAGCACACTCATCAGCAACGGTACGTTAAAACCGTGCCAAATCGCTAAGCTAAATTCAGGCATTGGACCTTGCAGGGTAGCGATTGAAGCTGCATTCAGTAGATCAATAACAACAATGCCTGGAACCAAACCCACTACAATACAAATAGCAACCAAGATTTCTACTGGCACCTTCATATAGCGAGGCGGTTCATGCGGTGTTTTCGGCAAATTGACCGGTTCACCATTAAAGAAGACATCGTGGATGAAACGCAATGAATACGCTACCGAGAAAGCCGCACCTACTGTCGCCAACACAGGTATCACCCAAGAGAGGGAACCTAAGGTTGCTTGATCCAATGCTTCCGTGAAGAACATCTCTTTAGATAGGAAACCATTTAGCAACGGTACACCCGCCATAGAAGCCGCAGCGATAATCGCTAAGGTCGCGGTATACGGCATATATTTCCACAGGCCATTTAGCTGACGCATATCACGTGAGCCAGCCTCGTGATCGATAATACCCGCCGCCATAAAGAGCGATGCTTTAAAGGTCGCATGGTTAATGATATGGAAGATTGCAGCGACTGCAGCCATTCGTGTATCCATACCTAACAACAGCGTAATCAAGCCAAGATGACTAATTGTTGAATAAGCAAGAAGGCCTTTTAAATCATGCTTAAAGAGCGCGATATAGGCACCGACTAACAGCGTACATAGACCTGTGATACTCACAATCAAGAACCACATATCTGTTCCAGATAGTACTGGGTAGAAACGCGCCATCAGGAAGATACCCGCTTTTACCATCGTCGCTGAGTGAAGATATGCACTTACAGGCGTCGGAGCTGCCATCGCATTTGGGAGCCAGAAGTGGAATGGGAACTGAGCAGATTTTGTAAAAGCCCCCAAAAGCACTAACACCAAGATAAATGGATACTGAGCAGATTCTCGAATTAAGTCACCACTATCGAGCACTGCTTGAAGATCATAACTGCCAACTACTTGGCCAATTAGAATCACGCCTGCTAACAGTGCTAAACCACCCGCACCCGTTACAGTAAGCGCCATACGCGCGCCTTTACGTGCTTCTGTTTTATCTGACCAGAAGCTAATAAGCAGGAAGGAACTAATACTAGTTAATTCCCAGAAGAACCACATTTGAATCAAGTTGCCCGAAGCAACGATCCCCACCATAGCGGTCATGAACAGCATCAAATAGGCAAAGAATTTACCTATAGAGTCTTTCTGGGATAAGTAATACCGAGCATACAAAATGATCAAAAGACCGATGCCCAATATCAACAATAAGAAAAGGAAGCTTAAACCATCGAGTCTGACAGATAGTTCCAAACCAGCTGCAGGCACCCAATCAACGGCGTGAGCAAACACCTCGCCTTGAAGTAACTGTGGACTGATTGATAGAACTATTCCTAAAGCAACCGCAGGTGCAATCGCAGTTAAAATAGTACAGACGGTTCGACTAAAACGAGCAGCATACAATGGCACAAGGCTGCCCAATAAGGGTAATAACAATACCGCAAACAATTTCATACGTGTCTTTTTCCGGTTAATCCCATTACCAAGAATGGATAGAAATGCGTTTTCACTACTTTATAACCGCCCTAACGTAAGGGCATGAAAACAACCCAATTTTCTATGTTTTTATTCACACTGTCCATGGAAACTCGCCTTCCTAACCCCCAATATTCATGAATAAAGTGGGTATTTTTTTACATATGAATTTATTAATTTTTTTGAGCCGCTGCGCAAACAAAAAAGCACTATATCCGGGCATAAAAAGCACTAAGCCAGTGCGCTGCAGAACCCTATCTTTAGCCCTTTAATGACGTAAAACTATCAAACTTTCCTACTTAATCCACACCTCGAACAACAGGGTTAGATTAAGCATCTGATATTTAACTAAAAATCAGAGTAACAATTCTAGGCACTATATCAACCCCCAATACCTTTAATCGTCCATGCCTGCATATTGCGCATAGACATCAGGAGCAAGGTTTTCAAACTTAGTATACTTACCAATAAAGGCTAGACGACTCGTACCGATTGGGCCATTACGCTGCTTACCTATGATGATTTCAGCCACACCCTTGTGCTCTGAATCTTCGTTATATACTTCATCACGATAGATAAACATAATCACGTCAGCATCCTGCTCAATCGCACCCGATTCACGCAAATCTGAGTTTACAGGACGCTTATTAGGACGCTGCTCAAGCGTACGGTTAAGCTGAGACAAAGCAACAACTGGACATTCAAGCTCTTTCGCAATCGCCTTCAAAGAACGAGATATTTCAGAAATTTCTTGGGTACGACTCTCAATACCTGGGGTCTTCATCTGCATTAGCTGCAGATAGTCGATCATGATCAACGATAATGGACCGTGCTCGCGTACGATACGTCGTGCTCGGGTACGCAATTCATTAGGACTGATACCCGCCTGATCATCGATAAACAACGGCTTATCACGCATCATATTGACAGCTGTTGTAAGCTTGGGCCAATCCTCTTCTTCTAATGCACCCGTACGTACACGCGTCTGATCGATACGCCCTAAAGAAGACAACATACGCGTCATCAACTGTTCTGCAGGCATCTCCAAACTAAATACCAAAACCGGCTTATTACTCGCCATTAAGGCATTTTCCACTAGGTTCATGGCAAACGTGGTTTTACCCATCGATGGACGCGCAGCAACAATAATTAGGTCGGAAGGCTGAAGGCCTGCCGTTTTGGCATCAAGATCATCAAATCCGGTAGTTACACCGGTCATATCCCCATCACTGTTAAATAGGGTATCAATTCGATCTACTGCTTTTTTCAGCAGTTCATTAACGCCTTCAGGGCCACCTTGATTAGGGCGATCTTCCGCAATTTGGAAGATCTTTTGCTCCGCGGAGTTCAGTATCTCTTCGGACGTTTTACCATCCGGATTAAATGCGTCATCAGCAATTTCATTGGCTGCCGAGATCATTTGACGCAAGAGAGAACGGTCGCGAACAATTTCAGAATAAGCACGGATATTAGACGCACTTGGCGTGTTCTTAGCAAGCTCGATCAAATAATCCAGCCCGCCCGCACCTTCTAGATCGCCGGTACGATCCAACTCTTCAGATAAAGTAACAACATCAATCGGATTACCATCGTTAACAAGCTTACGCATCGTACGATAGATTTTTCGATGTTCCTGACGATAGAAGTTATCATCTAAGACCACCTCAGATACGGTATCCCAAGCATTGTTATCCAGCATCAAACCACCCAGTACTGATTGTTCTGCTTCCATCGAATGGGGAGGCACTTTGATCCTTGCTAGATCTTCATCCGTTAGTTCACTTTTTTCCATCATTTACAACAGCCTAAAAAACAAAAAAGCACCGCATGGAAAATCCACGCAGTGCTTTATAGTACAGTACAGTACGGCTTAGCTAAAGACGATTACTCGCCTACAACAGCTAGCTTAACTGTAGCAGTAACTTCTGGGTGTAGTTGAATAGCGATGTCGAATTCACCGATAGCGCGCAGAGCACCTTCAGGTAGACGAACTTCGCTCTTATCAACTTCTGCACCAGCAGCAGTTACAGCGTCAGCGATATCACGAGTACCGATAGAACCGAACAGTTTACCTTCGTCACCACACTTAGCAGTGATAGTAACTTCTTTCTCGTTCAGTGCTTCAGCACGTGTAGTAGCAGCAGCTAGTTTTTCAGCAGCTGCAGCTTCTAGCTCAGCACGACGCTCTTCAAACTTAGCAACGTTAGCTTCAGTTGCAGGAACAGCTTTGCCCTGCGGTACTAGGTAGTTACGACCGAAACCGCTTTTTACGGAAACTTTGTCACCGAGGTTACCTAGCTTACCAATTTTCTCGAGCAGAATAACTTCCATCTCGTAAACCTCTTTTGTTCTGCAAAGAATTGCAGTCCTAATTCTTAACTGGAATTCGCGCCCTGATATCGACAAAACTATCAATAGCAGCTGCAAATACCAGCAGCGTAATCACATACGGTCCCATAAAGAAGGCTGCAACATAAAAGACAACCAACCAAGACCTTCCTAAATCACGTTTAGCCAAACTGCCATGCACCAATGCGATACCCGCAATGATCCAAGGTAGCAGCAACAGTGGTAACCAGCGCAACGACTCCAGATCTAACTGGTAGCAAACTAACGATGCCGCAATTAACACTCCTGTGTACAGCTGAGGTAGTCTCAACACATGAAACTCTCGCTGAAAACCGCTTGGGTTGTATAACCCAGCTTGCCAAGAGCGCGCCAGCATTACACTGACAAGCATCATTACCGTATGCACTGATGTTAATCCGCCCAACATGAGCTGCCTTAGCTGCTCAGGATCAAGCTTAACCTCTTGGTTAGCTTGACTAGCTGACTGCACTAAAAACTCATCTAACCGTTTAATTACTTCATCGAGATAGCTGCTAAGCATTATATCCATGCCTACGCTCGCTATAGCTCCTACAGGAAGTGCAATCATCAGCACTTTTGCCCAAGAAACTGTCTCTCTCAAAGTAATTGCAAGGATATAAGTTCCTACAATTACAGCCAGTGGTGTCGGATCAGACACACTGTATGCCCAGACCCCAGCAGGCAACAAAGCCCAAACCAGTAATCCGGTGCCTTCACTTCGGCCTTTACGTAAAGTAACCAAAGCTACAGCAGCTGCACTTACCCAATATAGTAATGGCAGCAAGGCGGCGATAACCGCCACAAAAGCCGCTTGTTTACGGCCTTTCATGACCAATTCGGCCAAGGCACGCATAGCGACTCTCCTACCTAATTACTGATGGCTATCAGTGTAAGGTAGTAGCGCTACGAAACGAGCACGCTTGATAGCAGTAGCCAGCTGACGCTGGTAACGCGCTTTAGTACCTGTAATACGGCTAGGTACGATTTTGCCAGTTTCGGTGATGTAACCTTTTAGCGTGTCCAGATCTTTGTAATCGATCTCTTGAACACCTTCAGCCGTAAAACGGCAGAACTTACGACGGCGGAAAAAACGAGCCATTGTATCTCTCCTCAGAAATTAAATTACTCAGCAGCTTCTTCAGAAGCTTCCGCAGCAGGTGCTGCTTCTTCAGCTGGCTTTTCAGCAGGCTTTTCTTCACGGCGAGGCTTACGCTCTTCGCGAGATTCAGCAGCTTTGATTGGAGAGATCTCAGTGATCGCTTCTTTACGACGGATAACCATGTTACGCAGAACAGCATCGTTGTAACGGAATAGGTTTTCCAGCTCGTCTAGAGTTTCCTGACCACATTCGATGTTCATCAGGACATAGTGTGCTTTATGAGCATTGTTGATTGGGTAAGCCAACTGACGGCGACCCCAGTCTTCTAGACGATGAATTGTGCCTTCTGCACCTTCAATTAGAGAGGTGTAACGCTCAACCATCGCAGAAACCTGCTCACTCTGGTTCGGGTGAACCAGAAATACGATTTCATAATGACGCATTTTAGCTCCTTTCGGGTTAATAGCCCCCTGACCACACCATGTGGTAGGCAGCAAGGAGATTGGAAATAGTTCTCCAAAGGACGCGTAATTCTACGCACCTAACAAGAGCTATGCAAGGAAAAGACTAGTAAGAGAGGTATTTAGAAACATCAACTCACTTGATGCATCGACACATATGCGCCCAGTTTCTCACCGGAGGTATCGAATAGCGGCTGACCACTAACATAAACACGTTTAGGCTCGCTCGTATTTGAAACAATAACGATCTCTAGATTTGAGATATGCTCACCGTTTAACGCCCTAAATATTGGCCATTGCGATTTATCCAGCTGAGTTACACCATCCGCCGCAAATAGCTTAAAGGGAGCATCTTCAAAGCGCTCAAGATGAGCACCTTCGGCCAAGCCCCTAAGCTGATTTACCACACGGTTTGAATAAACAAAACGCCCCTCAACATCACAAACCACAACACCACTATCAATATTGGCCAATACCGCCTCCATAAAGTGTGCCTGTTGAGTCAGACGTTTTCTCAAAGCTTCACTTTTTTGCTGATTGTCTTTTAGGAAACTAACCAAACCTTTAAAAGCATGAGTCGTGTCAGAGATATCATGAAATATACTGGCGCCTGCATCGATATTCACCTCCAGCTGCCCCTTTTTAACCGACTCAACACTCTGCTGTAATCTAACAATCGGACGCGACAATGAACGCGCAAACCAGATACCAACAATCAAACTTACTAGAGTTATCCCTCCAGCGACAATAAAGTTAAATTTCTGATTTGCTTTAATTTCTGTGAGAAAGTCATCTTCAGGTACATATAGACCTAATAGCCAAGGCCAGTTATCTGAAAACGGTGTAAATACCGCGTGGTATTTTTTCCCTTCGTGCGTATAGCTAGTATTTACTGCTGTATTCAATACATACCAACCCGGAGCACGTTCGAGTGAATCAACCGCTGCGCGAGTTGCCTTATTACTCAGCTCACCAACCTTCAACAGACGTTTAACCTCTTCATTCTGAGCATAAGTACCCTGAAGGTTACGGTGCGCAATCACATCGCCGTTATTATTCATAATCAACGCGGAAGCATGCTCACTTAATTCGAGGTAGCCCAAAAAATCTGATAAAGCTGATAGGTCGATATCTACTCCGACAACGCCGATGAGCTCGCTATTCTTAGTGAATACTGGACTAGCTACGGTAATTCCCGGTGTTTGGGAGGTAAAAAACAGATAGGGGTCCGTCCAAGTTTGCTGCCTTTCGCCTAAGGCTTTCGTAAACCACGGTCGCGTTCTTGGATCATAAGAATCAAATGGATCTTCAGCTGTTTTCACCAGCTCTTGATCTTGACCAAACCAACGATTAACGACTGTTCTTTCCCCAGCCTCTTCATTGATACGCTTAATTTGGTATGGGCTTATTTCGGAGCTTCTACGTACAAAATAGAAATCCCCATCGAGGTTACCGTAATAGATACCTGCAATATGAGGGAACAACATAAGCTGTTCGAAGAAATACTGCTCCATCTCATCGGGGCGCTCTTCGCTTACTACTTCGTTCCGAGCCAAGCTCTGAGTCAAACTAACAGCGGAACGAGCAGGCGAAAGAAATTCTTCAGAATGCTGGATAACTTCGCGCGATAGGTTACGCATTAATTTTTGAGCATGACCTATTAGGACCTGCTCAGTGGTGATGTAGGACGAGGCCAAAATCACACAGACCGTTACGATCTGCAGCGTCACTATACCTATAGCCAGCGTTTTAGATATCGATAAGCGCATCGCCCCACCAAATCCCCTAGATCTTACCTATACAAGCCCTTTTAGGAGATAAAAATCAAACCCTACATCCATCGAAAAGGGGCACAATAACCTTAAAAAACAAGCAACTAACTAAATAACATTGCAACTAATATAGCGGATAAATAGTGAGACTCCAGTAAAAAATAAAAAAGGGCCACTAAAAAGCAGCCCTTTATCAGGAAAATCACTCAAAAATGAGATTATTCTACTTCAACAATCTCATAGCTGTGGGTGATTTCAACACCACCTCGTTCAAGCATCAACGATGCAGAGCAGTATTGTTCAGCCGACAACTTTACAGCACGCTCAACTTTTTTCTCGCTCAGGCCACGGCCACTGACTACAAATTTTATATGAATCTTAGTAAAGACTGCTGGAACTTCGTCAGCACGCTCAGACTCAATTTCTGCGACACAATCAACGACATCTTGACGCGTCTTTTTCAAAATACCCACAACATCGTAGCTAGTACAGCCACCTAGACCCAGAAGCATAAGCTCCATAGGGCGCGGCCCCTGCTTCAGCTCGCCATCGATCATTAGATCAAAGCCAGAACCGGTTGTGCCTTGAAAACGCACATCACCATCCCATTTAACCTTGGCACTCATACTCATAAAGCTACAACCTTACTCAAACAATTCTTTTAATTTCTGGCCTGGATTTTCCGCACGCATAAACGCCTCACCTACTAAGAAGCTATGAACGTTATGTTCGCGCATTGCCTGAACATCTTCGCGACTATGGATACCACTTTCAGTAACGACAATTCGATCTTCTGAAATAGAGCTCAGCAAATCATAGGTATTATTTAACGTCACCTCAAAGGTATGCAGATTTCGGTTATTAATACCAACCAACTTATTATTTAGCGGAAGAGAACGCTCTAATTCATCAGCACCATGAACTTCAATTAAGACATCCATTCCCAACTCTAGCGCCAGACCATTCAAATCAGCCATTTGCTGATCTTCTAAAGCGGATACAATCAATAGAATGCAGTCAGCGCCAATAGCACGCGCTTCATAAACTTGGTATGGGTCGACAATAAAGTCTTTACGGATAACCGGCAAAGAACAGGCTGCACGTGCCTGTATCAGATACTCTTCGCTACCGTGGAAATAATCTTTATCCGTCAAAACCGACAAACAACTTGCACCACCCAACTCATAAGATTTAGCAATATCAGCTGGCACAAACGGATCTCTCAACAATCCTTTAGACGGACTATGCTTCTTAGCTTCAGCAATCACAGCAGAACGCCCTTCAGCAATCGCTTTTTCCATATTTGCAACAAAACCACGTGGATCGAAATCACTCCCCTTTTGATCTTCAATACGTGCTTTAAGATCAGCAATAGAAACTTTTGGCTGTCGCTCTGCAACTTCTTGCGCTTTACGGGCAAGAATTTTCTTTAAAATCGTTGGTGTATCTGACATCTCTTAACCCTTAAACGTCTGACTAAAGTCAGCCAATTCTTTAACTTTAGATGCAGCCGCACCACTCAAAATCGTCTCTTTAGCCAACGCCACGCCCTCTTTAAGGCTTGCAGCCTGATCCGAAACATAGAGAGCCGCGCCAGCATTGATAGCAATCATATCTACCGCTTTAGCATGCTCACCAGCAAAAGCCGCTTGAATCATCTCCAAACTTTCAGCAGAGCTGTTTACCTGCAAACCTTCTAGCGTTTGCTTGCTAAGCCCAGCATCCTCAGCGGTCAAAGTATACTCACTCACTTCACCGTCTTTTAGTTCAGCCACATAAGTATCACCAGCCAAACTAATTTCATCCAAACCTTCTGCCGCGTGTACAACCATCGCATGAACTGCACCTAATGCCTGCAAAGCCTCAGCCAGAGGGCGACAAAGTGTTTTATCAAATACACCCAACAAGTAATGCTTAACACCTGCGGGGTTAGTCAAAGGCCCCAAGATATTGAATAAGGTTCTTAGAGACATCTCTTTACGAGGACCAATTGCATACTTCATTGCACTGTGATGCTGAGGAGCAAACATAAAGCCCAAACCGATCTTCTCAATACATTGTGCAATCTCGTCAGGGTTAAGCTCTAAATTAATGCCCGCAGTTTCTAACAAGTCAGCAGAACCAGAGCTGGAAGAGACAGAGCGATTACCGTGTTTAGCAACATGACCACCAGCGGCAGCGACAACAAAAGAACAAGCACTAGAAACGTTAAACAGATTCGCGCCATCACCACCAGTGCCAACGATATCAACGGCGTTAGGCACATTAATATCCACAGGCGTTGCTAGTGATCGCATTGCATCAGCAGCGCCAGTTATTTCATTTACTGTTTCGCCTTTCATACGCAAAGCGATCAATAAACCACCGATCTGTGCATCAGTCGCTTGTCCTGTCATGATCTGATTCATCACAGCACGCATATCTTCTTGGCAAAGGTCTTGACGATCCACAACCAAAGCTAATGCTTGTTTAATATCCATTGATTATCCTTAGTAATTTCAAGCTGCAGGCTTAGTGCGTTTCAAGAAGTTAGCCAATAAATCATGGCCTTGCTCCGTCAAAATAGATTCAGGGTGAAACTGGACTCCCTCAATATCTAGAGTCTTATGTCTAACACCCATAATCTCATCGAGATTACCCTGCTCATCTTGAGTCCAAGAGGTCACTTCCAAGCAATCCGGAAGCGTATTTTGATCAATTACAAGCGAGTGGTAGCGAGTCACTTCTACAGGTTGTGCTAGCCCTTCAAATACACCGGCGTCTATGTGATGAACAGGAGAAGTTTTACCGTGCATCACCTGCTTAGCTCGCACTATATCGCCACCAAAAGCCTGACCAATACTCTGATGACCTAAACAGATCCCGAGAATTGGCAACTTACCTGCAAAGTGTTCAATTGCGGCTACAGAGACACCCGCTTCATTCGGGGTGCATGGGCCTGGAGAGATGACAAGATGATCCGGATTCAGCGCTTCGATCTCTTCAATCGTAATTTCATCATTACGATAAACACGCACATCAGCGCCAAGCTCACCCAGATACTGAACTACGTTGTATGTAAACGAATCGTAGTTATCGATCATTAATAACATTATTCAGCCCCTAATAAGATGAAATTAGCTGATTGATTTTGCAATATCATAGATTATCCAAGCCTCGCTCAACCATAGCAACCGCACTGAAGACTGCACGGCCCTTATTCATGGTTTCTTTCCACTCCAAACGTGGTACAGAATCAGCTACAACACCTGCACCCGCTTGAATATGCAGCACTTCATCTTTAATAACAGCTGTGCGAATTGCTATCGCTGTGTCCATATTACCATTCCAAGAAAGATAACCTACCGCACCACCATAGACGCCGCGCTTCACTGGCTCCATTTCATCGATAATTTCCATCGCCCGTACTTTAGGTGCTCCACTTAAGGTACCTGCTGGTAGAGTTGCACGCAGCACATCCATCGCAGAAACATCGGGCTTAAGCTTGCCGTTCACATTCGAAACGATGTGCATAACATGGGAATAGCGCTCAATAACCATCTTATCAGTTAACTCAACCCCACCAACTTCAGCCACACGGCCAACATCGTTACGACCCAGATCAATCAGCATCAAGTGCTCTGCGATCTCTTTCGGATCTGCCAGCAACTCTTTCTCCATCGCTAGATCTTCTTCTGGCGTCAGACCACGCTTACGCGTGCCGGCTATTGGACGAACACTTACCTGATTATCTTCTACACGCGCTAATATTTCAGGAGAGGAGCCAACCACATGAAAATCATCAAGATTGAGCACATACATGTAAGGGGAAGGGTTAAGGCAGCGTAGCGCTCGGTATAAATCTAGCGACTTGCTTTTAAATGGAATCGACATGCGCTGAGAAATAACGCATTGCATGATATCGCCATCAAGCACGTATTCTTTGATTTTATCCACAGAATCTTTAAAAGCCTGCTCACCATAGCTCGACTTAAATTCTGTTTCCGATACTTCACGTTGCTGTTCTGCCGGAGTTGCTTCATAAGGCGTAGCTGTATGAAGCTTCTCCACCAACTGATCAAGACGCGCCTGCGCTTTTTCATAAGCTTGATCTTCAGCTGGATCTGCATGTGAGATTAAGATCAACTTGCCTGCTAGGTTGTCAAACACAACAACTTCATCAGACACCATCAACAAAATATCAGGTGTACCCAACAGATCTTCAGGGCAGCTATCTTTTAAGCGCTTCTCAACATAACGTACGCAATCATAACCAAAGTATCCGACCAGACCGCCATTAAAACGCGGCATCCCTTCTAACTGCGGTACGCGGTAGCGTGCTTGAAATGTCTCTACAAAATCCAAAGGATCAGACATCTTCAGCTCTTCTATAACCTTACCATCTTCTGTAATTGAGATTTTTTCGCCATGTACTTTCAAAATCGTCCGGCAAGGCAAACCGATAATGGAGTAACGCCCCCATTTCTCACCACCTTCAACAGATTCTAAAAGGTAGCTATACGCCGTATTAGCCAGTTTTTTGTAGGTAGACAAAGGCGTATCCAGATCGGCTAAAACTTCACGTGTAACGGGAATGCGGTTGTAATTCTGCGCGGCTAGTTCCGCAAATAATTCAGGAGTCATGTCTCTATCTCATAATGCCAAAAACGATAACAAGGGCGATCTGAGCAGACACTAAATAAAAGAAGGGACCAACTTTATGAACTAACGCATTAGAAGGAAAAGCAGCGAGATCTATCTATGCGCCAAAAACCAACCCTAACAGTGCCTGCTGATTAAAAAATCAGGCACGCCATCGCCATCGTTCACCCGCGTACGGGAGACGATCTTTTTCAGCATTATTTTTCACGGTCGCTGTAGCAAATAGCATCACGGCAGGTTTAATTAAATTTATGAATAGCCAAAAGATATAGCAGCACCCTACTTGAATCAACTACCACCGCCTACTATTCATACATTAATTGAGGACTTTTGCTGTTTTTAATCCCAAAGAACAACGCAAAATGCAATCAAATAGAAGAACCACAAAAGGTATAAACCTTCGCTACGAAAAAAGACAGACCAAAAAAAACCCCGACAAGCGGGGTATACAAGTGCTGTGATAAGAATCAGCCAAGTCAGAAAAGCGACTTGGCGGTACAAGCCATTGATAAATGGGGAATGACCTGTGAGCTTCTACAAGAGTAAATTCAGCCCTGAAATATAAAAAATCGATTTTATTTAAATAAAAGATCGTTTTTTACGAAGATTAAATTTCGCAAGCTCAAGATTCTTAGAATAGATGATCTAAACGCCCGACAATTTTATCGGGATTTGAAAGAGCAATATCTTCACCATGATTGTATCCGTATGGCACGCACACCACTGGACAACCAGCTGCTCGCGCCGCCGCTACATCATTCACTGAATCCCCTACCATTAAGGTATTTTGGGGTTCGGCATCGCAACGTTTCATCGCTTCTTGCAAAGGCATTGGGTGAGGCTTTCGCTCAGACAGACTGTCTCCACCCAAAACCACCTCAAAGAAATCACTAATCCCAAAGCCTTCCAACATACTATGAGTAAACGAGATTGGCTTGTTAGTAACTACGCCGAGCTTAACCCCGCGCTCACGCATCCGTTCTAGACACTCAAGCACACCTGGGTACAACTCACTCAGATCAGAAGTAGATTCAGCATAAAACGCAAGAAAAAGCTCATAAGCCTTATCAAATAGGGATTCGTCCACGCCTTCGCCCGCCATATCGCCAGCCAAGGAACGACGCACTAAGACTGCTGCACCATTACCTACCCACTGCCCAACTTTGTCGATACCCGCAGGCACTCTCTCTATGGCGACAAGCATTCGATCAATTGCCTGAGCTAAATCAGGCACGCTATGAACTAGCGTACCATCTAGATCAAACAGAACGAGTTTTGGGTTTTGCCCTTCAAACAGCTCTTGCATTAAGCAATCTTCGCTTTAGCCAATTCAGCTCTCATTTGAGCAATAGTCGCAGCGTAGTCATCTGTATTGAAGATAGCAGAACCAGCCACAAACGTATCAGCACCCGCTTCTGCAATTTCACGAATATTACCAATACCTACACCGCCATCGATCTCCAAGCGGATATCACGCCCGCTCTGATTAATCATCTCGCGAGCCTGACGCAGTTTATCCAAAGTACCTGGAATGAATTTCTGACCACCAAAACCTGGATTCACAGACATCAATAGCACCATATCCACTTTATCCATTACATATTCCAAGTGACTTAATGGTGTTGCAGGATTGAAAACCAAACCGGATTTACAACCGCCGTCTTTAATCATCTGCAAAGAACGATCGATATGTTCAGAACCTTCTGGATGGAAAGTAATGTAGCTGGCACCGGCCTCAATAAAATCGCCGATAATACGATCAACAGGCTTAACCATCAGATGCACATCAATTGGTGCCTCAATACCATGTTTTCTCAGCGCACTACACACCATTGGGCCAATCGTTAAATTTGGCACATAGTGATTATCCATCACATCAAAGTGCACATAATCTGCGCCTGCTGCCAAAACATTTTCAACTTCTTCGCCTAAACGCGCAAAGTCGGCAGATAGAATCGATGGTGCAATCTTGAAATCAGACATGGATATTTTCCAGTTACAAATAATTTAGGCATATTTTAGCGGAGCAGACATCTTGCTGTCAGCCTGCTTCTTACTCATAATCGTTCAAATGAAATTATATTCTCTTCTCCTTAGTCTTAGTTTGATTTCCTCTACCGCCATATCCGCCGATGAGGAAGCAAACGCAGATACTGAAAAAACAGCCAGTGCGGCGCAACCATCAGTACCTTCTGTCGAAAGAACTGAACCCAGTAGAGAAAAGAATCTTCGCCAAGCACTCTCATCACACCCTGACCCCAGCACCCAGGTACTGCAGCTCGATACAGGAAAAGATGGGGAACAATTACTTGGTTACTATTTAACTGAAGGCAGCGGAATACCACAGGGTGGCGTCATCATATTCCCGGATGAACTCACCCATATGGACTGGCCAGATAATCTAAACAAAATCCGCACAGGCCTAGCTAATCATGGCTGGTATACATTAGCGGTATTTTTACCCCAACCAGCTCAAACCCCTCTGCCAAAACGTACACTACCGGTTTTGTCGGCTATAAAACCAACTCAGAGTTCAGACAACTCCCAAGACAGCTCAACAGAGCCTGCAGAAGCCCAAGAAGAAACCATAACAGAAAACACCGAAACACCTCCTGACACGGCAACAAACCAACAGGAAAATGCCGCTAACGCGCCTGCAGCGGCAGAGCAAGAACCGGAAGAAAAGAAAGAGCATTACCAAGAGATCGTAACCCGTCTTGGCAACACTGCATTTGAACACCTCAAAAAAGAGAAAGGCGTCGATAGAGTCCTTGTTTTAGGAGCCGGCACAGGTGCCACATGGGCTGCACAATACGTTCAAAAGCACCAAGAACAGCAAAACCTTCGTTTAGTTCTCTTAGACGCACGAGACTCTAAAACAGAGAACGCTCCTCGACTGCTAGAAATCTTACCCGAGATAAAAACCACCATAATCGACCTACACCATTCTGCGCGTAGATCGACAAATACAAATCACAGTGAAAACACGCCAGAACGAAGATTGCGATTAGCGCGACATAACCGCATGAACAATTTCCACCAAAGCCGCCTACCGCAGGCTAATGACAATTGGAAAAAAGACAACTCCTGGCTGTTCAAACATGTTCGCGGCATGATCAACACCTACATTATAAAAGCAGAACAACAAAGCCGAAGTATAGATATTCCTTCCGAAGAGCAAAGCAACAAAGAAAAAGCCCCGGGCTAAAAAACGCGCTTATTTTCGTGCTGCCTTTATTCGCTCATAGGCAGCCTGAATTTCTTGGGATTTCTCTTTGGCCAATTCGATCATCTCTTCTGGCAAACCCTTAGAAACCAACTTATCTGGATGATGTTGACTCATCTGCCGGCGATAAGCTTTTTTCACTTCAGCATCAGATGCGCTTTCATCCACACCTAAAACCGCATAAGCATCTTTCAACAGCACTGCAGCATCAACACCAGCCTGACCATGTCGATAAAAATCTCGCTGCGCTTTGACGCGAGCGATCACCTCTTCAACACTATCCGCACCAAATTCCAGTAGATGACAGAGCTCTTCGATAATTTTTAGTTCTGGCGCGCTTACTTCACCATCCGCCATCGCGGCCTGCAATTGAATTTCAATAAACATCAATTTGACCGTAGGTCGGTGACGCAAAAGGATCGCAAGCGGCTTTACTGTTTTACTAAATTCAAAGTCTTCACTTTTCCCCTGAGTAAAAAGATCAATCGCCTCGCGCTTACGCTCATCGGTTAAGCGCATTTGGGTCATTACATTTCGCGCAAATTGAATCTCATCTTCTGTGACACGCCCATCTGCTTTCGCAATACGCCCCATAACGGAAAACGTTGCTTTAAAGAAAGCCTCTTGAGGATTAACTGCAGCAACCGCTTTGGTAAGCGCTCTACTTATCAAGTAACCGACAAACCCACCAAATATCAGCCCCCAGAAGCCACCAGAGAACAAACCTACCGCTGCACCCAGTAATATAGAAGTAGAATACCGCTTAACGCCTGATCCTAATTGCGCGCCCGCCTCTTGTGCATCAAAGGCCATTAATTTGATTCCCCAAAACTAATCTATTTATCTCATCTAATCTTTCAGGTGTACCGATATCTGCCCAAAAACCCTCGAACAACTCACCTGAAACCTTCCCTTCGGCCATTTGCTCTCTGAGTAACGGTGCCAATGGGGCTTTCTCATCTAACGCGATACCTTCAAACATCTCAATAGATAAGCGACTAATTCCACTGAAGGTATAACCTATTTTATCATCACTATTCACATATCCCTGCTGCAACCCAAAATCACCATTAGGGTTATGCTCTGGATTCGGCACCAATACTAGATGAGACTCATCAGAATCAGTCAACAACGCCTCAAATGGGTAATTTGTAAAGACATCACCATTAACCAGCAAGAACTGTTTTTCTCCACCAGCTGCCAACAACGACAATGCCTTACGAATACCGCCCGCCGTTTCTAAAGGCTCAGTTTCAGCAGAATATTGGATTGAAACGCCGTATTTAGAGCCATCCCCTAAATACTCCTCTATTTGAACACCAAGCCAAGCATGATTAATCACTATTTCTTTAATGCCAGCGCGCACCAAACGCTCAATGTGATATTCAATCAAAGCTCGGTCGGCGACTTTTAAGAGCGGCTTAGGCGTTTTCAGCGTTAAAGGACGCATTCTGGTACCTAAGCCGGCGGCTAAGATCATCGCCTTCATGACACAATCCAATTATCCAAAACCGTGTCAGAAAAATGTTCACTGTTACGCATCGCTGGCAGCAATTCCGATACCATCCATCCCGCAACCGGCTTTAACTCCTCAACTTTAGCGGCCACGGTAATAAGATAATTCAAGGTTCTAGGTATATCAGCTAAATAACCAGACTTGCCATCACGTATGTGTAAACGCGCAAAAATCCCTATAGCTTTAAGGTGACGCTGAGCACCCATCAGATCAAACCAACGCTTAAAATAAACACTATCAGGCATATTTTGACCGTTAGCGATCAAATCCTGCCTGTATCCCTCGACCCAGCCATAGACCTTTTCATCCGGCCAATCGATATAGCAGTCTCGTAACAAAGACACTAAATCGTATGTAACAGGCCCCTCAACTGCATCCTGAAAATCGATAATCCCTGGTGCCAAATCCTTGCGATACATAATATTTCGCGAATGATAATCTCGATGAACGAAAACTTTCGGCTGTTCTAAGGCGGAATCAATCAGATAGTCAAATAGAAAAGATACTAAGCGCTGCGCCTCATCATTCAACTTTTTGCCCAGTAATTTTTCCACAAACCATTCTCGAAACAACCCAACTTCTCGACGAAGTAGCGCTTCATCATACAAAGGTAACTCTTTACCCCGAGCAGGCTGGCAGCCCTGCATCAACAACAAGGTCTTTAAAGCTTCGTCATACAAACCATCAACACTTTCATCTGAAAGCTGATCTAGATAAAGATCATCACCAAAATCACCAAGAAGCATAAAGCCTTTAGACAGATCATGATTGTGAATATGCGGCACAGAAACACCCGTTCGTTCCAATGCAGTCGCCACCTCTATAAATGGACGACTGTCTTCTTTTTCTGGCGGGGCATCCACAGCTATCCAAGTATTTTCACCGGATATTGCTCGAAAATAACGCCGAAAGCTGGCATCACCTGATACAGTTTCGAGCTGCCAATTTTGACTATCAAACCCCGAAAATCCTGGCAAAATTTCCAACAACCACTCTTTTAAATCTGTATACCTCAGATCCATCTAAATACGCCCCACAAACCATCTACATGCTGTAACAAGCTATTATGACACCCAGATAACCCAAAAAGGTAGCGGGGATCATTAATTCATTCGCTAATCATTAATTCTTAACTCTCAACAAAAACCCGGCAGAACTCTACACTCACTGCCTAGAATGATTTATCATTCTGCCCCTTATGCTTAATTTCACTGAGGTTCGGCCACAACCGAATTCTTCGGAACCGCTGAAACGGATTTAGTATTTGATGCCCTTCGCCAAACGATCGACATATTCACTAACGTTAGCCATTAGTGCTGCATTAGTATCTAGCTATGCGACTGCAGAAAACAAACCATCTGAACAAGAGATGGCTTGGAGTTGCAGCATGACCAAAGATGGCGAATGGGATTGCTCTGTGAATGAAGAGCTGGTCAATCAAACCGAAGCGACCAAACAAACGCCTCAAGAATCAGTTGCCCAAGAACCTGTTTCATCAACGCCTGGTTCTCAAGTTGCACCTGTAGAAATTAAAACAGCCACACCTGCTCAAGCAGCACCGATCCCTCGGGTTAGACAAGAAAACGTTGTTTCGGCACCTGTTACAGATCAAATCCGCCCAAGTGTAAAAGCAAAAGCTACAAACAACGGTGTTTGGGACTGTGTTGCTGGGACAAATGGTGAATGGCTCTGTAACGATGAGATCGAACAAGCAAAGCAGCAACCTCAGCTAGCGATTGAACCACCTACGCAAACGAACGTACAAACCACCGTTCCAGCTGTCGTTACTCACCAGCCTATACAAACAGCCGAAGTGATTGGAAGCGAATGGCAGTGTGGCACGAGCCCAAGCGGCGATTGGGATTGTCACAAAGTCAACATACACGCGCTTAGTCTTCCTCAATCACAGCAACGTAGTGGCTCATCTGAACCACTGTATAATACCGAAAACCCATACTCGCATTTGGATTGGGCTTATTACAAGAACCCTCAAGGTCAACAATGTGCCGGGCGTTATTTAGAACCTAGCTACCCAATTGCAGGCGATGAACACCTAGAAAATCCTCCGCTATACCTCGAGGCTGACCAGTCATCTACAATCATCGGCGGGCTAAGCCGTTTACAGGGTGGCGTGACCATGCGTCAAGGTGGGCGCCGACTAAGCGCTAGCTCTGCAGAATTAGACCAAGTAACCAACAAGGCCCGTCTTGAAGGTAACGTTAAGTTCCGTGAAACTGGGTTGCTAATGCTAAGTGATAGCGCGCAAATCGACACAAGCAATTCAGAAGCAATTTTCAATAATGCTCAATATGTTGTACATGAGGATGGTTTCAGGGGTTCAGCAGATCGCATTATCCGCCTTGAAGATGAGCGCCTCCGAATTGAGAATGGCGATTACACCTATTGCCCTCCTTTTAGTGATGCCTGGAAACTTGAAGCAGACAGTATTGTCCTGAATCAAAACGAGGGCATTGGTAAGGCAGAAGACACTGTTATCCGCGTAGGCGGAGTGCCTATATTCTATGCTCCTTACTTTACATTCCCAATCGATAATCGACGCAAATCAGGCTTCCTTTACCCAAGCATTGGATATAGCACTGATGGAGGCTTAGATCTTGCGGTGCCTTATTACTTTAATATCGCGCCAAACATGGACGACACCCTGACAGCTCGCTACATGTCAGATCGGGGGCTATTGCTAGAAAACGAATTCCGCCATATGAACAAGTGGTCTAGCAACACATTAAATACCGCTTACTTATCTAGTGACAAATCATTTAACGATGACAGATGGTTACTTGGTATAGATCACAAAGGCAGCCCTGCAGAAAGGTGGCGCACAAACATTGATTTCAGTGCAGTAAGTGATGATGATTATTTCGAAGATTTGGATACTAACCTAGAAGTAAGCCGTCAAGATCACTTAGACCAACGTGCGGACATCACTTACAGCCAGAACAACTGGAGTTTTAGAGCACGCGTTCATGATTATCAAACCATCGATAACAATAGTAAATCACCTTACAAACGCCTGCCGCAACTGACTCTGAAGGGCGAGAACACGTTCGGAGATGCCGGCGAATTTAAGTACATTGCCGAATATACTCAATTCGATAGAGACTTATCAGGATTAACCGGTCGTGATCGAATTATTGGTGACCGCCGTTTCTTAATGCCGACCATCAATTATCTATGGCAAGCTCCTTGGGGTTACATCAAACCGGAACTATCACTATGGAGCAGCAGTTACAGTTTAGATAATCAGCTATCAGGCCTAGGCGAGAGCCCAAGCGTCAACGTACCCATCCTCAGCCTAGATAGCACTGTAATTTTCGAAAGAGCACTTAGTAGCGGCGGCACACAAACATTAGAACCACGAATTTACGGTTTATACGTGCCAGAAGAAGATCAGGATGAAATCCCTGACTTCGATACATCAGAGCCTGACTTTAACTATAACGCCCTATTCCGCCACAACCGCTTTAGCGGTAAGGATAGAGTCGGAGATGCCAAACAGATCTCACTTGGACTCGCCAGCCGCTTTTATGGAAAAGATGGCAACGAGAAAGGCAGCCTGAGCATTGGTCAAGCCTACTATTTTGCCGACCGAAAAGTACAGCTAGATCCTGCATCACCAGATTCATCTGAAGGTCAGAGCGATATTGCGACTGAAGCAGTTTGGTATCTAAACCAAAACTTCCGCGCTAGCTTCGATGCGATCTTAGATAACAATGATTTCAGCAATACTGAATCAAACCTGCGCTTACGTTATAACAGCGACCTAGATCATCGGTTTGACTTCAGTTACCGTTATGAAGAAGACACTCGTAAGCAGACAGACTTATCATTCATTTGGCCTTTAAGTGGCAGCTGGACTGCAATGGGTCGCTGGTTACATGATATTGAAGAAAACGATAACCTAGAATCAGCATTAGGCCTCGAATACGAAAGCTGCTGCTGGAAAGTCAGCTTTGCCGGTCGCCGCTGGCTAGACGATAAAGACAATTACGATACAGGCATGTTCCTGAATTTCACCCTAAAAGGGCTTGGATCATTTGGTAGCGGCAGCAATGGCTTCCTAAATGACATTATTGGTTATGAAGAGCGTGAAGAGCACAATGACAAATAAGCTTCGCAAGATACTATTTTCTGCAGCTGTATTCGGACTACTGATTCCAACATCGCAAGCAACACTGGCTGCGGAAATCCCACTGGATCGAGTTGCTGCCGTTGTCAATGACGGCATAATTATGCAAAGTGAATTGGCACAGCGCACTGCTATAGTCAAAGAGCAACTAAGCGCCCGGAATACCAAACTACCACCGGAGCAAATTTTACATAAACAGGTTTTAAACCGCCTGATTATCGACAGCATCCAAAAGCAATTGGCTGCCAGACAAGGCATTCGAGTAACAGAAGGGCAGCTTGATGCAGCCATTGCACGGATCGCTGCTCAGAACAGCCTTACTTTAGATCAATTCCGCGATGCTCTAATTGCCGAAGGTCGAGATTATAATCAAGCTCGAGAGCAGATCCGCAACGAGATGCTGATCTCCAATGTACAGCAAAACCTTGTTAACCGAAGAATCCGCGTATCCGAGCAGGAATTAGAAAATTTCCTAAACTCAGCTAGCGGTCAGGAACAGACGTCAGCAGAGTATCTCCTCGGACACATTCTTCTTGCTACGCCATCCCAAGCATCCCCTGAGGCAATTCAGAAAGCGGAGCGAGAAGCCAATGAAGTCTTCAAAAAGCTAAAGTCCGGTGCCGATTTCGCTGAAATGGCCGTAGAGTTTTCCGATGCCCCTAACGCTCTTAAAGGCGGTGATTTAGGCTGGAGAAAGGTAAACGAACTACCAGAAGTACTAGGTAATGCGATTCGTAAACTATCTCCTGGCGCTTTCAGCAAACCAGTACGATCTCCAAGTGGCTTCCATATTCTTTTGGCGAAGGATAAGCGCGGTGGTGCCGTACAACTAGTGCCTCAACGCTTAGTTAGTCACATTTTGCTCAAGCCAAGTGAGATTCGCACATCTGAGCAGGCTAAACGCCAAATAACCCAGTTATACCAACGCATACAATCTGGCGAAGATTTTGCCACATTAGCCAAAGAGTATAGTGACGACCCAGCAAGTGGCTCTGAAGGAGGCTCTTTAGGCTGGACGCAGGACGGCCAAATGGTGCCAGAATTCGAACAAGTGATGAACAATACTGGTATTGGGCAAGTATCAGCTCCTTTTGAATCACGCTTTGGCTGGCATATTTTGACGGTCTTAGATACGCGCACAGAAGACCTCGGCGCTCAGATGCAAGAAAATCAGGCTCGCGCAGCTATCCGCAAACGCAAGTACAACGAAGAATTAACTAACTGGTTACGCGAGATTCGCTCTCAGGCCTACGTCGACATTAAGGAGTGATTGATTGGGTATCAATAGATTAGCAATCACCCCTGGTGAGCCCTCTGGCATTGGCCCCGACCTGTGCATTCAAATAGCGCAACAGGGCCATAACCATGAATTGGTTGCATTTGCAGATCCTGAACTACTACGCAAACGCGCGGAACAACTGCAACTGCCGATATCGATTGAACAGTTCGACCCAGAGCTTCCGCCGTCGCCAACGCCCGCAAGAACTCTAAAGGTAGTTCCGATTTCACTCAAAGCTGAAGCGATTCCTGGTGAGCTTAATAGTGATAACGCACCTTATGTGCTAGAAACGCTAACACTAGCGACACAAGCCTGCCTCAATGGAACTTGTGACGCTTTGATCACAGCTCCTGTGCATAAAGGCATTATTAATGATGCAGGTATTCCTTTTAGCGGCCACACCGAGTTTCTTGAAGTACTAACAGAAACCAATAAAGTCGTCATGATGTTAGCCACCGAAGGGTTAAAAGTTGCATTAGCAACAACCCACCTTCCCCTTCGGGACATTGCCGATGCGATTACACCCAAATTACTCACTGAAGTAATTGAAGTATTACATCACGATCTAGTAAACAGCTTTGGCATCAAAGAGCCCAACATCCTAGTCACCGGTCTCAACCCGCATGCTGGCGAAGGTGGCCACTTAGGTCGTGAAGAGATTGAAGTCATTGAACCTACACTAGATAAACTCAGAGCAAAAGGCATAACTCTCAGTGGCCCTTGGCCAGCTGATACACTATTCACAGATAAGTACCTTGCTACAGCAGATGCCGTACTAGCCATGTACCACGACCAAGGCCTTCCAGTGCTAAAATACAAAGGCTTTGGCAAAGCTGTGAATATTACGCTCGGCATGCCTATTATTCGCACCTCGGTAGATCATGGTACTGCATTGGATCTTGCAGGAACTGGAACTGCCGACTCAGGTAGCCTAATGACCGCGATTGAATACGCTGGCATCATGGCCACCCACCGCAATCAAACTACGAACTGATTCATGACTAAAAAACCAGTAGCACACAAAGCCCGCAAGCGTTTCGGGCAAAACTTTTTGCACGATCACGGCGTGATTCGTCGCATTATTCGATCTATTGCACCTCATGAATCAGATCAACTAGTAGAGATTGGCCCCGGGTTAGGCGCACTGACAGAAGAGCTGCTGAGCGAAGCAGGTGAACTTGATGCAATTGAGCTAGATAGAGATCTTCCTCCGATCTTACGCACCAAGTTCTTCAACTACGGTGACAAATTCCGCATTCATGAAGCGGACGCTATGAAGTTTGATTTCTCCCAGCTACAAAAAGGAGAAAAGAGGCTGCGTATTGTAGGCAACCTTCCATACAACATATCCACTCAGCTAATATTCCATCTACTGAGTCATGCTGAGCAAGTAGAAGATATGCACTTCATGTTGCAAAAAGAAGTAGTTGATCGCATGGCTGCTGGACCTGGGGAAAACAATTACGGTCGATTAGGTATTATGGCGCAGTACTACTGCAAAGTTGAGTCACTGTTTGTCGTACCTCCAGGCGCATTTAACCCCGCTCCTAAAGTAGACTCAGCGATCATTAGGCTTACGCCTTACCGTGAGTTACCTCACGTAGCCAAAGATGTTTCACAATTTGAAACCGTTGTTCGCACGGCATTCAATATGCGCCGTAAAACGCTACGTAATAATTTAAAACCTTTACTATCTGCAGATGCGCTAGAAGATATCGGCATCGATCCTGGCTTACGACCTGAAAAGCTTCCTATCTCAGACTTTGTTCGCATTAGTAACTACCTTACAGATCAGAAAGGTTAAATAAGGCATTTATGGAAACTATAGACCTAGGTAACAACGTCAATATCGACGTAGAAACCAACTATCTGGCCCAACAATCTGATCCAGACAGCAAACGCTTTGTTTTTTCATACAAAATTACGATCACCAATCATAATGATATGCCGGTCCAGCTTCTTAACCGTCATTGGCTAATTACCGATGGTAACCAGCACATCCAAGAAGTTCAGGGTGAAGGCGTTGTTGGCGAACAACCTGTGATTGATCCAGAATCGAGTTACACCTATACAAGCGGTGCAGTATTAGCCACCAGCGTCGGCAGCATGCAAGGCCACTATGAGATGAGCACCGATGAAGGCACTCAATTTAAAGCACCTATTGCAGCATTCACTCTAGCAAGACCTAACGCATTGCACTAAACACAGGCAACCAGTATGGCGACCTATGCGATTGGCGACATCCAAGGGTGCTACGACGAATTACAAGCCCTACTTAAAACTATTAACTTTACTCACAGCGACCATTTATGGATTGCTGGTGACCTAGTTAATCGCGGACCTAAATCGCTAGAAACCTTAAGATTCCTTCGCGATTTAGGCGAGCAAGCAACCTGCGTCTTGGGCAATCATGATTTACACCTACTTGCCGTCCATTATGGCGCAACAAGCCCCAAGCGCAGCGATACTCTGGATGAAATATTAGAAGCTCCAGACCGTATTGAGCTAATGCATTGGCTAAGTCAGCAAAAGCTACTCGCGCATGACAAATCACTTAACGTGGTAATGGTTCACGCAGGCATTCCGCCTTGTTGGACTATTCGTAAAGCACGCAAACGAGCAAAAGAAGTAGAAAAAGTTCTGCAAAGCAACCAAGCTAAAAACTTTTTCAACCACATGTATGGCAACAAACCCGATCTTTGGAGCTCTGATTTAAGTGGCTGGGAACGCTTACGCCTTATTACGAACTATCTAACACGCATGCGCTTTTGTAGCACTGAAGGGCAATTAGATTTCTCAGCCAAAGGCTCACTCGCATCACAACCCGAAGGCTACCAGCCTTGGTTTAAAGTTCCACGTAAAGATCCGGCAGAAAACGAAATTCGTATTCTATTTGGCCATTGGGCAGCGTTGGAGGGTAATGCCGATGCTGAGCATGTCTTTGCGCTTGATACAGGCTGTGTTTGGGGCAACAGATTAACCGCTCTTCGCATAGAAGACCATCAACTGTTTAGCGTTCCCGCACAAGGCAAAAAACCAAAGCCACCTCCGACATCAACTTATTTAAGCAACAGGTAACTTTTATGAGTCAATTTGAGTGTATAGATTCTCCAAAAGCAGCAGCGTTGATCAAAGACGGTGCTCAGGTTGCCGACATTCGAGATCCTAACAGTTTTGCTCAAGGCCACATTAGTGGGTCTTACAATCTTAGTAATGAAAATCTACATGACTATATAGCTTCAGCCGACATGGATAAGCCTCTACTCGTATGCTGCTATCACGGCATAAGCAGCCAACAAGCCGCTCAATTCCTAGTTGAACAAGGATTTGATGAAGTCTATAGCATCAATGGTGGATTTGAAGCATGGCGCGTAGAACAACCAGACCTGTGTGAAATAGCTTAATGAAGATCTACTTAGTTGGCGGCGCAGTTAGAGATAAGCTATTAGACTTCCCTGTTTACGATAAGGACTGGGTGGTTGTGGGCTCCAGCCCTCAAGAGATGATCGAACAAGGCTTTCAACCTGTAGGTCAAGATTTCCCCGTGTTTATTCACCCCCAATCGGGTGAAGAATATGCACTAGCGCGAACAGAAAGAAAATCAGGCAAAGGCTATACCGGCTTTGAATATAACGCCGATAAAGCAATAACCTTGGAAGAAGACCTTCTTCGCCGAGATCTGACCATTAATGCTATGGCAATGGACAATCAAGGCATAATCCATGATCCCTACAAGGGCCAGGAAGATTTAAACCAAAAAATCTTACGTCACGTATCCCCGGCATTTTCAGAGGACCCACTTCGTGTTTTGCGTGTGGCACGTTTTGCCGCGCGCTACCATCATCTAGGGTTTAGCGTAGCTGATGAAACCTTAGCATTAATGAGGGAGTTAGCTAAAGGCGATGAGTTAGAACACCTGACCCCTGAAAGGGTATGGAAAGAGTTCGAACGCGCATTAACCGAACCTTCTCCATGGGTATTCTTAGAGCTGCTGCAAAAAACAGAAGCGATACAAAAAGTTCTTCCTGAGCTAAAAAATGCAATATCGAAACCAGACTGGGCTACAAACTTTATTCGCTCAACACAAACAGCTAAGGATGCAGATTGCCGGTTTGCCTGCTTGACCGCTCTGGATAATGAGATAGTGCTGACCGCTTTTTGCGATCGATTAAGAACGCAAAAATCAGTAAAAGAATTGGCTTCACAGTGCCAACAACAGCACAAGAACCTTAGTCAATTCGATAAGTTATCTGCAGAAGACAAACTGCAGACTATCCAAGCCCTTGACCTGATTCGCCGACCACAGCGCTTAGAAAAACTATTGATCTGTGTAGATGCTCTGCACTCAGAACCTGACTATAAATCACTAGCTGGAATATTAGATTCTATAAACCAAATTCAGCCTGCCAACCTGATCAAGCAAGGTTTTAAAGGGCCTGAATTGGGCAAAGAGATACAGCGTCTACGCCTTGATATATGCAATCAAGATCACTGAAGGGCATCAAATGAACACCAACACTACTGCAATAAAAGTGGCACTAATAACTGGCGGTGCACGTAGAGTTGGCGCAACAACAGCTTCAACGTTGCACGAAGCTGGATATACTGTAGCCATTCACTACCGAGACTCAACTAAAGCAGCCGAAGCGCTACAAGAAAAGCTAAACCATTTACGCCCGAACAGTGCTTTTATCTTTTCTGCAGACCTGAACCGCATGCAACAAGTCGAACAATTAGCTGAAGATTTAAAGGCTAAGTTCGGCAAACTCGATTTACTGGTTAATAATGCCTCATCCTTCTACCCAACGCCCATCGAACAAAGCACTCAAGAGCAATGGGACGACTTAATAAATTCCAATCTTCGTGCCCCCTACTTCCTGGCAGCCTCACTAAGCAAATTACTTCGCCAAAACCATGGCTGCATTATCAATATGATCGATATTCACTCACAACGTGGGCTACCCGGCTATCCAATTTATTCAATTGCAAAAGCGGGTTTAGAGATGATGACTAAGTCCCTGGCTAAAGAATTAGCACCCGAGGTAAGAGTTAACGGCGTTTCACCCGGCGCAATTTTATGGCCAGAACAAGAACTAGAAGAAGATCAGAAGCAAAGCATTCTGGATAAGACGCTACTGAATCGTATAGGCTCACCGGAAGATATAGCACAAGCAATAGTATTTCTTGCCTCTGCAGAATATATTACCGGCCAAGTGCTTGCGGTAGATGGCGGTAAATCCTTATTCAGCCACTAACTTTTTTAAAGCTTAAAACACGCAAGGTAATGACCGGCCTTGCCATAGAAAGTCGATCGGCCACAACTGCTGCCGATCCTTATCATAATCAGACCACATTTCTAAATATGTCACACCCATCTCAGGGTGAGGCACCTCTGCTGCTATCTCAGCCAAGGGCCACAAGACAAAAGCATTCTTAGTAATTTCATCTCGGGGTAATTGCACCCCATGATGTACACCGACTAAATCATCATAAGTAAGAATATCGATATCGAGGGTACGACCGCTAAATTTCGGCCCCTTGCGGCAACGACCATTATCATCTTCTATATTTTTCAGTAACGGAGATAGTTCAGCTAATGGCAAATCAGTAACGAAACCGGCAACTAGGTTATAGAAGTTATCCCCTACAAACCCTACCGCTTCACTCTCATACACACTAGATATACTCAGCTCGCCAAAATGCTTATACAAGGCATCCAGCGCTTGCGAGATATAATGTTCTTTATCGATATTACTACCAATACTGACATAGACTTGAGCCATCTTAACTACGAACTCCGCGCTCGATGATAACACCAACATCTTTTGCCTGCGGCACAGCACCCGGTTTACCTAAACGTAAACGCAGCCATTTCACACCGAATTCAGTCATCACGATCTCAGCAATCTGCTCAGCCATGGTTTCGACTAACTGAAATTCACTCTGCTCTATAAATTCAATCAATCGATCTGACACCGTTTTATAGTTAAGCGTATTATCAACATCTTCAGTATTGGCTGCCTGACGGATATCAGTACCCATATCCAAATCAAGATTTATGCGTTGACGAATCTCTCTTTCCCAATCATAGATACCTATAATCGTTTCAACTTCTAACTCTCGAATGTAAACTAAATCCATACTCAACCTTTGGATATCGAATGACCGAATCGGCAACAATGGCCTTCGGGCTAATTTTTCTAGCTTACCTGCTGGGTTCTATACCCACAGCAGTGCTAGTTTGTCGTGCACTCAACCTTCCAGACCCTCGCCAACGAGGCTCTGGTAATCCCGGGGCAACCAATGTGCTCAGAATTGGTTCTAGAAAAGCGGCCTTTTTTACTCTCCTAGGCGATATTAGCAAAGGCTTTGCAGCATTATGCCTTGGGCTACTTTTGCAGATTTCGCAAACAGAACTGTCTTACTGTTTGCTTGCTGCTGTAGCCGGACATATTTTTCCTATTTTTTCGCCATTGAAAGGCGGTAAAGGCGTTGCAACAGCATTTGGTGCTTGTATCGCGCTTTATTGGCCCATCGCAATTATACAGTTAACCATCTGGGTGATTACGGTATCGCTTAGCAAGATCTCCTCACTAGCCTCAATTGCCGCGGCACTAATAACTCCAGTTTTCACATGGATAATCGCTCCAAGCTACTCGCTTCCTCTCACCATCCTTTGCCTATTACTCCTTTATAGCCACCGCAAAAATATTAAAAAGTTACTAAACGGTGAAGAACCTAGACTTTAAATAGAATCGAGTGTGTCTAAAGGCCAACGAGGCTTAGTAGTAATAACCAGATCACTTTGCTGTCCAGCCAGCAAACGCTGACAACCAGCAAACGCAATCATCGCGCCATTGTCTGTACAAAACTCAGGACGGGCATAAAACAGCTCCGACTTTTCTTTCTCAACCATGACTTCTAGGCGCTCGCGCAAACGCTGGTTAGCACTTACACCGCCCGCAATCACCAGTTGTTTAAAACCAGTAGCCTGCAAAGCACGGCGACACTTAATTGCCAAAGTATCAACAACCGCTTCTTCAAATGCAGCAGCAATATCACATACCGTTTGAGAATCAATATTGCCGTCGGCGTCTCGATGATCGTTAGCTGTATTTAATGTAAAGGTCTTTAAACCAGAGAAACTAAAATCCATGCCCGGCCTGTCAGTCATTGGACGAGGAAAACGAAAACGTTGACGATCACCCTGTTGTGCGTGCTTAGCAATTAGCGGCCCACCCGGGTAATCCAAACCGAGCATTTTTGCTGCTTTATCAAAAGCCTCACCCGCGGCATCATCTAAAGACTCCCCTAATAACTCGTATTGACCAATACCATCAACACGAACGAGTTGGGTATGCCCACCGGAAACCAGCAACGCTACAAACGGAAATTCTGGTGGATTCTCTTCCAGCATTGGCGCGAGTAAATGACCTTCCATATGATGCACACCAATTGCCGGCTTACCCCATGCCAATGCAATAGCCCGGCCTGTTGAAGCACCAACCATTAACGCTCCGATAAGACCTGGTCCGGATGTATAAGCAACAGCATCTACATCCCCTTTTTGAAGGCCTGCTTTGGCAAAAGTCTCGTCCAATAAAGGCAACAACTTACGTACATGGTCACGGGAAGCCAATTCTGGTACTACACCACCGTACTCAGCGTGCATTTTCACCTGACTATATAAAGCATCACCAAGCAGACCCTTTTCACTGTCATAAATGGCTACTCCTGTTTCATCACAAGAGGTTTCAATCCCCAGTACGCGCATCGTTTACTCACTTCACTAACATGATGACGGCTATTATACCTGCCCCCCTTCAAACCTGCACCGAAAATACCCAACAAACCGATTATCTGCTTTACTTCAGTAAGTGAAACGAATAGAATTTTGCGCCTTGCCATAAAACCGTCTGTTTTTTGGCGAGATAATTTTGTGGATTAACTAAACAATTTAAGGTTTGTTCAAACATGCCAGCTGTAAAAGTTAAAGAAAACGAGCCATTTGATGTAGCTCTGCGTCGTTTCAAACGTTCTTGCGAAAAAGCAGGTATTCTAGCTGAAGTTCGTCGTCGCGAATTTTACGAGAAGCCAACATCTGTTCGTAAGCGTAAAGCAGCAGCAGCTGTAAAACGTCACGCTAAAAAAGTATCTCGCGAAAACGCTCGTCGCGTTCGCCTATACTAATCCACGCGATTTAGATCCCATCCAGAGGAAGGTTAGTCATGTCCGAGTTGAAGCAGCAAATCACTAATGAGATGAAAGCTGCAATGCGCGCTAAAGAAAAAGAGCGCCTAAAAACTATTCGCATGATGCTAGCCGAACTAAAGCGCATCGAAGTAGATGAACGCATTGAACTGGATGACACTAGAGTACTGGCGGTGCTAGACAAAATGTCTAAGCAGCGCCGTGACTCGATTTCGCAATTTGAAGAAGCGGCACGCATGGATCTTGCAGATGCTGAGCGACAGGAGCTGGAGGTGATTAAAACTTTCCTGCCGCAACCGCTAACTGATGAGGAAGTTGCAGACCTCGTTAAACAAGCTGCAGAGCAATCCGGCGCACAATCCATGCAAGACATGGGCAAGGTTATGGGAATCCTTAAACCTCAAATCCAAGGTCGCGCCGATATGGGAACAGTATCCAAACTCGTCAAGTCTCAATTATCCAGTTAAACTGCCGCTGAGACCTTTTCAGCTGCAACGATAATGGCCGGACGTATACCCCAAAGCTTTATTGACGACCTGCTTGCCCGCATCAATATTATTGATGTGCTAGACGGTCGTGTCCAAAAACTAAAGCGCGCTGGAAAGAACTACTCAGGCCTCTGTCCATTCCATAAAGAAAAAACACCTTCTTTTAGCGCAAACCAAGAAAAACAGTTTTATTACTGCTTCGGCTGCGGCGCTGGCGGAAATGCCATTAGCTTTTTAATGGAATACGAAAATCTAAATTTCCCTGAAGCTGTTGAAGAACTCGCCAAAGCCGCGGGCATGGAAGTGCCTAAAGATGACAATCCCCAACAGCGCGAAAAAGAGCAGCAACTTAAAAAGCTATACGATTTATTAGCTGAAGCCGCTCAATTCTATGAAGATCAGCTTAAAAGCCACCACACGCGACAAGATGCCGTCAATTATTTGCAAACCAGAGGATTGACAGGCCAAGCAGCAAAAGCATTCTCCATCGGTTTTGCCCCTTCTGGCTGGGATAACATTCTTAAGCACCTAGGCAAAAGCGATGCAGATCAAAAGCTATTAGAAGAAGCCGGACTACTGATACACAACGAAGATCGTGATAGTCATTATGATCGCTTTCGCAATCGAATAATGTTCCCTATTCGAGACCAAAGAGGCCGTACAATAGGTTTTGGTGGGCGCGTACTGGGCGATGACAAACCAAAATACTTAAACTCCCCCGAAACGCCGACTTTCCATAAGAGCAGAGAACTTTACGGGCTTTATGAAGCACGCAAGCACAGTAACAAGCTTGAACGCTTAATCATTGTTGAAGGCTATATGGATGTAGTTGGCCTCGCACAGTTTGGCATTCACTATGCTGTAGCAACACTAGGTACAGCAACAACTGCGCAACACTTAGAAAGACTATTCAAACTCGTCCCTGAAGTTATATTCTGCTTCGATGGTGATAATGCTGGGCGAGAAGCCGCGATGCGCGCACTAAAAACAACGCTTCCGGTTATCGAAGATGGAAAAGAAGCACGCTTTCTCTTCTTACCTGACGGCGAAGATCCGGACAGCCTAGTACGCCAAGAAGGAACTCTCGCCTTCACGGAGCGACTAGATAGCGCTTTACCACTTTCCGAGTTTTTCTTTAGTAGCCACTCTGAACAAGCTGACCTAAACAGCATGGATGGTCGTGCTAGATTCAGTACAGAAGTACTACCTGCAATAAACTCAATGAAACCGAGTTTGTTGCAGCAGATGATGCTCGACCGAATTTGTGAATTAACCAACCTTTCGCTTGAACAGATTCAAACTACGGTTAACTTTCACGAGTCAGTACAAACACATACACCAGCCCCCGCTGCAGTTTCAGAGTACGACTACTCTGAATCATCAAACTATGAAGATTCGCAACCCTACGACTATGCCGATTATAGCAACGAAGGTCATAGCTACGAAGCCCATAGCCATGAAAGCACCCAATACCAACCAAGGAAGAAACAATTTCGCAGCCCTCGCAACAATAGCAGCGAACTGTCTTTCGAACAGAAACTGATCGCCCTATTACTTCACTATCCGCAACTGGCGTCAGAGCACCAATTTCCTGAAGCACTCAAGAGCAACACAGACGTAAATTCTCAGCTTCTGGCTCAGTTAGTGACCTATTACGAACAAAACCCAACCGCATCACTTGGACAACTGGTTGTCGATTGGCGTGAAGATGAAACCCTTTCGCAAACGATCGTTGAACTTTATGAAATCTCCACCTCTTTAGAAATCACTTCCGAAGAGATCGCCCGAGCCTACCTTAAAGATGCTCAACATGGTCTAACACTAAAGGCATTAGAACAAGAGATCTCCCTTCTGCAGAAGAAGCACACCCTTTCCAAAGAAGAGAAAATAAAACTAGTTGAATCTATGCAACAACTTAATCAACTAAAGACAACCAGCAAGACCTAAGCTACCAATTACCGCTCTTAGCAAACCTTATAACAGTTTCAACATCTCTCCCCTTGAAAAACAAACTACCAATCACCATATATAGCATCATAAACTACTGAATTTTCGGCAAGTCGCTGAAAAACAGTCTATTTTTAACAGATGACAGTCTCTAGCTTGCAAAGCCTTTTCCCTAGCATGTTGCTAACTACATCGCTATAATGGCCTGCTCGATTTTCATCCACTTTTTCTAGTCAGGGTCCTATGTCCGATACTTCTCAGCAACAGCAGTCTCGCCTTAAGGAATTGATCGCCCGCGGCAAAGAGCAGGGTTACCTAACCTACTCTGAGGTAAATGACCACCTACCGCAGGATATTGCCGATCCAGATCAGGTTGAAGATATCATCCGCATGATCAATGACATGGGTATTTCCGTGTCTGAAGAAGCACCCGATGCTGAAACACTACTGATGACCGAAGGTGATTCAGCTGATGATGCCGACGAAGAAGCCGTTGCAGCGCTAGCAGCAGTAGAGTCAGATGCTGGCCGTACAACCGATCCAGTGCGCATGTATATGCGTGAAATGGGTACTGTTGAGCTTTTAACTCGTGAAGGCGAGATCAGCATTGCAAAACGCATTGAAGAAGGCCTACGAGAAGTAATGTCTGCCGTAGCCTGCTTCCCTGGCACTGTTGATGCCATCCTTGAAGCATACAAATTAACCGTTGAAGAGGAAGGTCGCTTAAGCGACATTTTCAGTGGTTACATCGATGCAGACGATGATGAAGAAATCCCGACAGCGACTATTACGGATCCAGATGCCGAAATAGAAGACGACGAGGACGACGAGGACGACGAAAAAGAGAAAGGTCCAGACCCAGAAGAAGCCGCTCGCCGCTTTGGCTTAATTACAGAGCACTTCGACGCCCTTCACCTAGCTCTAGAAAAACAAGGTCGTGACAGCAAGGAGTTTGGTTCAGCTCAAGAGCTACTCAGCGAAGCTTTTGCTCCGATCAAATTATCTCCACGTTATTACGAAGCAATTGTCGGACAAGTTCGCGATACTATCGACGACATTCGCAAGCAAGAACGTACTATCATGCGTATCTGCACACAACGTGCCAAAATGCCACGTAAGACGTTCATCAAAGAATTCCCTGGTAACGAAACAAACCCAGATTGGTTTAAAGAAGTTATCGATTCCGGTTCTGATTACTCTCGCGCGATCAAAACCAATCTGATTGAGCTTAAACGCGCCCAAAAGAAACTAATCCAAGCAGAAATTACTACTGGCATCAGCCTAGCCGAGATCAAAGAAGTTAACCGTCGCATGTCGATCGGTGAAGCTCGAGCACGTCGCGCCAAGAAAGAGATGGTAGAAGCCAACCTACGTCTTGTAATCTCTATCGCTAAGAAATACACCAACCGAGGCCTGCAGTTCCTAGATCTGATCCAGGAAGGCAACATCGGCTTGATGAAAGCTGTTGATAAGTTTGAATACCGCCGCGGCTACAAGTTCTCTACTTACGCTACATGGTGGATTCGCCAGGCGATTACACGATCGATTGCCGACCAAGCACGTACAATCCGCATCCCAGTGCACATGATCGAGACAATCAACAAACTGAACCGCATCTCTCGCCAGATGCTTCAGGAAATGGGGCGCGAAGCTACACCTGAAGAACTTGCTGAACGCATGGAAATGCCTGAAGACAAAGTTCGCAAGGTACTTAAGATTGCCAAAGAGCCGATCTCCATGGAGACACCAATCGGTGATGATGAAGATTCAAGCTTGGGCGATTTCATTGAAGACGTAACTATTTCCTCCCCTGTTGATTCAGCAACAGGCGAAGGCTTACGTGAAGCAACTCGTGAAGTACTAGCAGGCCTGACCGTACGCGAATCCAAAGTACTTCGTATGCGCTTTGGTATAGAGATGAATACAGACCACACACTTGAAGAAGTGGGTAAACAGTTCGACGTAACACGTGAACGTATCCGTCAGATCGAAGCGAAAGCGCTACGTAAACTACGTCACCCAAGCCGCTCTGAGCACCTACGCGGTTTCCTGGACGAATAGTAAATTCTTTTAAATCAAACTCTTGTGCCCATGAAACCATATCGGTATTATGGGCACCCTTCTTAGGGCCTATAGCTCAGTTGGTTAGAGCGCTCGACTCATAATCGATCGGTCGCAGGTTCGAGTCCTGCTAGGCCCACCATTTCTCATACAGAAAACTCCTGCAACACCCTTTCTTTGTTTAGGCCGATTTAACCGGCTCAATAAACATAAGATCACGAATCTCATGCTGCGGGTTGTAACCATTCACGTTAGCTAACAAAATATCTCTGATTAGAGCATGGTCATAACAATCTATGGCTGAGGATAAACGATCAAGTACCTGTACCAACTCACCCCAAGGCAACTTAACCTCTTGAGCACGCATAATCATTGAATGGTCCGTACGAACCACATCATCACCGATCAGCAGCTCCTCATAGAGCTTTTCGCCATCTCTAAGACCCGTAAATACAATCTCTATGTCACCTGACGGATTTTGAGCGCTGCGCACAGACAAACCTGTAAGATTTATCATCTGCTTAGCAAGATTATAAATTTTAACCGGCTCTCCCATATCAAGCACAAACACCTCACCGGAATCGCCCATTGAACCAGCTTGAATAACCAATGAGGCTGCTTCAGGTATCGTCATAAAATATCGAGTAATGTCGGGATCAGTTACTGTAACTGGACCACCTTGCTTTATCTGTTCTTTAAATAAAGGAATAACAGAGCCAGAGGAGCCAAGCACATTACCAAATCTCACCATAGTGAAACGAATTGAATCCCCTTCTCTCTCACTCAACCCCTGCAGAACAAGCTCAGCTAAGCGCTTACTTGCCCCCATAACATTGGTAGGTCTCACAGCCTTATCCGTTGAAATCAAAACAAAGTTTTCAACATTTGAGGCAACTGCAGCTTCTGCGCAACGCCAAGTTCCTAAAACATTATTTCGAAGCCCAGGAATATTGTTTCCTTCAACTAAAGGTACATGCTTGTATGCTGCAGCGTGATATACAGTATCAACATTAAACTGCATCATCACTTTCTCTAAGTGGTCCTGATCGGTAACCGAACCCAAAACTGCGACCAACTCGATAGAGTCATAAGAGGATTTAATTTCACGTTCGATTGAATATAGAGCAAATTCAGACTGCTCAAACAAAACAAGTCGCTTAGGAGCCTGCTTTAAAATTTGGCGACATAACTCCGAACCAATAGAACCACCAGCCCCAGTCACCATGACGGCCTTTTGTTTAATACATGCATCAAGTAAAGATTGATTTGGTTCGACCTCATCTCTACCCAGTAAGTCTGAAATATCAACTTCACGAACATCACTGACGCTGACTTTGCCGCCTGCAATATCAGATAAACCTGGTAGCGTAAGCACCTTAACATGATAAGTGCTTAGGCTATCAACAATTTTCTTATTTGCCTGCCGAGAAGCAGAAGGGATAGCTAAAAGGACAGAATCGATATCGAAGCGCTCAATTAACAACTCTATCTCAGATGATGGATATACACGAACACCATTTACATCTAGACCCGATAATTTTAAATCATCATCAATATATGCAAGCGCACTAAATTCCTTGGAGTGATAAAGAGCTGTTGCCAACTGCCGACCTGCGGAACCTGCACCATAAATAAGTACTCGCTCAGATTCTTTTTTAGCCTTCTGCTCCCCACCTGGAAATTGATGCAAAATAAGCCATCTGGCTAACATTCGGCTACCGCCCACAGCAACGATAGCCACAAACCAATAAATTAAAATTACAGACCTAGGAACTGTTTGCGGAAGCCCAAGAAGATGCACTACAGTTGCCCAAATCAGCACAGCTAAAGTCACCGCTTTAACTACGGTCCAGAGAGCCTTATTCCCTATATACCTAATCACAGCTCGATATAAACCAAGGCGAATGAAAACTGGAATAGAGATAATAGGAGCAAAAAGATATGCAGGCCAATGTATAAACCCATTAGCCTCCCACTCACCATATCTCAGAGCAAAACTCATCCAGCAACAGAGCGTTAGAAAACAAGCATCGGAGAGTACAAATATCGCTCGCTTTTTGTTTCTGGAAACTTGTGACAACATGGAAAACAATAAATCACCCTTAACTAAATTCTAAGACTCTATTCATTAGGTCTTACCCTGTCGCCACTTCCTTTCCCTGCAACAGTCTGAAAAATATAAACAAAGTAGTGCTTGACACTGAACGTCTTGATCATTTCTGCATCAGTCAACGCCAAAAGCTCAGGCGTGGACATATCTATTTCTTTGACTTGTGCTAATCCAGTTATCCCCGGTCGAACCTCAAACACACCCCGGCGATCCCTTTCTCCTATCAACTCTTCTTGAGTAGGCAAGCAAGGTCGTGGGCCTACAAGGCTCATCTCCCCTTTCAGAACATTCCACAATTGAGGTAACTCATCTAATTTTGTCTTGCGTAAAAAGCCTCCTAGCGGGGTGATAGATGAACTATCCACTAAATGGCTTGCCACAGAATGCGTATCTGGCTTCATAGTTCTGAATTTAACCAGAACAAAAACTTTCTTATTCTTACCTACCCTTCTTTGAAGAAACAAAGGAGAGCGAGTATCAAAATACCCCAACACACACAACAGCAATAAAACAGGGAAACCAAAGAGCAGCCCCAATGCTGAAAAAAAGATATCTAATATCCTTATCACTTCTCCGTTCCTATATGACAACTTTTCATGCTCTCTAGCATGGTATAAGGCGGCTTCCAAGACAAAACTTGCTGAGTATGCTCTATATCAACCTGAAGATCACAACACAACTTTCTTTCCGCCTCTTTTAACCCCATTACCCGAAACATGAAACGGATAAGAAATTCTGGAACCGGGCACAGAATACATTTGCCCTTCTGGGTTTCTTTCATCAACTTTAACATTTCCGAAGTAGATGTATCGTCATTATCCGAAACCAAGAAAACCTGACCTGCAGCACTGGGGTGTTTCATACAAGCAACAATTAAGTCCACTAGATTATCCAGGGATACTAGTGAGCGTTTATTCTTTATACCACCCAGTGGAATCACAATTCGCTTCTGCACCAAGTTGAGTAAACTAGCGAAGTTACCACCAACTCCTGCTCCATACACCAACGGAGGCCTAATAATTACAAGCTCCATATTGCTACTGCTACTCAACGCTTTTAACTCTATCTCGGCATCAAGTTTGCTCTGACCATAGGGATCTTCCGGTTGCGGAGGATCGTCAAATCGAAAAGGAATTCCAGATTCAGTTTCCTCTCCATTCACCTTTATTGAACTTAAAAAAATGAAACGCTTAACTCCATGTTCAGCCGCTGCTCTCGCTAGCGCTATAGTTCCGTCTACATTCACGGTCTTTAAAGCACTCTCATCGTCTGATTTGGAAAAAGATGATTTAGCTGCGCAGTGAACAACCACATCGACATCGGTAAAAGCTTCGCTTGGAATAGCATCTTTACCTAATGCAGCTTTATGAAACTTACATTTACTGGATTGCGATACTTTATTCCTACCTAAAGCAGAAACCTGCCAACCTTTATTGATACAGGCATTCAACACATCAGATCCAATAAAGCCAGTAGCTCCAGTCAATAGAACGTTCAAGAATCACCCCTCTCTTCGATGACCACTAACAGATCATCGACCAAATCTTTCATAATCTTTTCCCGACCAAATTTCTTCACAAATTCCTCCCTGTCAGTTATTGATAGTGCTAGACCTTTAATGGCAGCCTCAGCGCTTACATCATTACAAGGATCAAAGGTATTAGCATTTGAAACCTCGGATTCTATGAATGTCTTTGGATAACCTTTAACACCGGCAAGAATTGGCTTACCTACCGCAGCATATTCAAAAATTTTTGACGGGATGACTTTTTCAAAAGCGGGGTAATCATTTAAATGCAGAAAGAGAATATCAGCTTGATTATACTCTCGAATTAACTGATCTCTGGACACAGGATTACGAAGAGTTACATTATCCACTCCCATCTCTCTCAAACTCTGCTTTAGCTTTTCTTTCTTACCACCATCACCTATGACCAGGATTTCATAATCTTCACCCAGCCTTAAAGCAAGCTTGGGGATGATCGCATCCAACCCCTGCCCTTCACCAATGTTGCCTGCATATAACAATCTCGTCCTATCATTTCCTAATTCAGGCGATGATTCAGCACTGCCCTGGAAGTCTGGATCAATACCATTGGTATACCAGCGATAGAATTTACCGGGGAATTTTTTCTCAAAGTACCCGCTAAACCCCTTCGAAACCAAGTTAATTTTTGATGCGGAGTTAAACGTGTATTTTTCAACCAACACAAAAAAAGGTTTCAAAGGAAATAAAATCGGTGCAGGAAGTATATCTGCAACCGTATCAACGAAAATGTCTCTAATATCTAAATACAGGGGCGTTTTTTTCTGCCTTGCGATTAACGCGCCCAAAAATGCAGTAAATAGCCTAGAACTAGTGGCAAAGACAACATCATATGACTGCGCAGAGGCTATTTTTCGGGCCTCAAGCATATAAGAAAAGAAGGCTTTAGCCTGATCTAGAAAACCGCTTTTATGATCTGGTAATTGAATCCTGTGAACTCGCGTATTTCCAATCTCTTCATAGCCTTTAGCATCTACATCAAAAGAAGCGTAACGATTAGGCATCGTTGTTATTAGATCAACTGTCACACCCTCCCTCTTTGCCAGCTCATTGATCAGAGCCTGACAACGGAAAGAACCCGCACAGAGATCTGGATAGAAATAAAATGAAAGCACTAGAACTCGCAACCTAAACACCTAATTTATCTTAAATAGGACATCAACAGCTTCACTAGAGAAATAAATAACTAGCTTTTTATTCTTTATCGACAGACCGAACTCTGGATGCCAACTAGAATCAAGAATCTTTACCTTTTGGAGGCTTAACACCGTTATAGAGGTATTCTCAAAATTAATATCAACCCTGAAATCATCCTTTTTTACCAATTCTGCATCGGGATGGATATGATAAACAACATACGCTTTTCCATAATTGCCGCTTAAATGGTCAACAATCCGTAATTCGTGCTCAGCAGAATGAATTCGTCGGGTATGGGTCACACTAGGATTAAAACGATGATAGCCGTCATGACTTGCACAAACCTCGACCTCCGCCTCATGAATAGTCGAACTTATATTGTTAACCTGCGCTCTTCGAGCAACACGAAATCCCCCCCAAACTTCAGAGGAATCATAATCATTAACAACAACAGTATTATGAGCAGAGGTCTGCCTCTGTCTTAAGCGTTCTGGAGAAACACCATAAACCGATGTACCAGAATTAACCAATACTCTCTGCTTACCAACTGACCATTCTAGACTGAGAGTATCAGCATGTGCATGACCAGGCTGATAAGCTGGACCGACTTCAGCCATATCAATGATTACTTTATTAGACCCAGCCCAATCGATAATATAATAACCTGTGTTCTCCAAATAGTTAGTAAAAACACTATCTTGTTCTCTGGATAAAGGAACTGATGTATCGGGCATCAATTTTAGTTTCTTAGCATAGCGCTCAATATCAGCAACTGTCGGAGCAACTCCATAAGCAGAATCATTAAAGAAAGAAATTTGACCATCAGGGTGAACCATATACTTAAGCCAACAGACCCCCCTAACGACCACCTCTCCCCAATCAGAAATACGAGTTGAAAGTTCATTAACCCCTGATTTCTGCCCTAGGTTTATTAGCTCACAGAGATCCCAAATCAAACTGGCATGATACATTGGGGAAAGTTCGAAGTGTCCTCCATCAGGAAGAAACTGTTCTTTTATTTCTTGATCTAGAATTGCTAAACCTTTTCTTAACCACCTCTCAGCGTCCGTGCCCGAAAAGAAAACACCTGCAAAAACCAACGCCTTAGCATTTACAAAAAGATGATTACCAAAAATATGGTATTCGATTTGCCTCTCAAGAATAGTCACCTGATATGCTAAAGACACAATCTTTGATTCATCAATACAATCTCGCCCTAAACCTGAAAACCATTTAATCCAATTAACAGCCCTTAGAGATAGACAATACGGTTCCCAACCATCACCAATTACTGGGGGATTATTTTCAATCCAGTTAGAAATAAGCTGTTCACATACAACTTTATCTTGGAAAATCGCATCTGAGCTCAAATCGTCATGATAATGCAAATTGTATAACCACAATTTCGGCAAATCAGTTTGTTTCCAGACTTCTGTAGCCTTAACCTTTATATTGAGAAATGTATAAAAATCTCCATCAAAGGAACTTGTTTTTCGAAAAGATTCCCCCTCCCATTGCATCACAGGAATATGCAACTGAGGCTCTGAAATAGTTATAGGTTTAAGCCGTCGAACACGATAATAAAGCTGAAAGATAATCTGTTTGAGCTTTAAATGCCTGATCGTATGGAACAGCAGGCTGAGTTTACTCATAAGCTTTTCAAAAAACTGACTATTCGAGCACAAGCTTGCCCATCACCATAAGGGTTATGTGCTGACGACATAACCCGATAAAGTTCGTCACTATCTAAGAGTTTCTGTACTTCTTCGATAATCACGTGACTCTTAGTCCCAACTAACTTGACAGTACCCGCATAGACTGCCTCTGGGCGTTCAGTAGTATCCCTCATAACCAAGACAGGCTTACCAAGGCCAGGAGCTTCTTCCTGAATTCCCCCGCTATCAGTTAGGACAAAGTAAGAGTTCTTCATTAAGAAAACAAAGGTATCGTAACCCAATGGTTCTATAAGGTGAACATTACCCAAGCCTCTCAAAATTGCATTTACTGGCGTCCTCACATTAGGATTAAGGTGTACGGGGTACACAAAATGCGTATCTTTATTTGCCTCTGCCAACTCCTTCAAAGCATTGCATATATTCTCGAAACCTTCTCCAAAATTTTCCCTTCGATGCCCGGTAATCAACACATAGCGCTTTGAGCAAATATCTATGGGCAGCCCCGCCACTATTAAATTACTCTGAATCTGATTCAACAGAACTTTAGAGCTACTGATTTTCTCTATAACAACATTTAAAGCATCAATTACTGTATTGCCGGTAACACAGATAGTCTGATCCGCAACACCTTCAGATAAAAGCGCTTTGCGATTACGATCGGTGGGAGCAAAGTGCCAGTTAGCCAAGCGCCCTGTAAGAACTCTATTCGCCTCCTCTGGCCAAGGCGAAGACATATCACCAGTTCTAAGACCCGCCTCGACGTGACCAATCGAAATCTGTTGATAGAAAGCAGCCAGAGCTCCTGCAAATGTCGTTGAAGTGTCACCATGGACCAATACCATATCAGGCTGAAAATCCCTGAGAATATCCCTCAAACCAAGCAAAACATTGCTCGTTACATGGTACAAATCCTGACCTGGACGCATGATATCAAGATCATAGTCAGGTAAAAGATCAAATAGCTCTAAAACCTGATCCATCATTTCACGGTGCTGAGCAGTTACTGCCACCTTTACTTCAAAAAAGTCATCCCCACGTAAAGCGATAACCAAAGGTGCCATTTTAATCGCTTCAGGCCTAGTTCCAAAAATACAAAGTACCTTTTTTCGGAAAGACATATTATTAATCACCTAAAGACACCACGGGTATCTACGACATATTTATTCTCTATATCCCCTAGATCCAGCAACTTAAACTCTTTGTGATCGACTAACAAAACAATAATATCTCCCTCTTTCATAGCTTCATCTATATCACATAGAGTGGCAGAAGAGTTAAAACTAGCTGGCAACACCTCTATATTGGGCTCACAAGCGAGTACTCGGCATGAAAATTCATTCACTAGTTTTGTAAAGATTGCCAAAGCGGGGCTTTCCCTAAGGTCATCGATATCGGGCTTGAAGGACAAACCAAGACAAGAGACCGTTAAATCCGACATTGTTCTAGAGCTATTATTGTTTAAAAAGCGGGTACATTCAGTCATTATTTTTGAAAGCACCCACTCAGGCTTAGCATCGTTAACCATGCGAGCTGTCTGAATCAATCTAGATTCCTCTGGAGCAGAGCTAACAATAAACCAAGGATCAACAGCAATGCAGTGACCTCCAACACCAGGGCCAGGCTGCAAAATATTAACTCGAGGATGTCTATTGGACAATTCGATCAATTCCCAAACATCTATATCTAGCTTATCACAAATAAGAGATAGCTCATTAGCAAACGCAATATTCACATCGCGTGAAGCATTCTCAGTCAATTTTGCCATTTCCGCAGTTCGTGCATTTGTTTTCAAGCAGTCACCCGTTACAAATGTTCTATAGAGTTCAATTGCTCTCTCAACACAAACATCACTGATCCCTCCAACAATCCGATCATTTGCCACTAACTCTTTGACTATATGACCAGGCAATACTCTTTCCGGACAATATGCGATATTGATATCAGCTTCATGCCGATTAGATGCAGGAACGACCAAATCAGGCCGCGCTTCTGATAGCCACCTAGCAACCTTTTCGGTGGTTCCCACTGGGGAAGTTGATTCCAAAATCACCAGATCCCCTTTCTTAAGAAAAGGAGCTATCGAGTTGGCTGCCTGCTTGACAAATTTCAAATCAGGTTCCAGGTTATCCTGAAAGGGGGTTGGCACCGCAATAAGAAAAGCATCTGAAACTTCAGGTTCCAAACTAGCTTTTAGGTATCCTGCATTTACTGAACCACGTACAAGCATTTCCAGATCAGGTTCAACAATGTGCACTCCCCCCTTATTTATGGTATCCACAACCTCAGCATTAACATCCACTCCATTTACACTTACTTTACGAGAAGCAAACATTGCTGCTGTTGGTAGTCCTATATATCCCAGCCCGATGACTGAAATTTTCTTAAAACTCATTCTTACTCCCTATACCCATATCAATTTGACCATCGCCTTAACCATTGCTCAAAGAAAATCAAGGACCATATTTTGTAGGTATTATCTTCTGTTCTATCAAAATGTTTCGTAATTAATTCTTGTAAAGCAGCCATTGAAATATACTCAACAAGCTTGCCCTCACGGAAAAAGGCGATCAACTCATCTTCACCAAGACACTCTACAGCTTTATCCAGCGGAGGATTAAAGCCTTCTTTTGGCCTACTGAAAAAGGCTTTAGATATCGACCTAAACAGGATATTTTTCAGGACCCCTTTGCCACCACGAAACAAGTGACTTAACCCCTTAACAGAAGGGGAGCTTGAAAAGTATATTTCTTCTGCTAAAAACGGAACTCTAAGCTCAACCCCCCTCGACATACTAGACTTATCAGCAACAATCAAATTGTGTGATAAGAACCCTAAGCGATCAAACTCCTTTGCCAAATTGTAGCCTCTTAGCCTAGAGTCAATGTCTCCACTCCACGTATCCGTTAAGCGTCTCCGATGCTCAAAAGAGCGCCCCCCCCAAAGTGAATCCAGCTCATCACGAGAAAAGTAACCAACCAGGCTTGAATAAGCGAGAAATTCATTATTTTCTTGTGCAAAGCTAAAGAGGCGCTGATATTTCCTCATCGGCACCTTCATTTTTTTAAGAATATGTGAGGTCGCAATTTCAAGAGGCCTAAATCTCAAAATTTTTAGAACAGGTCTTATAGACATTAAGTGATATCGAATATAACCACCAAAAGCCTCATCCGCACCCATTCCTGACAACGCAACTTTATAACCAGCCTTTTGAGCATGCTCTGACAACTGTTTACTGGCAAGAAATGTATAATCAGCAATAGGCTCCTCTACTCCATCAGCAATTTCAAACGCATCTTCAATTAATGTTTTATTAGAAGGCTGCAGTTCAAACTTATGCAGATTCAACCCTAGATAATCTGCTATTCTAGAAGCATAGGTGCTATCACGCATTTCAGGGTATTGAAGATGCAATAACGGTGTCTTGCCGATTAAAGCGAGAACACTAGAATCAACTCCACCACTAAAGAACGAGCATATAGGGACATCAGAAACCAACTGTCCCTTTATAGAGTTAATTACCAATGATTCCGCATCGGGATTATTTGATATATTCGGGTTATATTGCTTTAGTATAGGCTCATTCCCACCTTCGAGGAGCAAATAGTGTGATGGAGGCACTTTGGTAATATTGCTAAAACCCGTTCTAGGCTCTAATACATATCCCAAATTCATAGCCTCAAACAGCTCCTCTTCAGAAACTTCTGGGTCAACCCCGAGCACTTTAAGTGCCCTTAGCTCCGAAGCAAAACGCAACTCACCATTATTGAAATTGTAATATATCGGCTTAGCACCTACTGCATCTCTAGCTAAAATAAACCTCTTATTTTGTTTATCAAAGAAAGCAAATGCGAAAATCCCATTTAGATCAGCCAAACATTCTTCGCCCACATCAATTAATAGGTAAAATAATATTAAGCTATCAGACTTCTGAAATTTAGATGGAATCTTATATTTATCAATCAAAAAGCGGAAATTATAAATTTCTCCATTATAAACCAGAGAAAACCCACTACAATCACTTACCAATGGCTGATTCGACTGAGAAGAAGTATCTCTAATAGCGAGCCTAGAGTGTCCAAAAAACAAGGCCCGATTCCCGAAATTTGAAACAAAAGAGCTTTGATTATCTGGACCTCTATGAGAAATTGCTTCGAGCGACTTTCTTATTTCTTCAGTATACGGAGTTTCAGATATAGCCCCAACTATGCCGCACATTCTTTATGATCCTGATCTATTTTTTTGCATACAACATCAAGATCGAACTGCCGACTATACAGAAGAGCATTAAGCGATGCTTGAGTTAATAAACCTCTATTCGAAAGAACTTCTTCTAAACAACTAACAATGCTCTTCTCAGATTTTGGATCAACAAAAAAAGCAACATCCTGAGGCAACATTTCTTCAAAAGCATTCCAGCGACTCACTAAAGGCGGTACTCCATATTGCAGAGCTTCTATTACCGCACCTGAATAGCCTTCACCTGGGTGATAACTCGGCAGTGCAAAAACAGCTGCTTCCGCATAGACTTCCGCTAACTGTTGCCGATCTACAATACCTCGGTAATAAACATTTCCAGCCTTATCAACAATTCTTAGAATTTCGTCATCTTCAACAGGACCATATAGATCAAGCTCAATTGAGGAAAAGCTTCTCACCGCATTGATTAGCTCAACCACACCTTTAAGACGCGATAACCTCCCAGCAAAAACGACCTTAAGTACTTTCCTATGAAAGCGAGAGTCGGTATTATCCATGAAGGTGGTATTCTCAGATGCAAACTTACGAGAAGTAGGTAACCATTGAATGTTTTGGTCTGGCATCTGCCCTAAAAAGAACTCAACCATCTTTTTTGTCTGAAAATAAACCACATCGCTTTTAAGAACTGTATATCGGAAGAAACTTTTTTGGATTGGCAGAAGTGAATTATATGTCGAAACAAATTCTCCTCCGAACTGACGATAAACTATTTTTCTTCTTAATACTTTTGAAAATATCCAAAACATAGGCAAAAATCGAACTGCTGCATTGTCGCTCACATGAAAAGACCATACTTTTGCCCTAACTAACATTAGAAATAACACCCATACACTTCGAAGAAAATCAGACTTCGACCTCAAACGATTCAAATCAAAGAATTGATAATTGTCATCACTATCGAAATATTCAACAAGCTCCTTGAATGAAATGGTAGTTCCTCCAACCGGTGGAGGTAGAGCGCCTACAAGCAATATTTTACCTTTCAATCTGTCCACCCTCAAAAAACCATTTAGCAAGCATAAACAATTTCCATCTCATAAATTGATAAGACCACCTAGAATGATCATCTCCACGAACGATACTTTCTAAGAATACTGCCGAAAAATTAAAATAACGTGAGAAAGCAGGATCAAGACACATCTCTGTAAAGCTATTTTTCAGTTGCCCATCTAACCATTCACTATAAGGCGTAGTAAAACCTAGTTTACGCTGTTTTTTAACAGCCTCAGGAAGTGCATTACTATATGCTTTCTTAAGTATTTTTTTGCTGTCACTAGGCATCATAAAGGTAGGTGATTTATACTGTAACGCATGCTTAACAACTATTTCATCCAATAGCGGAACTCTAGCTTCGACATTTGCAGCCATACTGGCACGATCTACCTTAGGTAAGAACTGGGTAGGTAATTGAATGCAAAGGTCAACCAGTCTTAATCTATCACTTAAATTTGACACATTGCTGAAACGTTCATTGGTCTTGCGGTAAGCAGAAAATGGATCTAATTCAGCAGAAAACCCTTGAACATAATCGCTAGAGAATAACTGCTCTACATTGCCGTGCTTTGATTCTCTGGTTAATAGAAGGGGAAAAAGTTCAGCAGGCTCAACGGAATTAAAGGCGCGCAGCATCCTATTTACACGATCACCTTTTCCAAAATAATCACTGTTATGCTTTTTCAAAACAAGACTACCCGCTGAAAGCACTGTTCTAATTAGCGGGTTAACTAAACAATAACGATTATACCCCCAGAAGAGCTCATCTCCGCCATCCCCCTGCAAAACCACTTTGTTACCATTAGCCCGTAACTGTTTACACATCTGATATAAAGGAATTGCTGCTGCGTCCCCAAAAGGCTCTCCAAAAGAACAGAGCAACTCTGAAATATCACTTTCTACCTGATTATTATCAATATCTAGAACATGGTGCCGCAGACCTAAGGACTTAGCCATTTTCGAAGCTAATACTGATTCATCCTGAACTGAATTAGCAGAAAACCGAGCAGTAACAGCCAAGATATCTTTGTTATTCTTAGCACATTCAGCTGCGAGAATACTAGAATCCACTCCACTACTGAGAAAAACAGACAATGGTAGATCAGAAACTAACTGTCGCGAAACAGCCTCTGAAATTGCTGAGTTAAGAGAACAAGAGCGCTTTTGGGATGAAGAAATTGACTTGTACTTTTCACTTACTAACCATTCTTCTAGTTCCCACCACTTAGCTACTGTTATTTGGTTATCCGGTGAAACAGTAACAACTGAACCAGGCGGCACAGCATTAATCTCAGCGTAGAAAGAGTTTTCACCTGTGACACTACCAAACCACAAGTACTCAAGAAGGCTTTGCTGATTAATACTTTTATGTTTTAACTGAACTGCCAGAGGGCTAATTTCAGAGCAGAAGAAGAAAGCGTCTAAAGAACTGGCAAAATATAAGGGCTTTACCCCCAGACGGTCTCTAACCAAATATGTTTTTTTATGCAGCTTGTCATAAATCGCAAAAGCAAAAGTCCCTTCAATTTTAGATATACATGCAGCCCCAAATAAACTGAATACAGCCAAAAGAGCTTCTGTATCAGACGTACCTAAAAATGAATAACCTTGAGCAGAAGCGATGCTCCTTAATTGAGGAGCATTGTAAATTTCTCCGTTATAGACCAATGTAAATCGACCTGTAGGATCAACCATCGGCTGGGCACCTGCGGAGGATAGATCCTGTACTGCAAGGCGTGTATGGACAAATAAATTGCCATCGATTATTCGCGTACCGGTACCATCCCCCCCCCTACGAGAAAGTAAATCAGCAAAAGCCTCTCCTCTAACCTGCAAGGCACTTCCATCGAAGGAACAGGAGTTACTAATTAAACCAGCTATACCGCACATGAAGAGGGCTCCATATCTTGAGAAAAGATTTTATCAATTAGAGCCAATAGAATCATTAACATCAGATGCACAAATAAACACAGAACTATTTCTAGCTTTAAGATTGCATTACCAATAAAGAATACTGAGCAAGAGGCAAGAAAGAAAACAACATAGACACTGGCAAACCTAGAAAGCACACTAGTACCTTTACTCAAAATAAGCATCATATAGAAAACTACTGACGTTATAATCCAGGCAAAACATGCTCCTAAGACCCCAAAATCCTGAACAAAAGACTGAACCATTGTCCCTGTATTTACAGTCCCCGCATTATCACCAATATTGATAAAAACCTTATCTGGATATTCAAATTGTTCCATACCCAAATAATTAAAAACCGGATTATACCGAGCACAAAAATACCCCTTATATGAAAAGTATTCGGAATACTCCCTATTATTAAGAAAGTAATCTAACCCAATCACACTTCCACCGAGATACCTTAAAAGAAACTCAAAGCTAGTCAGAAAATTATTACTATGCTTATAATTATCATATAGAGTAATTACCACCCCAATAAAGACAACAGCCGTAGTTAATAATACAAACTTTTTATTAAACCCTCTGGTAAGAAAAAAAGACCATAACAGCAAAGAAAAAGCCAAAACAATCTGCACCTTTATCATAAGAAGGAGCAAGGTAATTAAATATAGAAAAGTAAATACAACATTAACTTTCCAAATAGCAGTCCCCCTAGAACAAAGCGGAAGATAAACCAAGCCTAAAAAACCCAAATAATGCAAAGAAGAATAACCAGAAGCAAATTTTTTGGCGATAAGTTCAGGATCTTCAATAATTAGTTTAATAAACGCCGACGAAAAAACATGATCAAAATACAGACTAACCTTAAGTAAAAAAGCAAAAACACCAACAAAGAGTAATAACAGAGTAAAGAAATCGAAATAGTTAAAACCTTTACTTTCGAAAGTTACTCTAAGGGAAATCTGCTCTTTATTGGACAGCTTGACAAATGATTCACAAATTAAAGCCCATAAAGGAAACGACAGAAGTAGAACAATAGTTTCGAACGATACAGTTCTATACCCGAAGCCGAAATCAAAAGATATGAGCCATGCTCCCACAGCAAGCGGGGCACTAATAGAAAATGCGAGCCACCCAGCCCTCAGAAAAAATGACGAAAGCGCAAGCCCCGTTAAAGTTATTGCGAGTGCTACCATTCAAATTGAGCTCTATTGAAGAAATTCGTAAAAGCTTCGACTGAGTGCCTTCCTGAATGTTCCACACTTTCAAAAGAGTCCACAGAAACCTCAAGACCATTGAAAACCTTATGTTTAGTATCAAGAACCACCTTAGTCCTATCTACCAATGAACCTTTACTAGCCAATACAACATCAATGAGATCTTCCGCAAGGTATTGGCTTGTATCTGCATTCAAATAAGACACTGTAGAAATAATATAGTCTGACAGACGATAGCTCGGTGTTTCGTAATCTGCCCCTATATTAGAAACAAAAACTTTTTTTGCATTTGATTTAATAATTGCTTCAGCCAAACCCGTAGTGACGTAGGTAGGATATAACGAGGAATGAGGTGTACCTGGAGCATAAAATATATAATCACTAGCAACTACAGCATCACAAACCGCATCAGCCATAACAGGATACACATTATTAACTTTTAAAAACTCAACTAATTCAAATAAATCATTTTCAGCAGATAATTTCTCAGCGATTTCCAAGTGATCTTTTTGTAGCAGATATATCTTTTCTATACTTACTGAAGAACGCCCACCAACAATTTCAGCCTCATCCAATAAAACATGCCCTGATTGAGTTACAGCTACCAAGTACAAATTTTCCTGCGAATTAACATAAACACGATGTTTAGAACCAAGAGCCTTAAGAAAAGTAGAAATAGCCGAATTAATATTAGATGACTTAAACAGAGGAACCATCAAAATATTTCCGAATGCATATTCATCTTCAGGCAATTCAAAACTTTCAAGCAGCTTCCGAGCATCAGCTGCTAACTTTTCAATATATCTTCTATTTCCCTCAGGCGTGGCATCTAGAATTTTTTTAACGCCAAAGTCAAAGAAGCTAAAAAGTTCTTTTTTGTGCGTAATTTTAACTCTTTCTTCTAAAATTTCTGAAAAGACATCATTTTTCAGAACGGTACCGATAGTCTTCCTTATATCAGATATACCTAATATCCCAAAAACTTCTCTGATTACACCTGTAGAAAGCCCATTATCATAAGCATTAACTAGAATATTCAGTCTGAGATTAGGCTCTTTAACAAGAGCCTTAATTAAAGTAGAACTTCCACGACCACCAGAAAAAACAAGCACATCTTTCATAGCATATCCTTTATAATTTTAATGCTAGAATATGGAGCTGGATGAAACGAATCATCACCCCAGCAATAATAATAGTTCTCTGAATTAGTATCACTCACCCACCGAAGTAGAGAATACTGACTAGTAAAACAGCATAAAGCAACATCATCTGCATCAACCTGACATTCTTCGTTCGAGTGCCTTGGGTGAGCTTTATACTTTACAGTAACGTTAAGCTTTTTTTCCAAGAAGCAAAACAAAGCTCTACATTCTTTTCTACTTTCTGACGAATATCCTTCCACAACAACCACAGTTTTCCCTTTAGTGTTTAGTGTTTCCAATAATTCGTTTATAGAAATCTGCTCTTTTGATGTAGCATATGGTCTTTCTAGCCAGTCCTTTTTAGACAAAAACCTAAACCTGAGCGAGCTACCAAATTGAAAATAAGAATATATGGTATTTAGCCGCGCAATATTAATTGTAGGCGAGACGTTGAGAAAGCTAACATTGCCCCTACCTGCTAAATTGGAGCAATACTCTCGAGAAAACCCTTCAGAAAGTACGAAAATTTGGATACCACTGTATTTAGAAACCAGACTATGCACTAGTATGAAATGCAAGAAGCAATGAAAATCTAAAACCTCTTTAAAGAAATAAAAGTAATCCGATAAATTTTTCATTTCACTCCTTGAAACAGCCTTTAAAAAAACAAGTAGGCCATAAAGAAAGGAGCTAAATGAAATCAAACTACATACCTGAAAAGGCACCCCCCCCCAACTATTGAACACGATTTTAAAGTCTGCAGGATCGTCTTCAGGACAATCGAAAGGATAAACCACCCTTTCAGTTACACCTTTGACGGAATAACCCACAACAACTCGCTTCAATTCCCCTTGAGTTTTCCTTACGCAAACTTTAGAAAGGAAAACTTTAAAGAAGAATAAAAGAATAAACAATATATTCTGAAAACCCACACGCAAAAAGTATATATATTCTTTGAATGATAGTTTTGATGTGTCTAAAATTTTTTGTTGCCAGTCAAAGTCGCTACACCAAGTTCCAATCGAAAATTGAGGTCCTACTCTGCGCCAACGCTCAACTACCAGATATTCATCTTTAAGTTTCTGCTCATCTATTGCATCACCTTGTGATGCCGCTGCATAGATGGCAGCAAT